>JBBQVF010000013.1:0-48677 GCA_038211805.1 Burkholderiales bacterium | reverse complement strand
CATCGCAGGACAGTCCGGGCGCCCGGCCCATCGCAGGACAGTCCGGGCGCCCGGCCCATCGCAGGACAGGCCGGGCGCCCGGCCCATCGCAGGACAGGCCGGGCGCCCGGCCTAGGGCATAGCGGTTCTACAACGGCATCGGGCTGGTCAGACTGCAATTGCGCCCCGCTCGCTTGGCACCGTAGAGCGCGACGTCCGCGCGCTCGATGACGGCCTGCAGGCCCTCACCGGCGCTGGCCTGCGCCATGCCGGCAGAGAAGGTGTAGTCAACGCCCGCGTGCGAGGTCAGTGACCGGTGCAGCCGATCGAGGATCACCTCGGCCTCGTCCAGCGACGTTCCCGGCATGAGCAGCAGAAACTCCTCACCGCCGATCCGGCCCAGCATGTGCATGGGCCGCAGATGCTGGCTGACATGGGTGCAGAAGGCGCGCAGCACGCCGTCTCCAATGGGGTGGCCATGCTGGTCGTTGATCGACTTGAAGTTGTCGAGGTCGATGATGGCCAGGCTGAGCGGCTGCGCCTGATGGCGCCGATCGGCCAAAATCGCATTGCCCAGCTGAAAAATATGCCGTCGATTCGACACGCCCGTCAGGGCATCGGTATTCGCCGCCTCCATCGCTTCACCGTGGGCCTTGCGCAGCTCCTGGGCCAGGGCTTCGTTGAGCTGCAGCAGACGCTGCAGCTCGGCGTTGCGCTCGCGGAGTTCTCGTCGCTGCCGATAGAGACCGACAAAAACACCCACCTTGCTTTCAAGCACCCGCGGGTCGACCGGCTTGATCAGGAAATCCACCGCGCCGGCCTCGTAGCCCTGGAACGAGCGTGAGGGATCGACGTTGTTGCCGGTCATGAAAATGATCGGCACGCTGCGCGTCTGTGCATGGCCGCGCATGCGTTCTGCCAGCTCGAAACCGTCGATCTCGGGCATCTGCACGTCGAGCAGCGCCAAAGCCACCTCGTGTTGCCCCAGCAGTTCCAGTGCGCCGGCGGCAGAACTGGCCGTCAACACCGACAGCCCCGGCCGTGCCAGCAACAAGCGGGTCGACAGCAGGATGTCTTCGATGTCGTCGACCACGAGGACGTTGACCGGCGCGAGCGGGTGGGGTCCGGAAACCGACCCGATGGCCGTCTGCGGCCTTGGCAGAGTTGGAATCACACGGTACCCCCGATCAGGCCAAGCAGTGAAAGTGCAGATGTCAACCGGGCAGCATGGCAACTTCCGGCTGAGTGTGCCCGGCACTGCCCGCGCAGTCCGCTATCCATGCCGATGCCGATGCCGATGCCGATGCCGACCTGGCGGGGCAAGAGGCGCTCCCGCCCGCCGCGCACGCCCCTCAACGTGCCCGGTCGCCCGCCACCGGGCCGGCATCGCCGGACGCCGCGGTGGTGGTCGCGCTGCGAACGTCGACAGGCTCATCGGCAGGCGTTGACCGCAGGCCCGACATCAGCTTGGTCAACGCGCTCAACGCCACCGGCTTGGTCAGGTGGTGATCGAACCCGGCGTCCGCACTCCGTTTCCGATCGTCGTCCTGCCCCCAGCCCGTCAAGGCCACCAGCACCATGCCCTGGCGCCACGGGTGTTCCCGCATGCGACGGGCGGCCTCGTAGCCGTTGAGCTTGGGCATCCCGATGTCCATCAGCACCAGCTCGGGACGGAACTGCGCCGCCACGGCGATGCCGGCCTCGCCGTCGTGGGCGGTGCGGACGTCGTGGCCCAGCATCTCCAGCACCTGACCGAGAGAGTCTGCGGCGTCCACGTTGTCGTCCACCACCAGGATGCGGCGGCGCACGGGCGGCACCGCCTCGCTGGTCAGCCCGTTCGGGCGCGCCGGCCCTGCGCCAGGCATCACCACCGGAAGGCGGACCACGAACTCGCTGCCCAGGCCTTCTCCGTCGCTTCGGGCCTCGATGCTGCCGCCGTGCATGTCCAGCAGCCCTTTGGCCAGCGACAAGCCGATCCCCAGCCCGCCCGTCGCCTTCTCCAATGTCCGGTCCACCTGCGTGAACAGCTCGAACACCCGGCCGATCATGGCCGGCGGGATGCCGATCCCGTTGTCCTTGACCGACAGCACCGCCATCCCGTCCTCGCGCCCGGCCGCCAGCCGCACGCGACCGCCGCGGTGGGTGTACTTGGCCGAGTTGTTCAGCAGGTTGGACACGACCTGGGCCAGCCGGGTGGCGTCTCCGTCCACGAAGATCGGCTCGTCCGGTATGACCACGGCCAGTTCGTGACCGGCTTGCTCGATGGCCGGACGGCTGATCTCCAACGCGGCGTCGATCACCGCGCTCAGGCTGACCGGCTCCTTGCGGAGAACCACCTTGCCCTGGGTGATCCGGCTCACGTCGAGCAGGTCGTCCACCAGCCGGACCAGTTGCGCCAGCTGCCGGTCCATCATGGCCCGGACCTGCTCGACGACCTCGGCGTCGTCTTTCTTCACCTTCATCACCTGCAAGCCGGTACGGATCGGGGCCAGCGGGTTGCGCAGTTCATGGGCCAGCGTCGCCAGGAACACGTCCTTGCGACGGTCGGCCTCGGACAGCTGGGCAGCCAGCCGGCGCAGCTCGTCTTCGGCGCGTAGGCGTTCCGAGATGTCCATCACCACCGCGATCAGCCCAAGGAACTCGCCAGCCGGCGACCGGATGGCCGCGACGTTGCTCTGCGCATGCAGTACCGAGCCGTCCTTGCGGCAATAGGCCTTTTCGATCTGGAAGTCCGGCCCGCCGACGGCCAGGCGGCCGAACGCCGCAGCGGTCGGCGCCACGAACGACTGTTCGGTGATCTCGATGATGTTTCGGCCGAGCAGCTCAGCCTCGGTGTGGCCCAGCAACTCGCACCAGCGCGGGTTGACCATCGTGATGCAGCCTGCGGCGTCGGTCTGCACGATGCCCGCCGGTGATTGCCGCAGGATGCCGCCCAGCCGGGCCTCGCTCGCGCGCAACGCCTCTTCGGCCCGCTTGCGGTCGGTGATGTCCAGGTTCGTCCCCAGTACCCACTCGACCTGGCCGGCGGCGTTCATGCACACGGTTTCCACAGACTGCACGATCCGGCACGCGCCGTCGCCGGCGCGGCGGATGCGGAATTCCCGGCTGCTGCGACCCTGGCGCCGCAACGTGTCTTGCAGCGCCTCCTTCTGGCGGGCCAAGTCCTCCGGCAACACGGCCCCACTCCAGGTGTCGTACCGAACAAACCCGTTCGGGGTCGGCGAGATACCGTAGATGCCGAACATCTGGGCATCCCAATACATCTTGCCGGTGACGACGTTCCACTGCCAGATCCCGACACCGGTCGCATCCGTGGCCAGCCGCATCCGTTGCACGCCACCTCGCACCTCGGCCTCGGACTGACGCAACCGGGTGGCATCGAAGTAGTAACACACCGCCCCCTGTCGTCCGGACGATAGGACGATGCGGTGAACTTGCCACTCGTAGCTTTCGGTTCGGCCGGAATCGGCACGGGACTCCAAGAAGTCCGTCGAGGAATAGGTCTCGCCTGTGGCAAGTGTGTGCCGGAAGATATTCATCAGGTCCGCAACGACCGGCTCCGGCCAGAGGATTCGCAACACCTCGTCGAGTGGACGCCCGACGAGTGGTCGCACGTTGACGAACGCCGTGTCTTGTGACTGGGCGTTCACGCTCAAGATGCGAAATTCCTCGTCGACGGTGTAGATGCCGAACGGACACTGCTCGATGACGGTGCTGAGGGTGCTACGCGTACTTTCCTGTTCCGCCTCAGCCTGCTTGCGGGCAGTGATGTCGGTGATGCTCCCGACATACCCGGTGACCTCGGACCCTTCGATTTGCGGGACGGCCCGGCTGATGACCCACCTGACGCCGCCCGACGGACGGACGATGCGGTATTCGGCGTCGAACAATTCTTGGTTGCGCGCAGCGCGGTTCCACTGTTCGAGGACCGTGGCGCGGTCGTCGGCGTGCAGCGCGACAGCCCAACCCTGATTCTGAGCGGCCTTTGCCGACAGGCCGAAGATCTCCTGCCAGACCTGGTTGACGAAGATGAGAGTGCCGTCGGCGCCCGCGCGGAAGATGCCCACCGGGGCAGCGCACGCCAGTGTGAAAAACAGCCTCTCGCTCCTGTCCAGTTGCCCGGCCACCCTCTCACGCTGAACCAGCTGATCGCGAAACTGGTATTGCCGCTGCCGTGCCCGCAGGGCGGCGCGGACGGCGCTGACCAGGGCGGCACCCCGGGCCGGCCGCTCCAGCACCGTGATGTTGCCGAGCTCGTCCATCGCCTGTGCCACGGCGGCGGAATCGGCCCCGGCACGGGCCAGGATCAGCACCGGCAGGTCGGACCAGGGCGGTTGCCGGCCGAGCCATTCAGCCAGACAGCCGTTTCCGCCGTGCACCGCTTCTTCGACGATCAACAGCGCGCCGGCACCGGCGGTCAGCATCTGGCACACCTGGGCCACATCGACGCTGGCGAGGCACGCGATGCCGGCGCGGGCGAGGATCGCGTGGGTCGGCTCGGCATCACTGGCGGGAGGCGCCAGAACGAGCACGCGCTGTTCCAGGCGCCGGCGGTCGGCATCGTTCACGGCCTGTTTCCGTTTCCTGCAACCACGTGGGCCCTCATCCTTCTCATGGATCGGCACGCTTGTGCGCCCCACCGCGTTTCTTGACCCGCCGGCCGAAACCTGCTGCCGCGAACTGCCATGCGCGTTGATTGTCTTGCAGCGAACGGCAGCGACCGGGAGACGCCCCAGTTTTTTTAGCGGCTGAAGACGGCGGAAGCCCCACCCTGCCAGCGGCCGGGCATGCCCGGCGAACCGTCAGGGCAACAGCGACACCCGCGTCGACGACGCCGGCAACGGCAGCACCACCGTGGCTCAGCGGGCCATGACGGCCGCGTCGGCGTGCACGCGGTGCTGCGCGCCCAGGTGTGCCGGGTGTGCCGGATGTGCCGGATGTGGCGGATGCGCCAGATGTGCCGGATGCGCCAGATGGGCCCAGGGTGTCGGCGTGGTCGGCGGCAGCACGGTCTTCCAGGGCGCCCGGTGCTCGACGGGCGCCGATGCGGGCAGCAGATGGTCGTACTCGGCCTTCACGACGCGGTAGCACTCGCAACTGCGGGCTTCCAGGGCGGGACGGTTGACCACCGTCATGCGGCCACGGCGGTAATCAATTTCACCGGCTCGCTGCAGCTTCCCCGCCACACCGGTCACGCCTTCCCGGCGTACGCCCAGCATGGTCGACAAGCACTCGTGGGTGAGAGCCATCGACGCATCACGGCAGCGGTCGAGGGTGCCCAGCAGGCAACGACACAGCCGCTGCTCGAGCGAATGGTGGGTGTTGCAGACGGCCGATTGCGCCGTGTGCGTCATCAGCGTCTGGGTGTATCGCAGCAACAACCCCATCACGACTGTGCAGTGGTGAAACTCGCTGTGCAGCCAGTCTTTCCTGACGCGGTAGGCATGACCGCCCACCCGGACTTCCGCCGAATCGAGCGCCGACCCACGCCCCATGATGGCCTGAAGCCCCACCATGCCCTCATTGCCGATGGCCACGATCTCCAGCGAGTCGCCCTCGTAGGTGGTGTGCATGACCGAGATGCTGGCGGTGGTCGGAAAGTACACATGGCCGGGGCCCTGGCGTCCACGCGGCAGCAAGGTGCCTGCGGGCAGGCTGACGGGTTCCAGGTAAGGCAGCCAGCGCAGCAGGTCTGCCGCGGGCAACGCCCCCAGCAGGCGGCTGTCTGTCGGGTCGACAGGCGAAGACCGGGGGCCTGCTGCAAGGGAAGTGTTCATCGGTCGCTCCAGCCGCACGTCGGATCGACGTCGGTTGTTTTGGGCAAGCGACGTGCCCAGTCCCGTGGGGGCGGCGTGCCAGCGCATGGGTCTGTGCGGCGGTCCGCGGGGCGCCTTCGACTTCAGGCGCCAGGCCCTGCGATTTCAGGCGCTGCGCAGGGTCGGTCTGCGCTGTAGAGAGGTCACGGGCAAAGTTTCGCAGCATTGCCCAGGCATGATCGCGCCGCCGGCCTTCACGCGCGCTCAGGTGCTGCCGCTGACGAGCGCAGGCGCGTGGCGCTGCAGTTCAGCCACCAGCGCGCGCACCAGCGCGTCGGCCGCCACCGGTTTGCGCAAAATCGGAAAGTCGGACACCCCGGCCAGCGCAGCGCTGTAGCCGCTGAGCAGCACCACCGGCAATGCGGGCTGGCGCCGCCGCAGCTCACGCGCCAGCTCGACCCCGTCTCGCGTGCCGGGCATGACGACGTCGCTGAGCACCAGTTGCACCCGGCTGTCAGCCTCGTACTGGGCCAATGCGTCGTCCACATTGCGCGCGTGCCGCACCTGGCAGCCGTAGGACTGCAGCAGCATCACCGTCACCCTGGCCAAGTCGTCGTTGTCCTCGACCAGCAGCACGGCCGTGCCCGCCAGCGCGGTGGCCGCCATGCGCGTCGGCTCGGCCGCAGGCGGCGCCTCCGGTGGCGGTGCAAGGGCCGGCTCGCAGGCCGGCAACAGCAGCGTGATGGTGCTGCCCAGCCCCGGCGTGCTGGCCATCCGCGCGGTGCCGCCGGCCTGCACGCAGAAGCCGTGCACCTGGCTCAGGCCCAGCCCGGTGCCCTCGCCCACGCCCTTGGTGGTGAAGAAGGGCTCGAACACCTGCGCGGCGACCGACTCGTCCACGCCCACGCCGTTGTCGGTGACGGCCACCAGCACATGGCGGCCGGGCGACAGACCGTCGGCCTCGTCGGGCGTGGCATTGCGCGCCTGCACCGACCACTGGCCGCCGTTGGGCATTGCGTCGCGCGCATTCAGTGCCAGGTTGATCAGGGCCAGCTCGAGCTCGCCGACGTCGACCATCACCGGGGCCGTGCCCGGCTGCACGTCGATGCGGACCGGGATCTGCCTGCGCACCACCATCTGCAGCAGCTCCTGTATTTCAGGCAGGAAGCCGGCCAGGTCGACCAGGCGCGGGCTCACCGCCTGGCGGCCACCAAATCGCAGCAGTTGCTGCGACAGGTGGCTGCCCATCTCGACGGCCCGCAGCGTGGCAGCCAACGGCATCTGCAGCGCGGGGTTGTGCGACGCCAGGTGGTCGATCAGGTGCGCGCTGTTGCTGATGACACCCAGCAGGTTGTTGAAATCATGCGCCACCCCGCCGGTCAGCCGGCCGAGTGCGGCGATGCGCTGGCCCTGCGACGCCCGCTGCTCGGCCACCCGGGTGCGGGCCACCGCGTCGGCGACCTGGCGTTCCAGGTTCTGGCGCGCCCGGCCCAGCGCCTGGCCCGCGCCCGCCAGCGTGAGGCCCACCGCGTCGAATTCGGCGATCCCGGTGCGGTGCACCACAACCGGGCCACCGGCCTGCAGCGTCAGCGCGGCCTCCTTCAGCAGTTCAGCCTCCCGGGCGATGCCGCGCCCCACCCACCGCGCGGCCAGCGCGGCGGCGGCCAGCAGCAACAACGCGCCCAGCACCACCTGCACCACCGCGGCGGGCAGCGGGCCGATCAGCGTGTTGCGCGGCGCGGCTGCCAGGTAAGCCCAGCCTTGGGGCGTCTTGCTGAAAAACCCCAGCACGGGCGCGCCGTCCAGGGTGACCGAGGTGAAGGCGCCTTCGCTGTCGCGCAGCAGCCGATCGCGCATGTCGGCAGTGACTTCGCGGCCGGCATAGGCCAGGCCGCCGGGGTGGCGCGCCACCACCTGCTGGCCGTTGTCGATCACCGCGCCCACCCAGCCGGCCGGCATTTGCTGGTGGTCGATCACCCGCTGCAGCACCTCGGGCGGCACCGCGATGACCAGGTTCAGCAGGTTGCCGCCCTCGCGCGCCAGCGGCTGCACCACCTGCGCCCGCAACCTGCCGCCGGGGCGTTCAGGTTGCAGCGGCCGCACCACCGGCACCTGTGACAACACCTGGCCGCCACCCGCGTGCGGACGCGGCGGGCTGCCCGCCGGTAGCCGGGTGTCGACCAGCACCTGGCTGGCCGAATGCAGCTCGACCCAACCACCCAGGTCCTGGGCCACGCGCAAGGCCCAGGCGTGGAAGACCAGCGGATCGGGGCTGCCGTCGTCGGCCAGGCTGCTCAACAAGGGCGAGGTGGTCATCGCACGGGCGATGTCGGCCCGGCGGGCCAGCTCGCGGTCGATCACCTGGGCCACCGCCCGCGCGCTGTCGTGCAGGCCGCGCTGCACCGCATCCTGCTCGCCCTGGAAGGTGCGCGCCACGACGAACAGCGCGGCGCCGATGGCGGGCAACAGCACCGTCATCATCAACAACAGCAGGCGGGCACGGATGGAAGTTGGCATGGCGGCGCGGGGCCGGTGGCGGCGGGTCACCGCGAAGCGGCTGGTTGACTGGCAGGCGTCCGCGATCGGCCTCACCTCGTGACGACGGCAGCGCCCGTCATGGCAACCCAGGCCCTGAACAGGGCAAACACTGTGCCCGGGATCAGATCAGGGCATCGCCGGTGCAGCGGCGGTGGGGCACCCGCAGAAGCTCACGCCGGCGCCAGCCGCGGCCCGGGCCCACCCGGTGTTCGGTGGCGAACAAGCCATCGGCCGATGCGACCTCCACCCGCACCACCCGCTGGCCGTCGGCTGCCACCAATTCACCGACCCAGACCAGCAGCGGCGGCGCACCGGGGCGGGCCAGCCACCGGCGCAGCAGGGCGTGGCGCTGGCGGGCGACCGCGGGCCGGTCCGCGGCGGGCGGGTGGTCAGGGTGGCCGGGGTGGTCAGGGTGGTCGGGGTCGGCACCGGCAGCGACGTCGTACTCGCACGGCAGGCCGTAGGCAGCGGCAGGCAGCCAGGTGGTGTCGACCAGATCGCCGGGGATGCAAGCGTCCATCGTCAGCGCGTAGAACTGACCGGGGGTCTGCAGGCCGCGGCGCAGGTTGGTGCGCAACGCGACGAAGGTCTCGCGGAACGCGCTGCCGATGTCGGCCGACTCCATGAAGCGGTGGTTGCGCCCGCCGCGGTGGTCTTCGGGCAGGTGATGGACTTGCAGACAGGGCCGATGCATGTCGGCTTCTTCGGCTTTTGCGCAGCCGACTTGAAGCGCCGTCAAGACCTCGGGCACAACAAGCCGGTTTTCACGCCGCTGTTGACGGGCTTGGGGCCGGGTGAGCGGCACACACTGGCGGTTGCGGACCCGATCGCCGCAATCCCAATCCACCGAACCCGCCGCGCGCCCCCCACGATGACCGTCCTGCACAGCAAAGCTTTCCGCGTCCATGCCCTGGGGCTTTGCGCGGTCGTCGCCGGGGCCAGCCTGTCGGAGAGCAGCGGCTCGATGCTGCCGCTGGCCATGGGCAGCGCCTTGGCGCTGATGACCACCGTCGGCCTGGTGCGAGACATCCGCAAGCGCCACCGGGCGCGGCGTCAGCAGGCCGAAAAACGCGGTTGATCGGCTGGCGCCGGCAGCGCCAGGTTCAGGGGGGTTGCAAACTTCAGCCGCGCTGCGGCGGCCGCAGTCGTGCCCACAGCGCCAGCCACACCGCCCGGCAAGGGGCGGCAGGCGTGCCGCGCAGCCAGCCGTGCTGGTCGAAGTGGCGCGCCTGCAGCATCTCGTCGAGCAGCGCCATGCGGTCGGCGCCCAGCGCGACAACCATCTGGCGTAGCATCGGCTCGGGCAGGCCGGCCGCCGCCTGGCGCAGCTGCCTGGC
The DNA here is from genome assembly GCA_038211805.1 of Burkholderiales bacterium. Taxonomy (GTDB): domain Bacteria; phylum Pseudomonadota; class Gammaproteobacteria; order Burkholderiales; family Burkholderiaceae_C; genus Pseudaquabacterium. The sequence goes on along the minus strand of JBBQVF010000013.1, from coordinate 39,067 downwards.
CACCACCCGGTAGGTCAGCGCATGCATCGCGGTGCGGCCGCTTTCCATCGCCAATTGGCGCTGCGCGAGGTCGACGATGTACAGGCGCTTGCCCGCAAGTTCGGGGGTCATGGCAGGGGGGCGGCAATGCGCGCGCAGATCAAAACACCAGCTTGCGTCAACCACGGGGCTGCAATCGTGGCAACAGCGGGGCGCCAGGCCCGCTGTTCGAGGCCACCCGACAGGGACGGCCGGCGCCAGTGCATCCGGCGCCCGCCTGGGGTACATGGCGACGACGCGGCGGGCCGGTGTCGCAGCCGGGTCCTGTCGCCCGGGGCTCGTTTCGGGCTCCTGCCAGGCTCGCAGGCCAGCGCGTCCTGCGCCTGGCAGGGCGACTTATCATGACGGCCCCGCCGCTACCCGCCACCGGCCTGGTCAGACAAATGCACGATGCCGAGGCCGATGCCGGTGCCGCCGCCGATGGGCCCGATTCAACGCCACCAGCGGGCGCCCCGCTGACGCCGGCGCACGACAGCACGGCCGGCTACCGCGCCGCGCTGGCCGCGGGCCGGCTGGGATCCTGGCAGACCGACTTCGTGACGCGCACCCGGCAGTGGTCACCCGAGGGCATGGCGCTGTTCGGGCTGCAGTTGACCGACGGGCGCGGCCGGGTCGGCGGCGACGACGACGAGTACCACCGCGCGCTGCATCCCGACGACCGCCACTTGGTGGACCGCTTCCATGCGCTGGCCGATCAGCAGGAATCGTTCACCTCCGACTACCGGGTGCTGCACCCCGACGGCCGCCTGCTGTGGCTGTCGGGCCGGGGCCAGGTGCTGACGCGGCTGCCCGACGGCCGGGCGCACCTGCTGGTCAGCATCGTCGCCGACATCACCGACCGCAAGCTGGCCGAGGAAGGGCTGCGCATCGAGCGTGAACGCCTGGCCTTGGTGCTGAAGTCGGGCCGCATGGGCGTGTTCGACTTCGACCTGGTGCGCGGCGTGCTGTGGTGGTCCGAGCAGACCTACCGGGTGTTCGGCGTCGATGCCCAGCAGTTCCTGCCCACCAGCCGCAGCGTGGCCGCGCTGGTGCATCCCGACGACCGCGCCGAGTTCCTGCGCCTGAGGCAGCAGGCGATCACGCAGCATCTGCCGATCGCGCATGAATTCCGGGTGCTGCACCCCGATGGCCGGCTGGTGTGGATCGACCACCACGGCCAGACCGAATACGGCGCCGACGACACGCCGCTGCGCCACTACGGCGTGGCGATGGACATCACCGCGCGCAAGCGGGCCGAATTGGCGCTGCTGGAGGCCGACCGCCGCAAGGACGACTTCATCGCCGTGCTGGCGCACGAGCTGCGCAACCCGCTGGCGCCGATCCGCCACGCGCTGGGCCTGCTGCGCATGCCCGGGATCGACACCGCCCAGCGCGACTGGTGCTGCGAGGTGATGGAACGCCAGGTGGCACAGATGACCCGGCTGCTGGAAGACCTGCTCGATGTCTCGCGCATGGTGCGCCGGCCGTTCAAGCTGCGCCGCGAGCGGCTGGACATCGCCCATGCGATCGATCGGGCGGTCGAGCTGGCGCAGCCGCTGCTCGACAACGCCGGCCACCAGCTCACGCTGGCATTGCCGGTGGAGCCGGTGTTGATCGACGGTGACATGACGCGGCTGGCCCAGGTGCTGTCCAACCTGCTCGTCAATGCCGCCAAATACACACCGCCGGGCGGGCGCATCGTGGTGCTGGCCGCGCAACACGGCGCGCTGCTGGAGATCAACGTCAGCGACAGCGGCATCGGCATCGCGGCCGAACACCTGCCCCATATCTTCGAGATGTTCAGCCAGGTGAACGAGACGTCTGACCGAGCCCACGGCGGTCTGGGCATCGGCCTGTCGCTGGCACGCGGCCTGGTGGTGATGCATGGCGGCACACTGCGCGCCCGCAGCGCCGGGCCGGGCCAGGGCAGCACCTTCACCGTGCGCCTGCCGATGCCGGCGCCGGAATCGGCCGTGCCCCCGGCTGCCGCCCCGGCAGCGTCGGCCGACACGCTGCAGGCGCGGCCGCTGCCGCTCAGCGCCAGCGACGCAGGGGCCGGGTTGGCGACGTCGCCTCGGCCCGCCGTGCCCGGTCCCGCGCCCTGCCGGGTGCTGGTGGCCGACGACCTGTGCGATGCGGCCGAGAGCCTGGCGCAACTGCTGCAGGCACTGGGGCATGAGGTGTACCTGGCTTTCGACGGTGCACAAGCCCTGGCGCTGGCCGAACGGCACCGCCCCGACGTGGCCTTGCTCGACCTGGGCATGCCGGTGCATGACGGTCTGGAGACCTGCCGGCGCATCCGCGCCCAGCCCTGGGGCGCTGCGATGCTGTTGATCGCGCTGACTGGTCGGGGCCAGCCACAAGACCGCCAGCGCACCCGCGAGGCCGGCTTCGACCACCACCTGGTCAAGCCGGTCGACCTGGGCCTGCTGGCCGACCTGCTGGCGCGGGCGCGCTAGCCGACCAGCACGGCGGTGGCCGGACAGGCCGGACAGGCCGGCAGGCAGGCAGGCAGGAGGCAGACCGGCCGGCAGACGACGGCCCGCTGCCGTGGGTGCAGGCCAGCCGCCCCAGGCCGGCCTGGGGGCCCGTCAGGTGCTGGCCGCGCGGGCCCGGTCACGCAGCTGACGCACCTCGCTGTGGTTGCGTTTGACGCCCTCGTACTGGCGTTCCACCACGCTGCGCACGTCGGCTGGCAGGTTTTCGGCCAGCGCCTTGCGGTAGCTTTCCAGCGCCACGTCCTCGCCGCGTTCAGTCTCCTCGAGGATGGCCTTGTCGCTGTAGCCGGACAGCGTGCCCTTCACTGCCACCCAGCCGCGGTGCATCGCAGCGGTGGCGCTGCCGCTGTCCTCGGGGCTGCCGCCGTACTGCTGCACCATCGTCTGCAACTCGGCGGCGGCCTGGCGGCACTCGTCGGCGCGGCGCTCGAACAGCGTGCGGATGTCGACGGCCTTCAGGTATTCAGCTGAGGTGCGAAAGCCGTATTCGCCGTCCTTCGAGGTCTCGATCAGGTCGTTCAGGATGTCGACGGTGTCGTCATTGCGCATGAAAATCTCCTTGCAAAGCGGTGGGGGGCGAGCCGCCTAGAAGCGGCGGCCAACCTGGCCGTGGCAGTCGGCGTGCCCGTGCGGCGCCGTGCGGCGCTGCCAGCGGGCCGGGCCGGCGCGGCGGGTTGCGGTCAACGTCGGTAAATGCTGCGGCAAGTCGAGCAGCCGCGCGGTGCCGCGGCGCGTTCAGCTGCGCGGTCGCCAGGCCGGGCCGCCAGCACCCCGGTCCAACCCAGCCGCGGCCCCGACGCCCGCACACGAGAGCGAGCGGGCGCGCCGCGTGCCCCTCTGAACTTTCCACCTCGACACCTTGAAAGGACCCGCGATGAACCAGCCCGCCAACCCCGGCACGCCCGCATCGGCCGCATCGGCCGCACCCGCCGCATCCGCTGCCCAGCCGGATACCCAAGCCGACGACCCCGCGCTGCAAGGCGAGGGCAACTACGCCGCTGCACGCCGCCACCGTGAGTCGGTGGAACAGTTCATCGACGCCGGCAAGGTGCAGCCCGCCGCCGAAAACGCCGCGCCGGCCAACGCCGAGGAAGCCGAGCAACTGCGCGCCGCCGAGCAAGAAGGCCAATCGCACGCGAAGGGCTAGCAACGGATTCGGGCCGGCGGCAGGTGCATCAACGCCTGTCCCATGCGCATCGTTGCACCCGATGTCACCCCGGCGGCCAGTTCGAAGCCGCCTGGCGCAAACACGATGATCGTCGAGCCGTGCTGGAACCAGCCCATCTCCTGGCCCTTGCCGAGGTGCGCATCGCAGGGCAGCTCCGAGGGGCCGCGGTAGTCCACGCCCAGCAAGGTGCTGAGCCAGTGCAGGCGCAGGCTGGCCACCAGGATGGCGGCCACCGGAACCAGCGCGATCGGGTGCTCACCGCGGACCAGCCGGGTGTGTACCACCGCGCGCTCGTTCTTGCAGAACAGCTTCTCCACCCGCTTCAAGGCGATCGGGTTGACGTTCCAGGTGTCGCCGGCATGGTGGGTGACATGCCGCACCTGCAAGTCATGCGGCGCATGGAAGCGGTGGTACATGCTGGACGTGAGCCGCAGCGTGACGTAACAACCATCGCGGTAGGGCGCAAAGGCCTGCGGGTCGGCGCCGAACAAATCGGGCAGGGTGTACGGAAAGCCCTTGGCCTGGAACACCGTAAGCCCGTCGACCGCTCCGCAGGCGCCGACAATCGCGTCGCACGGGCTGGCCAGTATGTCCGGGTCAGGGTCGACCGGCCGGGCGCCGGGTTTCAGCGCGCGGATGAAGCAGTCGTGCAGGCTGTCGAAGCGTTGCTGCTTGGCGTCGGTCAAATCGAGCTCGGCGAACAATTGCCAGGCCTTGATCGACAGCGTGCGCACCAGCGGCTGGCGGACCTGGCTGAACCAGCCCATGAAGCGGGTCAGCGCGATGCGTGGCACTCGGTTGGTCAACAGGAAGTTCAGGTCTTCCTGCTGTAGCAGGCGGTCTCTCAGGTGGCGGATTTTCATGAGCTTGTCAAAGCGGTTTGCTAGAACGGCGGCAACCTCTTGGAGCCGCCGGATGATTGAAAACTTCGCCCTCACGGGCCTGGCTCTGGCCGCGCTGCTGGCCACCCTGGTCGCCACCAAGGCGGCCAAGCGCCGGCTGGAGCTGTCGATCGCCAAGCACCCGTCGCTGACCGGCCACTCGCGCATGGCCCAGCGGGTGGTCAGGCAGCTGCCCGGCTATGCCTACGACGCCCAGCGCTTCTTCAACGCCGACAAGGCGCCAGCCGAGGCGGTGTCGCGCCGCCGCGCCGGGCTGGCCCGGCTGTCGGCGCTGTTTGCGCGGCGCTACCCGCGATCGCTGGCGATGAGCACGCAGGCCGCCCAGGGGCTGTCGGATCTGCAGTTCACCGGCGCCTACCGCGTGCCGTTCCAGTTCAGCCCCTACCTGCGCGAGCAGCTCAAGGTGGCCAGCTTCGTGCGTGAGTCGGCCGGCGTCACGCTGACCGACCTGGACGGCAATGTCTTCTACGACCTCACCGGCTCGTACGGCGTCAACGTCTTCGGCCAGGACTTCTACAAGCAGTGCATCGCCGAAGGCAGCGCCCGCGCGCAGGCACTGGGCCCGGTGCTGGGCAGCTACCACCCCTGCGTGGCCGACAACATCGCCCGACTTCGCGAGATCTCGGGCCTGGACGAGGTGTCGTTCCACATGAGCGGCACCGAGGCGGTGATGCAGGCCGTGCGGCTGGCGCGCTACCACACGCGCCGCACGCACCTGGTGCGCTTCTGCGGCGCTTACCACGGCTGGTGGGAAGACGTGCAGCCCGGCCCCGGCAACCCGGTCAAGCCGCGCGAGACCTACACCCTGAAGGAAATGGACCGCGACACCCTGCACGTCTTGCGCACCCGGCGCGACATCGCCTGCGTGCTCGTCAACCCGTTGCAGGCGCTGCACCCCAACAAGGGCGCGCCGGGTGATTCGTCGCTGGTAGACAGCGGCCGGCGTGCGCACTTCGACCGCGTCGCCTACACCGCCTGGCTGCAGCAGTTGCGCCAGGTGTGTACCGAGCGCGGCATCGTGCTGATCTTCGACGAGGTGTTCATGGGCTTTCGGCTGGCACCCGGCGGCGCGCAGGACTACTTCGGCGTGCGCGCCGACATGGTGACCTACGGCAAGACACTCGGCGGCGGCCTGCCGGTGGGCGTGGTCTGCGGCCGCAAGGACTTGATGAAGCGCTACCGCGAGGCCCGCCCGGCCGACATCTGCTTTGCCCGCGGCACCTTCAACGCCCACCCCTATGTGATGGCGGCGATGCAGGTGTTTCTTGAAAAGCTCGACAGCCCCGAGCTGCAGGCCCTCTACCGTGGCGGCGACGCGCGTTGGAACGAACGCGCCGCGCTGCTGAACCACCGCCTGGAAGCAGCCGATCTGCCGGTGCAGGTGGCCAACCTGCACTCGGTGTGGACGGTGTTCTACACCCGGCCGTCGCGCTACAACTGGATGCTGCAGTTCTACCTGCGCGCCCATGGCCTGGCGCTGAGCTGGGTCGGCACCGGCCGGCTGGTGTTCAGCCTGAACTACGGCGACGCCGACTTCGCCGCAGTGCTCAGCCGCTTCGTCGCCGCGGCGCAGGAAATGCAATCCGACGGCTGGTGGTGGCACGACACCACGCTGACCGACCGGTCGATCAAGCGCGGCATCCTGCGGGAGATGCTGGCGCATCGGTTCTGATCGAAGCCCGCGCCGCCGGCTGCTGCGGCGCAGGGTGGCGACGGGCACCGGTGATCAGGCGCGCGGGGCGCTGCCGACCGAGCGGGCAGCGGCGTGGTGCATCGGGTCGATCAGCTCGCCACGCAGCAGGTAAAGCGGCGCGCGGTGGTAGAGCCAGATGTCGTGGAACGGGTCGGTCAGGATCTTGCTGGCCCAGACCAGGCCGGTCTGCAGGCCGCGCAGGAAGAACAGGTGCACGGTGCGGAACACCAGCCCGCCCACGCCCAGCCACAGCCAGACCCAGCCGACGTTGCGCAGGTAGCCCGCGGCATCGGCGTGCGGCGTCAATGTGCCCCACAGGCCGGGCTGGGCCAACAGCGCCAGCGGCGCCGCCGCCCACAAGGCCAGCAGCACGATCTTGCGCTGCAGGTTGTAGCCGACCTTGATGTCTTCCTTGTGCGCGTGGCTGGCCTGGTTGACATGGTCGTAGCCCTGCGGCTCGAAGAAGAAGTGGCCGCTCTGGCGGCTGGTCATCGAGATCAGCCAGGCGATCAGCGCGGCAACTGGCGGGTCGACCAGCAGCATGCCATAGGCGACCACGAAGCTCAGCGCCGACAACAGGTGCAGCGCCTGGTTGATGCGGCTGTGGTGGTAGTAGCGGTGGTCGTCCCAGCGCTGCACGCGCAGGGCTTCGGAGAAGGTGGTCAAAGTGGCGTCCTCGTCGACAGGGGTGGGTTGGGCTGCGGGTTGTCGGCTGGACTGCGGACTGGGCTGTGCCCCGCCGCGAACCGCCGACACATGGTGTCGCTGCGGCATGAAGCGATGGTGACGGTTCGATGGCGCTTCGATGGCAGGCGCCAGCGCTCGTCATCAAACTGTTGCGCGAGGCTGCCAGCATCGGCCACCATGCAGCCTACCCTTGAACGTGAGCGTCCGGCCCCTGCCTTCGCGCTCGGCGAGCACGCCGCGCCCCGGCCACTGCGGCTGGCGCTGGTGACCGAGACCTACCCGCCCGAGGTCAACGGCGTGGCGATGACGGTGGCCCGCCTGGTCGACGGCCTGCGCGCACGCGGCCACCAGCTGCAACTGGTGCGGCCGCGCCAGCAGGCGCATGAAACCGGCGTGACGGCAACCGCTACCGATCCGTTTCACGAGCTGCTGCTGCCCGGCTTGCCGATCCCGCGCTACCCGCAGCTGAAGATGGGCTTGCCGGCCGGCCGCGCGCTGCTGCGGCGCTGGACCTGGCAGCGGCCGGACCTGGTGCACATCGCCACCGAGGGACCGCTGGGCTGGTCGGCACTGCAGGCCGCAGTGCAGCTCGGCCTGCCGGTGACGTCGGACTTTCGCACCAACTTCCACGCCTACAGCCGGCATTACGGCATCGGCTGGCTGCACCGGCCGATCATGGCCTACCTGCGCAGCTTCCATAACCGCACCCACTGCACCATGGTGCCCACCGAGGCGCTGCGCCAGTCGCTGGTCGACGATGGCCTGCAGAACGTGGCCGTGGTCGCGCGCGGCGTCGACACGCTGCAGTTCACGCCCGATCGCCGCAGCGACGCGCTGCGCGCCAGCTGGGGCGCCGGCCCGCAGACCCGGGTGGTGGCCTGCGTCGGCCGGCTGGCGCCGGAGAAGAACCTCGACTTGCTGCTGCGCGCGTTCGAGGCGATGCGGGCCTGCCAGCCCGACAGCCGCTTGCTGCTGGTCGGCGATGGGCCGCTGCGCGCCGCGCTGCAGGCCCGTTGCCCCGGTGCGGTGTTGGCGGGCAACCGGTCGGGCGACGACCTGGCCGCGCACTACGCGTCGGCCGATGCCTTCGTCTTTCCCAGTGTGACCGAGACCTTCGGCAACGTGACGCCCGAAGCGATGGCCAGCGGCCTGCCGGTGCTGGCCTTTGACTATGCCGCCGCCCACCGGCTGATCCGCCATGGCGAGAACGGCCTGGTGGTGCCGCTGCACGACAGCAAGGCCTTCGTGGCCCAGGCCTGCTGGCTGGCGCAGCAGGCCGACCGCGGCGCGGCGTTGGGCCGCGCAGCTCGTCAAACGGCGCTGGCCCAGCCCTGGCAGGGCGTGGTGGCCCAGGTCGAGGCGCTGATGCGGGCCGTCCTGCCCCACCCGGCCGCTGCGACGCGGCCGTTCACCGCGCTGTCACCCGGTTGACCCTGCGCTGTCACGCCGCAGCCCCAACATGAAGGGCGATGGACCCCAGCGACCGGACCCCGACAGCCTGCGCAGCCGCGACCGCCGCTGCGGCCTCCTGCAGTGATGACGACGACGGGCCGCTGCACTACCGCACGGTCTGGATCTCTGACATCCACCTCGGCACCGCGGGCTGCCAGGCGAAGGCGCTGCTCGATTTCTTGCGGCGGGTCGAGTGCGAGACTCTCTACCTGGTCGGCGACATCATCGACGGCTGGCAACTGCGTAGAAACTGGTACTGGCCGCAGTCACACAACGACGTGGTGCAGAAGATCCTGCGCAAGGCGCGCAAGGGCACGAGGGTGGTCTTCGTGCCGGGCAACCACGACGAGTTTGCGCGGCGCTACGTGGAGCACAACTTCGGCGGCGTCGACGTGGTCAGCGAGGCGGTGCACACCACCGCCGACGGCCGCCGCTTGTGGGTGACGCACGGTGACCTGTTCGACGGCGTGATCCAGTGCGCCAAGTGGCTGGCCTATGTCGGCGACTCGGCCTACGAGTTCACGCTCAAGCTCAACCGCTGGTTCAACCGCGCCCGCGCCCGCCTGGGCCTGCCCTACTGGAGCCTGTCGAAGTACCTGAAGCTCAAGGTCAAGCGCGCGGTCAGCTATGTCAGCGACTTCGAGGTGGCCGTTGCCCGCGAGGCCCGCAAGCGCGGCCTGCAGGGGGTCGTGTGCGGCCACATCCACCATGCCGAGATGCGCGAGATCGACGGCGTGCTGTACTGCAACGACGGTGACTGGGTCGAGAGCCTGACCGCGCTGGTCGAACACCACGACGGCCGGCTCGAGATCGCCGACTGGTCGGCGCAGCGTGACCGTGCGGCGGTGCCGCTGGCCGCCCCGGCAGCGCATGCACCGGTGACGCCGGACGGCGGCCCCGGCCTGCCGGCGCCCGCCTGGTTCGAGGCGACGCGCCGCTGATCAACGGGCCACCGGCTCGACCCACGCCGCCACCTGCGCGGCCAGCCAGGGCCCGTCGTCCAGCGCCAGGTCGTGGCCGGCGTCGGGGTGGGTCCGCCAGCTGGCCTGCCAGGCCCGGGCGATGCCCGCCGAGCAGGCCGGGTCGACCAGGCCATCGCGCGCGCTGCGCAGCACCAGCACCGGCATGGCGGGCGGCGGGCCCGTCCAGCGGTAGCGGGTGGCGGCCAGCAGCTGGCGGATCATGTTGGCGCTGCGCACCGGTCGGGCCTGGCGGATGGCCAGCCAGTCGGCCGGCGCCTGGCCGTGGCGCTCGGGGTGCCGGCTGGTCAGCTGCAGCACGGCGCGCTCGATCGCCAGGCCGTCGCCGGTGGCCAGCAGCCACAACATGGCGGGCAGGCGCGCCAGCCGCAAGCGCTGCTGCGGCGGGCTGTAGGGCCGCAGGCTGGAGTTGACCAACACCAGGCTGGTGATGTCCGACGGGCAGGCCCGGCCCCAGGCGGCGGCCACCATGCCGCCCAGCGACAAGCCCAGCAAGTGGTAGGGCGGCAGCACGCCCTGCCCGGCCAGCTGCCGTTGGCAGGCGTCGACCATGGCCTCGACCCGCCAGGGGCAGGCCTGGTCATGCAGCACGCCGGCGCCTGGCAGATCGACACCCACGATGCGCGCGCCCGGCAGCGCCGCCGCCAGCTCGGCCGGGAAGCGGCCCCAGTGGGCTTGTTCGCGAGTCAGGCCGCGCAGCAGCACCCAGGTGCTGACGGCCGCACGCTTCAAGCTCAGTGCGGCGGGGTCAGGCGCATCGGGACGGTCGAACACGGTCATGGAACAAGCCTGCGCGCTCAGGGTCCACCACGGTACCAGCGGTCCAGCGCCTGCTCGCGCATCGCCTCGCGTTGGTCGGCAGCGGGCAGCCAATGGCGGTGGCTGACGGCCGCACGCATGACGAAATCGAGCAAGGCCAGGTGGCGGCGCAGCACCCGCTGCTGGCGGTGCGCGATCAGCGGGTTGAAGATGCCGTGGCGCGTGAACAGCTGGCGCGGATTCTTCTTGACCCACAGCCAGGAGCCCATCTCCAGCGTCAGCGGCAGGAAGATGCGGTCCGACCCGGCGACCGCCGCCAGATGCAGGTGGTCCCAGAGGTCGCCATGGGTCAGGTACTGGCGGCTCTGCGGCTCGAAGACATAACGGTGGTGCAGCAGGTTGGCATCCATCAGCCGGCCGAACGCCGCCAGTTCGGGCAAATGGGCCATCGGCCGGGCGGTGTGGGCATAGGGGAACCACAGCCGGTCGGCCAGGCCGAAGCCCGAGTGGCAGTCCAGGCTGATGGCCAGGCGGTGCGGCAGCAGCTCGCTCGTCACCACGTCGCACAGCGCCTGGGCCTCGGGCTGCATGGCCGCACCGGCCGGGCCGCGGTACCAGGGCAGACCCGGGCTGAGCCGCTGGCCGCCGACCATCGCCACCACACCGGCCGCACAGTCGACCGGTGCGTTGCGCATCAAGTCCACGCCCTGCGGGTTGGCCCGGGTGCCACGCGCCATGCCGCCCGGGTTGACCACCGGCATGAACACCAGGTGCAGCCGGCCCAGCAGCTGGTGCAGCGTGTCGTCCCACTGCAGCCGGCTGACGATGCTGCGCAGCCCCGCCAGCACCACCTGCGCGCCGATGTGCTCCAGCCCGTGCACCCCGCCGAAGAAGCCGACCGCCGCATGCTCGGGCAATCGGCTGCCCAGCGACAGCAGCTGCACCGGATAGCGCTCTCCGCCGCTGTCGACCCTGCAGACGGTGCGGCAGTGCAGCGCGGCACCGGCCTGCTCGGCCAGGCGGGCGATCTCGTCGATTTCATCGAGCATGGGCCGCCATCAAGCCGTCATGCACTGGTTGCAGCATCGGCGGATGCCACTCTTCGACAAGGCCGCGATGCAACGCCCTGCCCTGCCCGCGCTGCGGTCCTGGCCCTGCCTGGCAGCCACCTGCCTGGTCGGCCTGCTGGAATGGGCGGCGCTGTGCCGGTCGCGCGGCGTGGATGCCTGGCAGAGGTCGCGCCACCGCCTCAGGCGCGGATGAAGCGGCGGCGGTAGGCGGGCGGCAGGTCGGCCAGGTTCATCATCATCGGCAGGTCGGCGGTCTGGAAGTCCGGGTCCCAGGCCGGCGGGCCCAGTAGCTGACCACCGCACTTGAGATAACCCTTGATCAACGCAGGCGGCTCGACTGGCAGGTCACCCCGCAGCTGGTCGACCGGCAGCGGCAGCCGCGGCACGGCGGCCAGTGCCGCCGGGGCGAGGTGGCTCTGGCGCAGTTGATGCCACAAGCTGGCGGCGCTGTGGCCACCGTCGTGCATCGTCACGCTGGCGCAGCCCACCGTGAGGTCGAGCCCGTTGCGGCCCATGAAGTCGGCCAGCGCGGCCCACAGCATCAGGATGACGCCGCCGTTGCGGAACGCCGGGTCGGTGCAGGACCGGCCCAGCTCGGCGATGCGCGGGCGCAGCGGATCCAGCCTCGACAGGTCGAACTCCTGGTCGCTGTAGAGGCCGCCGGCGCGCTGCGCCGCGCTGGGCGTCAACACCCGGTAGGTGCCGACGACGCGGGAAGCGCTGTCGGTCGTCGGCACGGTGCGCACCAGCAGGTGTTCGCAGTGGGCGTCGAAGGCGTCGGCATCCAGCCCGGCCGGCGTGCCGGCCAGCGGTGACAGGCGTGCGCCCATCTCACCCGCGAAGACACGCCAGCGCAGGGCCTGGGCCTGGCGCACTTCGTCGTCGTGCACCGCCCAGCCCACGCTCAGCTGCGCAGGCGGCACCGCCCGCTGCGGCACCGTGCCGTGCGGCAAGGCCGTGGGGAGTAGCACGACCGCCTCGATGGCGTGAAAGTCACGGGCGGTGGGCTGGCGTTGGGTGATTTCCATGCCGCCATGCTCGACCCTGGCCATGACGCCACGGTGAAGCGCCCGTGTCAATTCAGTGATGGGCCGGACGGGCTGGCGCCCTGCCCGGCCGCGGCGTTCAGCGCGGGTAGACGTTGCCCGGCACGATGTGCGGCACGACGCTGAACACGTTGGGGTCACGGGCGTCGACGAACACCTCGACCCAGTGAACGCTGGGCGAACCGAAGTTCTCCAGCCGGCTGAAGTTCTCCAGCGCCGCCGAGCCCGACGGCAGCTTGGCCAGCACCAGCGGCTTGTCGAGGCGGAAGTAATGGCTGTCGCCATGCGTCAACAACACCGGCTTGCCGAAGGCCTTGCTGCGATCGGCCAGCTTGGCCAGGAAGGCGTTGAAGCCTTGGCGCTCGACGTGGTTGCTGGCCAGCTCGAACAGCGGGTTGGCCTGGATCGCGATCACCACGCCGGCGCTGGCGCGGGCGACCGCCTGGTCGAAGGTGGCGTCCACCCAGGCCAGCGCAGCGGCTTCACGGGCCTGGAACTCGGCCACCCGGTCGGCCCGCGGCGTGGCCACGCTGTCGGCCGGGTCGATGCCGCTCCAGGGCGCCAGGTTGTTGTTGCTGCCCACCACGTGCACGGTGGCCATGGTGACGCCGGCAAACGACCACATCGTGTTCTCGACAAAGGTCTGGTGGCCCGGCATCGTGGCCTGGCTGCGCAGCGCCGCCGGCTTCTTGCCGCTGCTCATGCCGGCCACCGGGTAGAAGATCTGGCGGAAGCGGGCCAGCCGTTCGGTGGGCAGGTAGGCGCCGTTGTTGGCGCGGTGGCAATCGGTCCAGTCGTTGTCGCCGGGGGTCAGGATGAAGGCGTCGTCGAGCTTCTGGTACTGGTTGAAGCGCTTGATGAACAGCGCGTCGTCGCAGCGCTCGCTGCCGGCCTTGATGTCGCCCGAGTGGACCACCAGACGCACGTTGCGCGAGGCGTTGATGTCGTCGATGACCCGGTCGAACTGCACTTCCTCACCGCTGCCGTAAGGGGTGTCGCCGAGCAAAGCGAACGACACGCCGGGGCGCAGGTAGGGGCCTGCCGCCAGCGTGGTGGTGGACGCGGCCAGCAGGCCGCTGGCCAGGGCGCCGAGCAGGGCGCGGCGGAACATCGAGGTCAGCTTCATGGCAATCTCCAGATCGTGGCGGGTGGGCGGTCTGCGGTGCGCTGCGGTGCGATCAGCGGCCGTGGCGACTGCGGCCGTGCAGCAGGCCGATGGCGGCCAGGCCGGCGAGGAACAGCGCGTAGGTCTCGGGCTCGGGCACCGCGCTGACGCTGATCTGGCCGTCGAGCAAGGCCGATGCGCTCAGCGTGTGGACGGCACCCGTGCCCAGCGCCAAGCCATCGGCCATCAGGCCGCTGTAGTGGCTGAGGCTGAACGACAGCACCTGGCCGATCTGGCTCTGGAAGCTGAAGGCGAAGCTGGCGTTGCCACCGGCCGGCAGGCCCTGCCAACTGCCCAGGATCTGGCTGCCGGCGTCGCGCACCACCAGGTCGAAGGTGGGCAGTGCCTCGACGCCAGGGCCGGTGCTGGCAAACAACGAATCCGCCACGCCGCTGACGTCCACCCGCACTGCGCTGCCCTGGGCCTCACCGGTGGACAGGATCGCCAGTTCGGCTTCCAGCAGCACCGTGGTGCCGTCGGCGCTGCCGTCGAAGCGGCCGGCGGCGTCGATGCCCAGCACGCTGAGCGTGCCGATCTGGAAAGCGGCCGAGGCCGAGTTGAGGGTGGTGTCCAACGCCGCGCCGGCGCTCCACAGGTGCGTTACTGCACCGGCGGGCGACAGCGCCCGGCTGGCATCGCCACTGCCCACACCCAGCAGGTAACCCGCGCCGGACAGGTCATCGAGGGCGGCCTCGACGCCGACCGCCTGGTCGTTGACGCTGGCCTGCACGGCCAGCGAGCCGGCGACGCTGCCGGTGACCAGCGTCAACGACGCGGCCTGCGCGGCGGTGCTGCCCAGCGTGGCCAGCAAGGCGGCGAGCAGGGTCTTGGTGAAGGTGGTGTTCATGAGGGTGTCCTGAAATCAAGGGGGTTACTGCTTGACGATGCGGTTTTGCGGGCCCGGCGCCACGCCAGCCGGGTTGGCCAGCAGGTAAGCCTCGAAGGCGTCGGTGTCGACCGCACCGCCCAGGCGCTGGCCCCCCTGCACCAGCACGGCGAAGCCATCACCACCGTCGGCCAGGAAGCTGTTGACGGTGACGCGGTAGGCGGTGGCCGGGTTCACCGCGGCGCCGTTGAGCGCCATCGACGTCACCCGGCTGTTGCAGGCACCGGCCGCCGTGTAGGCGTAGTTGAAACCGTTGGACACCTGCAGGATGCGGGTGACGGCCTGGCCGTTGCAGCCGCTGAACTGGGTTTCCAGCAGCGTCTTGATCTGCGCGCCGGTCAGTGTCAGCGTCACCAGCGAGTTGCCGAAGGGCTGCACCGTGAAGGCGTCGCCGTAGGTCACCTGGCCGCCCACATTGAACGGCAGGTCGGCGCGGATGCCACCCGGGTTCATGAAGGTGACCACCGCCTGGCCGCTGCCTGCGCCGTTGGTGGCGGCCAGTTGCGCGTCGGCGATCACGTCGCCCAACGCCGACTCACCGGCTGCGTTCGCGGTGCGGCTGATGGCTTGCGTGATGGTGCCGATGACCCGCGCCTTGGGCACCGCCGACAGGCTGTCGTAGTGGGCGACGAGGTCGGTCAGCGCCGGGTCTTCGACGGTGTTGGCACCGGTGCCGGTGGCCAGGATGCTGGCGGCGACGGTGCGGACATCCTTGCTTCGGGTGTCGATGGTGAGGTCGATATCGCCCAGGTTGCGGGCGTACTGGCCCGACGAGGTGACGCGCACCAGGTTGCCGTCGCGCTTGGGCAACTGGCAGTTGTAGGCCTGGTGGGTGTGGCCGGTGACGACCAGGTCGACCTCGGCATCGAGCCGGGCGACGATGTCGACGATCGGGCCCGAGACACCGGCGCAGCTGGTCAGGTTGCCGCTGGCAAAGCCGCCCTCGTGGATCAGCACGACCACGCTCTTGATGCCTTGCGCGCGCAGCTGCGGAATCAGCGCATTGACGGTGTCGGCCTCGTCGGCAAACTGCAGGCCGGCCACGCCCGCAGGCGAGACGATGGTCGGCGTGCCTTCCAGCGTCATGCCGATGAAGGCCACCTTGTTGCCGAGGAAGTCCTTCACGCCGTAGGCCGGGAACAGCGTCTTGCCGGTGGCGGCCTCGGTGACGTTGGCGGCCAGGAAATCGAAGCGGGCGCCGGCAAACTGGCCGTTGGCCTTGTCTTGCGGCAGGCCCAGGCCCGTGAACGGATCGGTCGGGTGGTTGCCGCCGCGCTGCATGCGCAGCAGCTCGGCCTTGCCTTCGTCGAACTCGTGGTTGCCGACGGCGTTGAAGTCGATGCCGATGCGGTTCATCGCCTCGATGGTGGGCTCGTCCTTGAACAAGGCCGAGGTCAAGGGGCTGGCGCCGATCATGTCGCCGGCCGAGATCACCGCGTGCAGCGGGTTGGCCGCCTTCAAGGCTTTGATGCGGGTGGAGAAGCGCGCCACGCCCGGGTTGCTGGCCGAGCCCTCGCCGGCCTTGATGTAACCGTGGAAGTCGTTGAAGGTGATCAATTTGACGGTCAGCGTGCTGCCGATGGCCGACTGGCGCGCGGCGATCAGCAGGCGGGCGCGCTCGGTGGGCTTCAGTTGGCCGCTGCGCTGCAGGGCCATGCTGACGCTGGTGACGTGCGACAGAAAGGCGGCCTGGTTGCCCCAGGGCGATTCATCGGCGATGCGGTCGTCGACCGACATGCCGTCGGCACCGCAGCGGTTGGGCACCGCGGTGTCCAGCGCGCCCAACGTGACGGTGCCGACCACGCTGCCGGGCAGGCAGGCGGCCACCACGGTGGCGGCGCTGGCCGACAACGACAGCAGGGTGGTGACGGCCAGCGCGGTCAGGGTCTTGGTCATGGCAGGAATTCCTCGGTTCGGTTCTTGTGGCACGGTGGTGCGGTGATGCAGTCGTGCAGTCGTGCAGTGATGTGGTGATGCAGCGATGCCGTGATGCGCGGCTGCGCTGCCGGTGTCAGTGGCGGTGGCGGTGGCGGGCGGCGGCGCCCAGCAGGCCCAGGCCGCCGAGCAGCAGCGCCCAGCTGCCGGGCTCGGGCACGGCGCTGATCGACACGTCCACCCACACCGCCTTGTGGTCCGAGCTGGCCAGGTTGGCGTACAGGTTGGGGTCGCGGAAGGTGCCGACCAGGTCGAACAGGTCACCGGTGGTGTTGGCCACGCCGGTGTCGGGGTCGACCGGCCAGAAGATGCCGGCGCCGGTGACGGCCAGGTTGGCCGAGGGCAGCACGTAGTCGACCCGGAGGTTGCCGGGGGCCGAATCGCTGAAGTCGGCGGTGTCCTGCGACGGGTCACCCCGGTGGCTGGCGTTGGCGCTGCCGTTGTTGCTGGGGTAGCTGGCAGCGGCCGTGCCACCGGCCGACGACGGCGCGAGCGCGGTGTTGACCAGCGGGTTGTTCAGCAGTTGGCCGATGGCGTTGTAGGCCGTGCCGTTGACCATCCCCTTGAAGCTGTCGCCATCGAGCGGGTCGGCGTTGTAGTCGCCGGCGATGACGAACTTGGCGCCGCTGGCCAGGCCGCCGCGGCCGCCCTGGTCGTCGTAGAGGTAGCTGGCGCCGGCGACATAGTCGGCCCAGAGCCGGATCTCGTCGTGGTTGCGCTTGCCGTTGCGGTCTTCGGCACCGTCGAAGGTCGGGGGCGTGGGGTGCGCGGTCAAAAAGTGCACGTCCTGGCCGTTGATGCGCACCGTCACGTCGACATGGTTCTTCGACGACAGGCGCAGCTGGGCGGTCTCGGCGGCCGAATAGAAATTGGCCAGGTTGTTGGCACCCGCCACCGGGTCGTTGGTCAGCAGGTTGCCGGGCATGTCCTTCCACTTGAAGGTCTGGAAGCTGCGCACGCCGACGATCTCGTACTTCGAGTAGACCGTCATGCCGAACTGGCCGGCGTAGTTGCCGAAGCCCCAGGCGTCGTCGCCGCCGCCGATCGCACCGTTGTTGTTGAGGTCATAGCCCGACGCCAGCCCGGTGTTGGTGTTGGGGGTGAACCGGTGGGCGTACTGCAGCGCCGCGGTGGTGCCGCGCACGGCGTTGCCGTGGCCGGCCGACAGGAAGTTGTCCTGGAAGCGCTTGGCCGCTTCGCTCGAATAGCCCAGCGCCATGGCGTTGCTGCCGGCGGTGGGCGTGCCGTTGAAGTCGAAGTCGAATTCGTTGATCAGCAACACGTCGGCGTTGACCCGCTGCGCGATCTCGGCCACGTTGTGCGCCTGCAGGATGCGCCGGCTGGTGGGGTCGGCCAGGCCGCCGCCGGCCGGGTTGGCCAGGTCGCTGAGCAACTGGCCGGCGCTGTCGCGGTTGAGCGAGGCGTTGAAGGTCGCAAAACGAACCGTGTCAGCGGCAGCGGCCGCCTGCGCGGGCGCGGCGACGCCGAGCAGCACCAAGGTGGCGGCGGTCAGTGTCGAAAAGTGTGGGTGCATCGATGTCTGCCTGAAGTCCGGATCAGGACGCATCTTGGTGGCCGCGCGTGACAGGGCTTGCCACGACCCTCGGGCAGCCGAGGTGCCGTTCGGACCATGCCGCTGCCGCTGCCACCGCTGCTGCCACCGCTGCTGCCATCGCCGCTGCCATCGCTGCTGCCCTGCAGCGCCCGGGTCGTCGCCCGTCCGCCCCGACGCGGCATGCCGCTGCCACCGACGCTCAGCGTGCGGGCGCGATGTCCTCCGGGATTTCCGCGGCGATCGCCAGCAGTTGTTCCGCACTGGGCCGGTCCCAGGCGTCGCCGTGCACGGCAGCGGCATAGAAGCGGACCATCTCCAGGCGCACCATCGGGTGCTGCCAGCCGCTGGTGTGCAGGCGCTTGCGCAGCGAGGGGTGCACGTTGCGGCGGTCCATGTCGGCCTGCAGCTCGAGCACCAGGTCGGCCTGCGCTGGCGCCGACAGAGCGCCCACCTCGTCGGCCATCTGCTCGCGCCGGCGGTTCAGCCATTCGGCGAGCCAGCGCGCCTGACGCCGGGCCTGCAGTTCGCGTGCGGCGGGGCTCTGCGGGTCGTCGCGGACGCTCAGGTCGCCGGCCCGGTCGGCGGCCAGCAGGCGCGCCTGCTGCGCCTTGTGCGCCTCGGCCGGCATCAGCGTGCGCAGGTAGCGGGCCGGGTCGCGCAGGGGCTCGGGGAAGTTGCTGGCGATGCGCCGCTGCAGCGCGTCCAGCGCAGCGCCGAAGGCGTCGTCGCCATGCGCCTGGCACAGGCTCTCGGCCACCTCGTCGGGGATGCCGAGCCGGCGCGCACGTTCGATCTGCCCCATCTCGACCGGTCCGGGTGCCTGGCCCAACGCCAGCGAGGCCTGCTTTTTCGGCTGGATCCTGAACTGGATCTCGTCGATGAAACGGCCCTGCTTGTGCTCGACGAGCTCGACCTCGATGTCGGTGATGGCATTGACCTCGGCCACCGCGGGCTTGAGCGTGTCGCGCTTGAAGATGCGGTACTCCTGGCGCTCGGTGCGCTCGGACGGCGGGTTGCCGCTGAGCACCGGCTGCCACCAGCGCCAGGCCTGCCGCGAGGTGCGGCCGATGTCCTTGTAGCGGGTGCAGATCTCGTAGAGCGCCACGCCGGCATGCGATCGCAACTGGCTGATCACCTCCAGGCGCAGCCGCGCAAACACCGTGGGCTGCAGCAATTCCTGCTTCAGGTTGACGGCATAGGACCACTCGACCCAGACCTGGCCGCGCTCCTTGCTGAGCCGGGCGTGGGCCAGCAGGCCGCTGACGTTCCAGCTGCTGCCTTCGCCGGTGGTCGGCGACTGCCACTCCACGGTGGTCGAGACCATCGCCCGCAGGTGCTTCTTGACCAGCGCATGGTCGTTGCTGTGGAAGTCGATGCCCTTGATGATGCGCTCGAGCGGCGCCCTGAAGACATCCTTGTCCAGGCCCTGCTCCTGGGCCTCGAACAGCAGCACGTTGTAGCTCTTGCGGCCGAGCGTGGTGATGCGGGCCGACTTGGGCACGATGGCCAGCGTGTTGACCGGCTTGCGCAGCAGGTCGGGCTCGTCGGCCACCGTCACCCGGACACGCCGCCCGGGCGGATGGGTGCGACCAACGGGCTGGTCTGGAGGCTCGGCATCGGCCATGCGCTGATGGTATCTGACAGGTGAATCAGCGCTTCACCTGTGCGCGGCCTGCACAGCGCCGTCATGGATCCCGAAAACCCTCACCTGTGAGCGCGCGCGTGTCGGCTGCCGGGCGGGCGCCTGGTCCCGAAAACTCTCACCTGACCGCCACCCTGTGGTCGAGTCTGCAGGCCGGGTGTGCTGGCACGGACCGGAACGTCGGCACCAGGCGCAACGCTCCGCAGGACGGGCACTCCGCAGGTTGGCCACCGGCAGGTTGGCACCAGAAGCCCCGTATCCACTCACGCCGGTTCCCGGGGCCATGCCAAACCGTCCCGTATCCCGCTCAACCGGTCCCGAAGACTCGCCACAGACTCCCGTAAGGTCTCCAGTAAAGCCGCCAAGTGATTGATTTGACAAGGGTTTTCAGCGGCTAAAGGGTTTTAAGAACTTAAAGAGATTGAAAATTCCAAAGCGCTGGAGTTGATTTGAGTCGACCCACATCAACAACCCGCAGACGACATTGCAAGCTCAACGATAATTTGCCTTTGAATGGTTCGCTTGACGCTGCCTGATAAACAGCTCGCATTTCTGTCAAGCGTCTAGATTCGCGTGAAACGGGGAATCTCCTTGGACGTCATCACACTCAAACCGCACCGCCGGATCAACCTCAAAGACATCGCCGATCAAGCTGAGCGCGCGGTGCAGATGATGGAGCAGATACGCAGCGCCATGCTGGCGCCCAGCGCTCGCAAATCACCACCGGTTTTCAATCTGAGCCAGTTGGCGGCGATGTGCGGCATCGAGAAGGGATCGGTCAACCACCGCATGGGCAAAGCAGATTTGCCAGGCGGGCGACTGAACGCCGCCGGCAGCCGCCGCGAGTTCAGCCTGGCCGAGACCCACAGCTGGGTGCGCGAATACCGCAAGGAACACCTGCGCCCGGTTGGCGCCGAGGCTGTCACGATCAGCATCGGCAACTTCAAGGGGGGTGTCTCGAAGACCACCACGGCGGTGACGCTGGCCCAGGGCTTGTCGCTGAGGGGCCACCGGGTGCTGGTGATCGACACTGATCCCCAGGGCTCGCTGACCACCTTGTTCGGCATCCTGCCCGACACCGAGGTGGACGAGCAGGACACCATCCTGCCGCTCGCGATGGGCACCGAGACCTCGATCCGCTATGCCATCCGGTCGACCTACTGGGACGGCATCGACCTGGTCGGTGCAGCCCCGGTGCTGTTTGGAGCCGAGTTCGCCCTGCCGGCCCGGCAGACCCAGGAGCCGGGCTTCGAGTTCTGGCGTGTGCTCGATCTGGGGATCGACGACGTGCGGTCGGAGTACGACGTGATCGTCATCGACACGCCCCCTTCCCTGTCGTACACGACGATCAACGCCTTCATGGCGTCGGACGGCATCATCATGCCGCTGCCACCGAACGCGCTTGATTTCGCTTCGGCGTCGCAGTTCTGGAACCTGTTTTCCGACCTGACCACCGAGCTGCTGACCAAGCGGGGCTTGAGCAAAGAGTTCGACTTCATCCACATCCTGCTCGCCCGGGTCGACACGGCGGATGCGGCCAGCAACATCATCCGGCAGTGGATCGGACAGACTTACGCCGAGAAAGTGCTGCCGGTCGAGATTCCGAAAACCGCCGTGACCGGCGTGACCAGTGCTGAATTCGGCACGGTCTACGATGTCTCCAAGTACGACGGCAATGCACGGACTTTCAAACGGGCGCGTGATGCCTACGACAGTTTTGTCGGACACATCGAAGGATCGGTGCGCTCGGTCTGGGCCCGTCAATTGACGATGTTGAACGGTTCAACACCGGCACCGGGTCCGGGTCCGGGTCCGGGAAAAGGGGCTAAGCGATGAGCAAGAAACTGGCAGCCAAGGCAAGCCTGATCCAGATGCCGCCCCCGCCCTCGCTGGCGGCTGCAGCGGCGGCGGCGGCGGCGGCCGCGGCCGCGGCCGCAGTGGCCGCTCCGCTGGCTGGGGTTGCAGAACATCGGCCGAAGACCGCGCCGGGTTCAATGGCGCATTTCATGGCCAGCCAGTCGACCGCCGTCAAGGAGGCTGAAGCCTTGCGTGAACGGCTCAAGGCCTTCGACGGCGCGACACCTGTGAGGCCTTTGGACCCGGCTACGGTACGTCCTTCTCGCTGGGCCAACCGGCACGAGGCATCGTTTTCCGATGCTACGTTCGAGGTGCTGAAAGCCGAGATAGAGGCCGCCGGCGGCAATGTGCAACCGGTCAGCGTGCGCCCGGTGAGGCCGGCGTCGCCACTGTTGAACGGTTCAACAGCTGGCGGCGCGGCGTATGAGCTGGTGTTTGGACACCGCCGTCACCGCGCCTGTCTGGCGCTGGGCCTGCCGTTGCTGGCGATGGTCACCGAGCTCGACGACCGCGAACTGTTCGAGACGATGGAGCGCGAGAACCGGGCGCGCAAGAACCTGAGTGCCTGGGAGCAAGGAGGCATGTACAAACGCGCGCTGGATGAGGGCCTGTATCCGTCGCAGCGCAAACTGTCCGAGTCCCTGGGTGTGGATGTGGCGCTGGTGTCGAAGAGCCTGTCGCTGGCCCGGTTGCCAGACGCAGTGGTCAAGGCGTTCGCCAGCCCGCTGGAAATCCAGTTTCGCTGGGCGCAGCCGCTGGCCGAAGCCCTGCAGAAGGACCCCGATGCCTTGATTTCCCGCGCCCAGCATGTCCAGCAGTCGGGCCTGTCGCTGCCGGCGCCCAAGGTGCTGGCCATGCTGCTGGGAGCAGCCGAACCCGCTGTGTTGAACCGTTCAACACCGGACCATCGGGTGATCCAGGGTGCGGCCGGGCGGCAGGCCCTGATGACCCGCGACGCGCGCGGGCGTGTGCTCGTCAAGTTTGCCGCCGGGGTGTTGAGCGATGCCGAGGAGTCCGCGCTGGCCGCGGCCATCGAACGGATCCTGCAACGCCGCTGACCGGAAGACACAGGTGATTGGCCCGGCCGCCCGAGAGGCTGAGAGTTTTTCGATCATGGCCGCTCACCACCCCGAAACGCACCCGCTCGTCGTTGCAAATGCTCGCCATAGCCTGGGCTATGGCTGTGCTTTGCGTCTAGACCGGGCACGTTGCGGGGCGTCGCTCGGGCACGCTCGAATTCCTCTCAACCTCTGAGGCTCGTGCCAGCGCCGGGGCAGCGTCCCCGCGTGCCCTTGACGGTAAATCGAAAGTGGTCGATCAATTCGTCAAACCGTCCCGAAAACCCTCCGCTGCCACAGGGCGGGCAGTGGGTGCAGTTCGTCCAGGATGACCGTCGCGATGGAACAGGTCGAGGGGGCACGGCCCGACAGCCTCCCACGCTCCTAGCCGAAAGCCTTTTCCAGCTCGTCGCCGACGCGGCCCAGCTGGGCGCGGGTGTAGCGGGCGGTGGTGCGCGGGTCGGCATGGCCCAGCAACTGGCCGACAACGTCGAGGGGCACGCCGCGCTCCAGCGCGCGGGTGCCGCAGGTGTGGCGCAACCAGTGTGGGCTGGCACGGGCGGCAGCCACCTTGTCGGCCCAGGACAGGTTCGAGCCGTCGATGGCCTTGTTCAGCCAAGCCTTCATCGAGCCGTACAACGACCGGTAGCTCAGCGCCTGGCTGCCGTCCAGCAGGCTGCACAGCAGTGGCGCTTCGGGCTGCCCGGTGGTCGCCTCCATCGTCAGCCCCCGGCCCTCAAGGTAGCGCAGCAGCGCGCGTTGCGCCTGGCCGGCGATCGGAATCACGCGGTTCTTGCTGCCCTTGCCATGCACCTGCAGCAGCAGCCGCCCGTCCAGGCGCTGCAGGTCACCCAGGCGTGCACCCAGCAGTTCGGCCGCGCGCAGCCCGGTGGCCTCCAGAAACTGCAGCAGGAAGACCATCCGTTCGGCGGCTGGCTCGGTGCGGGCGAGTGATTCCAGGCGGTCCAGGATCACGGCCCAGCGCTCGGGTGAAATCGCCCTGCTGGCCAGTTCGTTGGCGTGCCGGTCATCGCCGGTGCGGCGGTTCACCAGCACCCAGGGGTTGCCGGCCAGGTAGCGTGCAGCCAGCAGCCAGCTGAAGCAGGCGCCCACCACCACCACCGCGTGACGCTGGCTGCGGTGGCTCAGCGGGCCGGCAAATGGGGTCCAGGCCGCGTGAGCTAGCGGTGCCGTGCGCTTGGCCGACCACTCGGGCGGCACATTCTGCAGCAGCGCCATGTAGGCCAGGCAGTCGTCGGCGTTGCAACGGCCGAGCGTCAGGCCGCGTTGGTCGAGGAACAACAGGAAGCGGCTCAGCTCACGGCGGTAGGCCTTGGCGGTGGCGTCGCTGCCGGCACGGGCACGGATCCAGGCGCGCACGGCCAGCGTGTCGGCATGAAGGTCGCGGGTGATCAGTTGCTCAGGGGACAGCACGAAGCCCAGATCGGCGGCGCGCCCGGCTGCGTTGTTTTCTTCGCCAATGGCCGTGCCCGGCGTTGCAGCCGTCGAGGGCAGGGCAGGGCGGGTCGACAGCTGCCCTGGCGCGGCCGGATCGGCAGGCCCGTTGGCGATCGACACTGCCAGGCGCTGCCCGCGCTGCGCCAGCGGGCCATGTCGGCGGGGCAGCGTCGAGCCCGGGATCAACACTTCCAGGTGGTGTGCCAGCCGATCAGCCTTGCCCACGCCGATGCGCGGGATCGTGCGCCACCACCGTCCGCCTGCACGCAGCAGCGCTTGCAGGTCCGACAACAGCAGCAAGCCGTGGGCCATCAGCGCCTGGCTGAGGTGCGGTGGAAACCAGGCGTCCAGCCGGTGGTGGGGCAGGGCGGGTTCGGCGACCCGCTGAGCCAGCGCCTTCAGTAGATCAAGTTGCTGGTCGCGCAGGCGGCCGTTGCGCTGGGCCTTGCGATCAGGCGGATAGGTGTCGGTGTAAAGCGCCAGCAGGTCTGCCTGGCCAAAGCCGTCCAGACCCTGGGCTTCGGCCCACTGGTCGATCGGCGGCGCCTGCTGCCCGATCTCGTGCGGCTTGATGACCAGGCCGATCAAGCGCCAGCGCGGATCGCCCTCGCGCCGACCGAGCGCGCGCACGCGGTCGACCACCGCGTTGTGTGACTTGCGCAGCACCACCGCACCATCGCGCAGGTCGTGGCCCAGGTACCGCGCCGCGGCGTGCCGCTGTGGCACGCCTTCGGCCATGGCGCGCAGGTAGGCCAGGTGGTGCGCGCCCAGCTTCACTTCGGGTGTCATGGGCGGCGCGGCTGCGGTGCCAGAGGGGCTTTTTGCCATGGAATCGGCTCTCTTCAACGGCTGACGTCGCAATTTTAGGGCATTTTTGACGCCTCAGATAATTACGCTTATCTGATTGTTATTGGCCATGCGACGCGGCGTTTCGGGGCGAGGGCGGGAGAAGACTGCCGGCAGTGCCGATCGCCGCGCTGATCGCCGCACTGATCGCCGCACTGATCGCCGCACTGATCGCCGCGCGGATCAACGTCGATCCCGCCGTGTCAGCTGCCCAGCGTGGCTCGGCCGGCCGTGCCTGGGTTCAACGAAGCGGCCGCGCGCTGTACAGCGTCGCGGCTGGATCCCAAGCGGGCACCCCGCTGTGCCGCCGAGCCCGCGCCCGGCCGCATCCCGGCCCCGATCTACCCAGAGCGCCCGGGGCGTCTGCGATACAGGACAGGACAGGACAGGACAGGACAGGACAGGACAGGACAGGACAGGACAGGACAGGACAAAGCAGTGCAGTGCAGTGCAGTGCAGCGCAGTGCAGTGCAAGGCAGTGCTCAGCGCGCCAGCGAGAGGCCGCCGTCGCAGGCGATCGTCTGCCCGGCCATGTAGGCGCCCAGTGGCGAGGCCAGGAACAGCACTGCCCCGGCCATGTCGGCGGGGGTGCCCAGGCGCCGCGCCGGGATGGTGGCCAGCGCGCCCTCCAGGCGCTTGGGGTGCTGGGTGGTGATCGTGGTCAGCTTGGTGTCGACCAGCCCCGGCGCCAAGCCGTTGACGCGGATGCCCTCCGGCGCCCAGGCCACGCCCAGCGTGCGGGTCAGGCTGATCGCACCCGCCTTGGACGCGGCATAGGCCGGGTTGCCGACGTTCGCGCCCAAGCCGGCGATCGAGCTGACGATGACGATCTTGCCGCCCTCGCGCCCCGCCGGCCCGCCACCGGGCAGCAGCGCCGGCTTGAAGCGGCGACAGCAGTGCATCAGGCTGTCGAGGTTGACGGCCATCACCCGGTCCCAACCGGCGCGCTCGAACTCGCCGCGCTGGTAGACCACCGTGCCCTGGCACAGCACCAGCACGTCCAGCCTGGCGTCGTCCCCGCCGGGCCGGGGGGCGCGGGCTACCTGGTCGGGGTCGCCGACGTCGACACCCGTGTAGTGCAGGCCGCTCAGGTCGGAGCCGTCGACGCCCGCGTAGTCGTCTGCCCGCGGGCGCGTGCCCCACACATGCACCTCGGCGCCGCGTCGGCGAAAGGCCTGGGCAATGCCGTTGCCGATGCCGCTGGACCCACCGACCACCAGCACACGCTGGCCATTGAAATCCGTGTCGTCGATCAAGCGCTGTCTCCTTTTTTTGGGGGGGGTGAGCGGCGGTCGGTCATCCGACACCGCCGCTCATTCCGGCTAAAGAATGCGGTGGTGATGGCCGCGCCACAGTCACGCAGATGACATCGCGGCTCGACCCGCGCACGCCGCTGCCGCCTTGCTCACCTCACCCGCCCTGCAGCCACACCTTGCCGAGGCACGATCTGCGCCGTTCAGGTCATCCGTCAGACCGGCAACAGGAACTGGTGGCACAGTGTCGGGTCTGCGCAAGACCCCCGCGCCAAGCCAGCCGCCGTCACAGCCACTCGATGCAGCACTCAGCAGCCTTTCCGGAGAATCGTGAATGACCACCCAGCAGCCGACCATCATCTACACCCTCACCGATGAGGCGCCCTTGCTGGCGACCTGCGCCTTCCTGCCGATCATCCGCAGCTTCACGGCGCCGGCCGGCATCCGGATCGAGGAGAGCGACATCTCCGTCGCCTCGCGTGTGCTGGCCGAGTTTCCCGAATACCTGACCGAAGCACAGCGGGTGCCCAACACCCTGGCCGAACTCGGCCGCCTCACCTTGCTGCCCGACACCAACATCATCAAGCTGCCCAACATCAGCGCGTCGGTGGGCCAGTTGCAACTCTGCATCCGAGAACTGCAGTCCAAGGGCTACAAGATCCCCGACTACCCCGAGGCACCGCAGTCCGACGAAGACAAGGCCATCCGCGCGCGCTACTCGAAGTGCACCGGCAGCGCCGTCAACCCGGTGCTGCGTGAAGGCAACTCCGACCGCCGCGCGCCCAAGGCGGTCAAGGCCTACGCCCGCAAGAACCCGCACAGCATGGCCGAATGGAGCCAGGCCTCGCGCTCGCATGTCTCGCACATGCACCATGGCGATTTCTACCATGGTGAAAAGTCGATGACCCTGGACCGCGCCCGTGACGTGAAGATGGAGCTGATCACCCAGCGTGGCGAGACCCTCGTGCTCAAGCCCAAGGTGTCGCTGCTCGACCGTGAGGTGATCGACTCGATGTTCATGAGCAAGAAGGCCCTGCTCGATTTCTACGAACGCGAGATCGAGGACGCCCGCAAGACCGGCGTGATGTTCTCGCTGCACGTCAAGGCGACGATGATGAAGGTCTCGCACCCGATCGTGTTCGGCCACTGCGTCAAGATCTTCTACAAAGATGCCTTCGAAAAGCATGACACGCTGTTCAGGCAACTGGGCGTCAACGTCAACAACGGCATGGCCGACCTGTACGGCAAGATCGCCAGCCTGCCGCAAAGCAAGCAGGACGAGATCAAGCGCGACCTGCATGCCTGCCACGAGCACCGGCCCGAGCTGGCGATGGTCGATTCGGCCAAGGGCATCACCAACTTCCACTCGCCCAACGACATCATCGTCGACGCGTCGATGCCCGCGATGATCCGCAACGGCGGCAAGATGTGGGACGCCAACGGCCGCCTGAAGGACGTCAAGGCGGTGATGCCGGAGTCGACCTTCGCCCGCATCTACCAGGAGATCATCAACTTCTGCAAGTGGCATGGCGCCTTCGATCCGAAGACCATGGGCACGGTGCCCAACGTGGGCCTCATGGCGCAACAGGCCGAAGAATATGGCTCGCACGACAAGACCTTCGAGATCACCGAAGTCGGCGTCGCCAACATCACCGACATCAACACCGGCGAAGTGCTGCTGAGCCAGCCGGTGGAGGCCGGCGACATCTGGCGCATGTGCCAGGTCAAGGACGCCGCCATCCGCGACTGGGTCAAGCTGGCCGTCAACCGCGCCCGCAACTCCGGCATGCCGGTGGTGTTCTGGCTGGACCAGTACCGTCCGCACGAAGCGCAGCTGATCACCAAGGTCAAGATGTACCTGCACGAGCACAACACGGCCGGTCTCGACATCCAGATCATGAGCCAGGTGCGGGCCATGCGTTACACGCTGGAGCGCGTGGCGCGCGGCCTCGACACCATCAGCGCCACCGGCAACATCCTGCGCGATTACCTGACCGACCTGTTCCCGATCATGGAGCTGGGCACCTCGGCCAAGATGCTGTCGATCGTGCCGCTGATGGCCGGTGGCGGCATGTACGAAACCGGTGCTGGCGGCTCGGCGCCCAAGCACGTGCAGCAACTGGTCGAAGAAAACCACCTGCGCTGGGACAGCCTGGGTGAGTTCCTGGCGTTGACGGCGTCACTCGAAGACTTGGGGCTCAAGACTGGCAATGCGCGCGCCAAGCTGCTGGCCAAGACACTGGATGCGGCCACCGGCCAGCTGCTCGACCACAACAAGAACCCCTCGCCCAAGACCGGTCAGCTCGACAACCGGGGCAGCCAGTTCTACCTGGCGATGTACTGGGCCCAGGAACTGGCGGCGCAGACCGAAGATGCCGCCCTGGCCAGCCACTTTGCGGTGCTGGCCCAGACCCTGGCCGACAACGAGGCGACGATCGTGGAGGAACTGCGCGCCGTGCAGGGCCAGCCGGCCGACATCGGCGGCTATTACCTGCCCGACCTGGAAAAGACCCGGGCCGTGATGCGCCCCAGTGCGACCTTCAACGCGGCATTGGCCACTGTGCCGGCCTGACGGACCCTGCGCACGCTGGCCTGGTGGTCAGCGTGCGCGACGTCGGCAGGTCGCCGCGCCCCTGAGGCACGCCGGCCTGCCGGCGACGGCACTTCCGGACGGATCGGGATGATCCGCCGGACGACAACCGCCTGCGCGCCCTCGGCACCGCCCTCGGCATCGACCGCGGCGCCGGTGCGCCGGTGCGCGCTGCGCTGCACCGGACCGCTTCCGCCACGCAGCTGCCGACCTCTGATGCTGCCTCGCGCTGCGGGGTACGCCATCGAACAGAACTGACCGTCGCGAGGGCGCAAGCTCCGGCGGGTGAGTTCGACCTACCGAAACCGGCCCCTGGCTGGCGCAACGGCGCCACGGTTGCACGCCCCTCGGGCCACAGCCGGGCGCTCGGCCCCACGCTCAGCCCACGCTCGGCCGCGAGCTTGGCCGCGAGCTCGTCCGGATCTGCATCCAGCAATTCTTCAACCCGAACCCCGTTCGCAGCGACCATTCGCAGCAACCGTTCGCCGCGCCGGCCTGATCTCTCAGGAAAGCCCATGAACAACGCTGTCAACAACGCCGCCGTCGCCCAGGCCCCCGTCTGGCTCATCACCGGTTGCTCCACCGGTTTTGGCATGGAGCTCGCCAAGCAGGCGATCGAGCGCGGCTTTCGCACGGTGGTCAGCGCCCGCGGAACGGCCAAGCTGGCGCGTCACGGCACGGCCGACCAGGTGCTGGTGCTGACGCTCGACGTCACCCAGCCCGACCAGGTCGCTGCGGCCGTCAAGGCTGCCGAGGCGCGCTTTGGCGGCATCGACGTGCTGGTCAACAACGCCGGCATCGGCTACTTCGCCGCCATCGAGGAGGGCGACGCCACCGCAGTGCGCAAGATGTTCGAGGTCAACGTGTTCGGCCTGACCACGATGATCCAGGCCGTGCTGCCCGGCATGCGCCGGCGCCGCCGCGGCTGCATCGTCAACCTGTCGTCGCTGGCGGGGCTGCGCGGTATGCCGGCGCTGGGCCAGTACAACGCCACCAAGTTCGCCGTCGAAGGCCTGTCGGACGCCCTGCGGCAGGAGGTCGCGCCGCTGGGCATCCAGGTGATGGTGGTCGAGCCCAGCGGCTTTCGCACCGACTGGGCCGGGCGCTCGGCCAACGAAAGCACACAGCTGATCGACGACTACAACGCCACCGCCGGCAAGGTGCGGCTGGCGGTCCGCTCCTCGTCGGGCCAGCAGCCGGGCGATCCCGTGCGGGGGGTTCGGGCCATCGTCGACGCGGTGGCATCGGGCGCGCCGCCGCACCACCTGCTGCTCGGCAACGATGCCTTCGAGGGTGCGATGGCCAAGCTCGACGAACTGCGCAGGGACTTCTCGGCCGGAGAGGCGGTGGCGCGCGGCGCCGATTTCCCGAGGGCGGCGGCATGACACGCACGATGCAAGCCGCGCAGGTCGTGCAGTTCGGCCAAGCCCTGGTGCTGCGGGAGATCGACATCCCCACGCCCGGTGCGGGCCAGATCCTCGTCAAGACCGAGGCCTGCGGCGTCTGCCACACCGACCTGCATGCCGCCGGCGGCGACTGGCCGCTGAAGCCGGCGCTGCCGTTCACGCCGGGGCACGAGGGCATCGGCATCGTCACCGCGCGGGGTGTCGGTGTCACGGCGGTGAAGGAGGGCGACCGCGTCGGCGTGCCCTGGCTTTATTCGGCCTGCGGCCATTGCGAGTTCTGCCTGGCGGCGCAGGAGCCGGTGTGCGCCGGGGCGCAGTTCGGCGGCTACACCAGGAACGGCGGCTTCGCCGACTACATCGTCGCCGACCCGGACTATGTGGCACACATCCCGGCCGGCCTGGCCGCGCGCGACGCGGCGCCGCTGATCTGCGCCGGCATCACCTCGTACAGGGGCCTGAAGGAGACACAGGCCCGGCCGGGGCAGTGGGTGGTCGTCTCGGGCGTCGGCGGCCTCGGCCACCTGGGCGTGCAGTACGCACGGGCCATGGGCCTGCGGGTGTGTGCGGTCGACATCGACGACGGCAAGCTCGAACACGCCCTGCGTCTGGGTGCCGAGGCGGTGGTCAACGCCAGGCGCGACGACCCGGTGGCGGCGGTGCGCAAGGTCACCGAGGGCGGCGCCCACGGCGTGCTGATCACCGCGCCGTCGTTGCCGGCCTTCAAGCAGGGCATCGCCATGACGCGCAAACACGGCACCTGCGTGCTGGTGGGCATTCCACCGGGTGACTTTCCGACACCGCTGTTCGACGTGGTGGCCAACTGCATCACCATCCGTGGCTCGTTCGTCGGCAATCGGCGCGACATGGCCGAAGCGCTGGCGTTCGCCGCCGACGGCAAGGTCAAGGCCGACATCGAGCTGCAGCCGCTGTCGGCCATCAACGCCGTCTTCGACCGGCTGGCCAAAGGCGAAGTGCCTTCGCGGGTGGTGCTGGACTTCGCGGGCTGACCCGCATGACCCTCATGACCCTCATGACCCGCAAGCGGCGAACCGCCAGAACCCGGGGCCGCCATGCCGAGCACCACCACAGCGACCGCATCGGCTGGCTGCGCGCCGCGGTGCTGGGCGCCAACGACGGCATCGTGTCGACCGCCAGCCTGGTGCTCGGGGTGGCCGCGGCAGGCGCCGAGCACCGCGTCATCCTGCTGACCAGTGTCTCGGGCTTGATCGCCGGCGCGATGTCGATGGCCGCCGGCGAATTCGTCTCGGTCCACTCCCAGCAGGACACCGAGCAAGCCGATCTGGCGCGCGAGGGTGCCGAGCTGAAGGCCGACCCGCCCGGCGAGCGGCGCGAGCTGGCGGCGATCTACGTCGGCCGGGGTCTGGAGCCGGCGCTGGCCGATCAGGTGGCCGGCCAATTGATGGGCCGCGACGCGCTGGGCGCCCATGCCCGCGACGAGCTCGGGCTGTCCGACATCACCGCGGCCCGTCCGACCCAGGCGGCGCTGGCCTCGGCCGCCAGCTTCGCGGTGGGCGCGGTGTTGCCGATCGCGGTGGTTGCCAGCGCACCGCCTGCGCAGCTGATGGCCTGGGTGTCGCTGTCGTCGCTGGTCTTTCTGGCTGGCCTGGGGGCGCTGTCGGCCCGGGTGGGTGGTGCCCGGGTGTGGACCGGCACCTGGCGCGTGGCCTTCTGGGGCGCTGTCGCGATGGCGGTCACGGCCGGCGCCGGCGTCTTGTTCGGTGCGGTGGCCTGAAGGGCTGAAGCCAGGTCGCGTCGGGATGTCGTGCCGGCGGGTGGCGTACGGCATCGAACAGACGCCTGCCTCGTGACGCCGGATGCTGACGACAGGAGAGCCGCCATGCCCAGAACTTCCCGCTTCTCATCGCCCGGGCTGCAACCGCCGCAATGGTTGCGATGGCCGGCTGCCCGGCCTGCGCCATGAACCACGCCCAGCCCCACGCCGCAAACGCGGCGCCACTGTCAGCTGCCGGCCGCTGGCTGGCCGACTGGACGCCAGCACCGGCAGGCATGGCGAGCGGCAATCCGTCGGCGCAGGATGGTGCCTTCATCGCCCTGCAGAACGCCTACCGACCCCATCGGGGCCTGCTGCGCCTGCGTTGCCGGGCTGCCGACGCAGGCAGCCGCCGCGAAGAGCCGGCGCGCGATGTCGCTGACCTGGTCGATGCCGGCGCGCTGTTCGGCTTTCCCTGGTACGACGCGATCTGGATCCCGATGTTCCAGTTCGACGTACCGGGGCCAGGGTCGGCGTCGGGGCCGGGGCCGGGGCCGGGGCCGGGGTCGGGGTCGGGGCCGGGGCCGGCGTTGGCGACCGGCCCGCAGCGTGTCGTTGCCGAGTTGGCGGGCTGCTTCGAGGGCTGGGCGCTGGCCAGCTGGTTCGTGCGGCCCAGCACCTGGCTGGCAGGCAGCCCGCCCATCGCCTGCCTGGGCTCGCGCCTGCCGGAGGTGCTGCAGGCCGCACGCGCCGATCGCTTCGTGGTGAGGGGCTGAAAGGCTGTGACTTTTTCGATCCTGTCCGCTCACCACCCCCAAACGCACCCGCTCGTCGTTGCAAATGCTCGCCACAGCCCGGGCTATGGCTGTGCTTTGTGTCTAGGAGGCTGTCGGGCACGCTCGAATTCCTCTCAACCTCTGAGCGCGCAGCGCGTTCCTGGGGCTAGCCGCTGCCGCTGCCCCTGCCCCAGCCGCCGCTGGCCTGCAGCTGGCCGGCCTTGTCGACGGTGATCACATCGACGCCCCAGCGGCGGGCCAGCGCCAGCGCCTGCACCGGCGTGCCCATGAACATCACCTTGGTCAGTGCATCGGCCAGCGTGGCGCAGCCGGCGGCCACCACCACGGCAGAGAGGTGCGGCGGCGAGCGCCCGCTGCGCGGGTCGATGAGGTGGTGGTCACGGTCGTCGGCGGGGTCGAGGCCGAAGCGCAGCTGCGCGTCCGACGACACCGCGATGGCACGGCCGTCGGCCTGCAGCGTGGCCAGGATGCGCGTGCTGTCGCGCGGGCTGGCCAGTCCCAGCTGCCAGGGTCGGCCGTCGGGCGCGCGGCCGATCGGCGCCCACTCGCCGGTGTCGA
This sequence comes from Burkholderiales bacterium, assembly GCA_038211805.1. GTDB lineage: Bacteria > Pseudomonadota > Gammaproteobacteria > Burkholderiales > Burkholderiaceae_C > Pseudaquabacterium. The sequence continues at coordinate 6,056 of JBBQVF010000013.1, read as the reverse complement.
GCAGCGCGGCGGTGATGCCGCGGGCCCGCAGCAGGGCGCGGCTGCGCTCGGCCGCATAGCCTTGCGCAATGCCGTTCAAGGTCAGTGCCATGCCCGGGCGGTCCAGCCGCAGCACCTGCGCCGAGACCGACACCGCCCGCCAGTCGACCCGCGCGCGGGCGCTGGCCAGCTCGGCTGCGGTTGGCTGGCGGTGTTCAGCGTGTGCCCGTTGCCACGCGGCCCACAGCGGTTGAACAGTGACGTCGAAAGCACCCTGGCTGCGGGCCGACACCTGGCGCGCCAGCTGCAGCACCTCCACCAGCGCCGGGTCGGGCTGGTGCAGCACACCGTCGCGGTTGAGCCGGCACAGCGCGCTGGCCGGGTCGAACAGGCTCATCTGCCGCTCCAGGTGGCGCAGCAGCGCCACCGCGTCGTCCAGCGCGTGGTCGACTGTCGCCGCATCGGCATGGGCCGCACGCAACCACAACGTGGTGCCGAAGCCGAGCAGGGCGCGTTCGCGCCAGACCAGGCCGGCCGCGGCGTCGGCGTTGCCTGCCACCAGACCGGCCCGACCGGCCTGCGCACCCAGACCGCCACCGGCGGTGGTGCCCGGCGCGCCACCAGCGCTGGTGCCCAGCGCGCCGCCGATGCTGGCCCCCAGCGCCCAGCGCAGCCATTGGCGTCGGCCGGTGCTCATCGGGCGGCCACGATGGGGATGACGCGGCGCGCCTCGCGCAGCAGCGGCAGGCAGCGGTGCGGGTCCTGGTGCAGCGCCACGCAATCGCCGCACTGGAAGCACTCCTCGTACTGGATCTGGCCCGCCGGCGTGATGGCCTGGTAGGCACAGCGGTGGCGACAGGTCTGGCAGGGCGCGCCGCATTCGGCGCGGCGCGGTATCCAGCGCCAGCGGCGCAGCCGGCCCAGCACGGCCAGCGCCGCGCCCAGCGGACACAAGTAGCGGCAGTAGCCGCGGTAGACCACCACCCCGGCCGCCAGGCACAACAGCGCCCAGGCGACATACATCCAGTCGCGCTGGAAGTACTGGCTGATCGCGGTCTTGAACGGCTCCACCTCGACGGCCGTCCCGGTCCAGCCGGCCGACACCGCGGCGCTGGCGCACAGGGCGGCCAGCACGCCGTACTTCAACCCCTTCAGCCGCTGGTCGACCGCGCGACGCAGCGGGCGCGGGCGCAGCCCCAACCGGCGCGTCAGGCGGCTGACCAGCTCTTGCAGCGCGCCGAAGGGGCACAGCCAGCCGCAGAAGGTGCCGCGGCCCCACACCAGCAGGGTGATGCCGGTGAAGGCCCACAACACCACGGCGATCGGGTCGGCCAGCAAAAAGTCGAGCGCCCGCCCGGCCACGCCGGCCTCGATCGCCGAGGTCAGCGACAGGATGGTCAACTGCCCCTGCGCCCACCAGCCGATGAAGCCCAGCGTGAACAGCAGGTAGGCGGTGCGGAAGGCCAGCAGGCGGCCCGGCCGGGCGGTCAGCCAGGTCTGGCGCGCCAGTGCCACCGTCAACACCAACAGGCCGACCGCCAGCACCGCCAGGTCGACGCCGCGCTTGGCCCAGGCGGCCAGCCAGGCCGGGGCCTCGCGCTGCGGCCGGTAGCTGGCAGCGTTGGCGATCTCGAACGGCTGGCTGAAGGCGGCGCGCACGCTGGCCGCCGCATCGCTGCTGCCGCGCTGCAGGGCGAGTGCGAGCGACAGCGCCTGCTCGATGTCCAGCCGCGTGCCGTCGGCGGCGGCGTCGACGGTGAACAGGCGCGGCACCGCGTCGCGGGCCACCCCCGAGCGGGTGCCCGACAGCGCCAGGCCGCCGCGGTAGTCGAATGGCTTCAGGGCAAAGTCGCGCCCGCCCTGGCGCAGGTGCAGCACGGCGGCACGGGCAGTTTCGGGTGCTGCCGTGGCCGCTACCGGGTAGCGCCCGCCGTCCAGCACCAGCAGCACCGTCTGGCCCTGCTCGCGGGCCGCGCGCACCTGTTGCCAGCCGGGGGCATCGAGCAGGTTGCGGCCGGCCTGCGGCAAGCCGGCCAGCGCGACCCAGATGTCCACCGCAGGGCCGTCCGGCCAGCTGCGTCCGCCGGGGTCGCGCCAGGCGGCGGGGCCGGTGTCGAAGGCGGCCTGGACCTGGCGGTTGCTCAGCCGCCAGGGCTGGACGAGCCGCTCGCCGACCAGCGCATTCCAGCCGCTCTTGCGGTAGCGGTCGTTGGCGCCGCGGGGCGGTGGGGCTGCTGTGGGGCCTGCTGCAGCCGTGGCCCCGCCCGCACCCGCTGCGGCGCGGGCGCGGGCAACGGCCACCTGCGCTGCCGATTCCAGCACTGCCTTGTCGATCGCCATCGCCGAGACGGTGCCCGCGAGCACGCCGTGCAGCGTGGCCGAGGTCTCGGTCTGCCTGCGCTCGGCGCGGGCCCCGAGCACCTGGATGTCATGGTCGACCGTCAGGCCGCGGTACTGTTGGGCAAACTGCGACAGCACCGCCGTGCCCTTGGGCGCGCTGAACATCGGTTCGGTGTGCGACAGCAGCCGCACCTCGCGAAAGCTGCCGTCACGGTCCATCACCACCAGCAGGTTGATCGGCTTGCCGCCGTAGCCTGCCACCGGTTCCAGGTCGATGGTCTCGAAGACATGGGCCTGCAGTTCGAGCGCGCCGCCCACCGGGCGGAAGACCGGCCAGGCCGGCAGGTCGACGCTGCGCTCGCCCACCACCAGCGGCGGTGGAAATAGGGCCTGCAGATCGGCCCGGCCGAGGCTGCCGGCGTGCGCCGGCGATGCGGGTGCCAGCAGCACCGCCAGCGCCAGCATTCCCGTCAGCACCCAGGCCCGTGCCGGCAGAACCCCGGCGCGCAGGCAGGCGCCTGCGAACCCCCGCAGTGGCGCGCCGAACAGCCTCACGGCGCAGGGACCGGGGCCGCCGACGGTGACATCGCCAGGGCAGGCCCGCCGACGCGGCTCAAGCCGCCACCTTGCCCAGCGCACGCAGGATCTTCTGCGGTGTGATCGGCTGCGAGGCCACCCGCACCTTGAACGGCGCCAGCGCGTCGTTGATCGCGTTCATCACCGCGGCCGGCGCCCCCGCCGTACCGGCCTCGCCAGCGCCCTTGGCGCCCAGCTGCGAGCTGCGGGTGGGGGTCTGCACATGGGCGAGCACGATGTCGGGCATCTCGCTGGCCATCGGCACCAGGTAGTCGGCCAGGCTGCCGTTGCACATCGCGCCGCTGTCGTCGTAGAGGCATTCTTCGAACAAGACGCCGCCGATGCCCTGCACGATCGCGCCGCGCATCTGCTCGTCGACCAGCATCGGGTTGATCACGCGGCCGCAATCCTCGACCGCCCAGTGGCCCAGCAGCTTGACGAAGCCGGTGTCGGTGTCGACCTCGACATGCGAGACCTGCACGCCGTTGGTGAAGATGAACGGGTAGTCGCGCTGCGCGTAGTGGCGCGTCACCATCAGCTCGGGCGTGAAGGCCTTGGGCAAGGTGTCGCTGCGAAAGTAGGCGATGCGGCCCAGCTCGGCCAGCGCCAGCAGCGGCTGGCCGCTGGCGGCGTCGACGATCTGGCTGTCGCGCAGCGCCAGGCCGTCGGCCGATGCGCGCTGCAGGATCACCGCCGCGGTCTTCAGGATGTTCTCGCGCAAGGCCAGGCCGGCCTGCAGCACCGCCTCGCCGCCGATGCCCGCGCCGCGCGAGGCCCAGGTGCCGCCGCCGTAAGGTGTGACATCGGTGTCGCCGGTGATGACCCGCACCCGGCTGACGGCCAAGCCCACCGCGTCGGCGGCGATCTGGCCGTAGATCGCCTCGGTGCCCTGACCTTGTTCGCCCACGCTGGACAGCACGGTGACCGAGCCGCTGGGCTCCAGGCGCAGCGTGGCGCCGTCTTGCGAGGCGATGCGTGCGCCGCCCACGCCGTAGAACGCGGCGCTGGGGTTGGTCAGTTCGATCACCACCGCAATGCCGATGCCGCGGTAGATGCCTTTGGCACGCAGCGTGGCCTGCTCGGCGCGCAGCGCGTCGTAGTCGCACAACGCGCGGGCTTGGGCCAGGCAGGCTTGGTGCGACAGCACTTCGAGCTGGATGCCGGACGCGCCGGTGGCCGGGTAGGCGTCGTCGGCAATCACGTTTTTAAGCCGGATCGCCAGCGGGTCCAGGCCGAGCTGGGCGGCCACGCCGTCGACCAGCGCCTCGGTCACCGCGCAGGCGATCGGGTGGCCCACGCCGCGGTACTGGCAGGTCGGCACCTTGTTCTGGAACACCACCTTCAGCGCGGCGCGGTAATGTCGATGGGCGTAAGGCCCGCCGGTCAAGTTGACGACCTGGTTGCCCTCGATGCCGCTGGTGCGCGGAAACACCGAGTACGGGCCGATGCCGGTCAGGTCGTCGATCTCGAAGGCCAGGATCTCGCCATCGGACCGGGCCGCGATGCGGGCCTTGATGCGGTGCTCGCGGGCATGGATGTCGGACAGAAAACTCTCCAGCCGGTCGGCGACGAACTTCACCGGCCGGCCCAGCAGCAGGCTGATCGCCACGGTGGCAAAGTCGTCGGGGTAGGCATGCACCTTGATGCCGAACGAGCCGCCGACATCGCGGCAGACCACCCGCACCTGGTCTTCGTGCAGGTCGAACTGGCGGCAGTACAGGTCCTGCATCATGTGCGGCGCCTGGCACGAGTGGTGCACGGTGAGCTTGCCGTCACCGGGGTTCCAGTCGGCGATCTGGCAACGCGGCTCCAGTGTCACGCCGGTGTGGCGGCCGAAGACATAGGTCTGCTCGAACACCGCGTCGGCGCGGGCAAAGGCCTCGTCGACACCGCCGGTGTCGAGCTGGCGCTCGAAGCACAGGTTGTCGCCCAGGTCGGGGTGGATCACCGGCGTGGCGGCGTCCAGCGCGGTCTCGGTGTCCAGCACGGCGGGCAGGTCTTCCCACTCCACCTGCAGCTGTTGCAGCGCGTCTTCGGCCTGGGCCCGGGTTTCGGCCACCACCGCCACCACCGGCTCGCCCTGCCAGCAGGCGCGGTCGATGGCCAGCGGGTACTGCGGCGCGCTCTTCAGCCCCACCAGGTGCGCCAGCGTGGCCACCCAGGGCTTGCAGACCTTGGCGATGTCGTGGCCGTCGAAGACCCCGGCCACGCCGGGCATTGCCCGGGTGGTGCTGGCGTCTATGCGGGTGATGCGGCAATGCGCCACCTGCGAGCGCCAGAACACCACATGCAGCAGGCGCGGAAATTCGATGTCGTCGACAAACTGGCCGCGGCCCTGTACCAGGCGGCGGGTGCCTTCGCGCGGGATCGACTTGCCGATGTGGCGGGGGTCGTCGGTGACCCCGGGCAAAGTCGCCGGCTCGGCCAGGAACGGGGCTTCGTGCGGGCTGTTCATGCGGCTTGCTCCTGGCCGGCGAAGCGGCCCTCGGCTTGCGCTGCCAGCACGTCGCAGACCGCGTCGACGATGGCGTGGTAGCCGGTGCAGCGGCAGTAGTTGCCGCTGATGCCGTGGCGCACTTCTTCGCGGGTGGCGTTCGGCCGGTTTTCGACCAGGTCGAGCGCGGCCATCAACATGCCCGGTGTGCAGTAGCCGCACTGCAGCGCGTTGCGGGCGATGAAGGCGTCTTGCAGCGCGCGCAGCCGCGGCGACGGCGTGGGTGTTTCCACCGTGTCCACCCGCCTGCCATCGGCCTGCACCGCCAGCACCAGGCAGCCGCGCACGATGCGGCCGTCCAGCCGCACGGTGCAGGCGCCGCACACGCCGTGCTCGCAGCCCAGGTGGGCGCCCTTGAGGCCGCAGTCTTCGCGCAGAAAGTCCACCAGGTGGCGGCGCGGCTCGATGGCGTGGGTTTGCCGGTTGCCGTTGACGTCGACACTGATGCGGTGCAGGGGCGGTGAGGGGAGGGTGGTCATGGGGTGTCCCGGGCGGTGCAAGAGCGGGTGGAGCGCAGGTAATCGAGTGGTCAGGCGGTCAGGCGGCGCAACGCCCGCCGCGCCAGCACGGTGGCCAGGTGGCGCTTGGTGTCGGCGCTGTTGACGATGTCGCCCATCGGCTGCAGTTCGGCGCGCAGGGCTTGCATCGCCTGGTCGATCAGGGCCTC
>JBBQVF010000012.1:0-48703 GCA_038211805.1 Burkholderiales bacterium | reverse complement strand
GATGCGCAGCGGTCCGCTGGGCGGCTGCTTGAAATCGAAGGAAAAAACCGGGTTCTCACTGATGGGCTCGAAGGTCTGGATGCGCAGCAGCTCGCGGTCACGGGCATCGCGCACGCTCAAGCGGCTGACGAAAAACGCCGGTATGCCGTTGACCAGGCCAGTGTCCATCGGATGCATGATGCGCACCCGCAAACGAGCCGCGCTGTCGCCACCGGGCACCGGCGACGAGAACATGCGCCCGCTGACCTGGCCCAGCGTCTGCGACCAGCTGCCGTCTGCGCGCGTGGCGCCGGCCACCGTGCAGCCGCCGCCGGCGGAATCAACCCAGGTGCCGCCGACATGCCAGACACCGTCGGCCGTCTGCGCCAGCGCGCGCACCGGCGACGCCTGTTCCAGCTTGAAGCGGAAGCTCACCGCCGCCTGCGCCGCGAGCGGCTGCAGTTCGAGCACCTTGCGGATCGGGTTGCGGTCGACCAGCACGATCAGCCGCTGCACGCCGGCCAAGTCGGCAGCCACGGTGATCGGCACATTCATCGGGTCTTCGGCGAAAACCGGCCCCAGCACCTTGACCCGCGGGTCGAACACCACCCGCGCGCCGGCGCCGAGGAATTCCTTCTTCAGCTCCAGCCACTGGTACGACTTGAAAGGATCGCCCGCGAACGGGTCGGGTGTGGCGGCCCGGCTGGCCAGCGGCTGCAGCGCCAGCCAGGCGCCCAGGACCAGCCCCAACACCAGCGGTCGACGCCGGGAAGAATGACTTGCGCTCATCTGCAAACGCCTACCAGCTGTGCAACCAGCGCACCGACAACAGGCCGGCGCGCGGGCTGCCGGTCTCGAAGAAGCGCTGGTTGCCGTCATTGACGATCACGCTGCCCGCGTACACCCGGTCGAAGACGTTGTCGACCCGTGCCAGCAGTTCCAGCGCATCGGCCGTGCCCAGGTTGTAGCGGGCGCTCCAGCGCAGGTTGGCCAAGGCGTAGCCGCCAGCGAACTCGGTGTTGGTGTCGTTGGCGGCGGTCTTGGCCATGGCGCGCCATTCCAGCGCCAGCTCGCCAGGCAGCCAGCCGGGCTGCCAGGCAGCCTGGGCCCAGGCGCTGGCGCGCTGGGTACCGGCGATCTGGTTGCCGGCGGCCACCTTGTTGGAGCCGCTGGCGAAGGCATCACGGTAGGTCGCGTCCAGCAGCGTCACCGCGGCCTGCAGCTTCAGGCCTTGCGCCGGGCGCCACAGGCTGCCCAGCTCCAGGCCGTAGCGGCGGGTGCGACCGACGTTCTGGAAGGTCGAGCGGCCGCCGCTGTTGCTGAGCACGCCGATCTCGTCCTCGGTGTCGGCGGTGAACGCGGCGACGTCGAATTCGAGCGTCGTCAGCCGCATCTTGGCGCCCAGTTCGAACTGGCGGCTGGTCTGGCCTTTCAGGCCGGTGTTGAAGCCGGCCGCACCATCGGGGCGGTAGGCCAGCTCACCGAGCGTGGGTGACTCGAAACCGCGCGCCGCGCTGGCATGCAGTGCCACTGTGGGCGACAAGGCCCAGCGCAGGCCCAGCACCGGGTTGATGTAGTCGTAGGACAGATCGCCCGAATCGTCGCCGTTGAACAGGAAATGGTCGCGCGTGCTCATCTCCACCTGGCCGCCGCGCAGTCCGGCGGTCAGCGCCAGGCCGCTGGCTTCAGCGCCCAGTGGCAGCTGCAGTTGTGCATAGCCCTCGCGGGTGGTGGCGCGGTTGGTCTCGTCACGGCGCAGCTTGCCGGTGACGCCCAGCACCCGCGTCGGGCCGCTGCCGGTGAAGTTCTCGTAGCTGTAGCGCGCGTCTTCCTGCGTCTCGGTGTTCAGGCCGGTGACCAGGTCGGCGGCGCCGAGCCGCCAGGTCAGGTTGACATCGGCACCGCTGTAGTCGCGGTCGAAATCGACCACGCCCCCACCATGGCTGGGAGGCACCTGCACCGCCGCCGGAATCGATTGCCAGCCGGTGACGCCGCGCTGACCCTTGTAGAGCATCACCCCGCTTTCGCGCAGCACGCCGGCACCGCTGAACTGGTGGCGCCAACTCAGGCCCGCCTGGGTCTGGGCGATCTCCTTGCGGGTGTTGAACAGCGTGGCCTGCGGGGTGGTCTGGTAGGGATCGGCGTCGAACTGCCCGCGCGACAGGCCCAGCGGGTCCAGCGCGTCCTGCTGTTGGTCGGAGAACTGCAACGTCAGCTTGTCGTTGCCGTCGTCCCAGCCCAGCTGCAGGTTGCCCAGTTGCCGGTCGGCTGCGCTCTGCGGGCGAAAGCCGTCGGTCTCGAAGCTCGACAGGTTGGCCCGCACCGTCAGCGCGCCGCCCAGCACCTGGCCCAGCGGCGCGGCCACGCCCAGCCGCGCCTGGCGCAGGCCGAAGCTGCCGACATCGACCGCCGCCTCGGCCAGCCCGGCCTTGACCGGCGCGGTGAACAGCGCGATCACGCCGCCCGAGCTGTTGCCGTAGAGCGCCGAGAACGGCCCGCGCAAGGCCTCGATGCGCTGCGCACCGGCCAGGTCGAAGTGCCCCGCCTGACCCTGGCCGTCGGGCATCGTGGCGGGGATGCCGTCGGTGTACAGCCGCATGCCGCGCACGCCGAAAGCCGCCCGCGCGCCGAAGCCGCGTGAGCTGATCTGCAGGTCCTGGGCGTAGTTGTTGCGGTTGTTGACCACCATGCCCGGCACCTGCGCCATCGCTTCGGACAGGTTGACCATCGGCCCCGCGTCGCGCAGCGCGGTGGCATCGATCGACGAGATGGCGAAGGGGGAGTCGAGCGCGCGCTGCGCGCGGGCCGAGCCGATGACCAGCACTTCCTGGGTTTGGGCCCAGGCAACAGGGGCCAGCGCGGCCAGCAGGCAGGCAGTGGTGAGGGTGGACGGCAGAAAACGGATGGGCATCATGGGGCGCCGGCCCTGCAGGCAGGTTCAAGGGGAATCGAGGCAAACGGATCGACGCACACGAATCGACGCACACGAATCGAAGCGTGCACGTGGCGCGTCGGGTGCAGGCAGTCATCGGTCAGCTGACCGGTTGGCATGAGAACGCCTGCCGGGGCCAACACCAAGCCCGCGTTTTCCCGCACCTTGCTTCAATTCGGATCAACCGCACACGGCATTTGGTATCGTCTACCGATCGAATGAAGCTGCAAAGTCAGCCAGGGGGTTTGATGTCAACGACACCAAGAGCGGGTGGCTTTGGCCAACCTGTCAGGGAAACCGCAGCATGACGCGGGTCTACATCGTGGATGACCAGATCATCCTGCGCGACGGCCTGCATGCCTTGCTGGTGACCGCGGGCCACCAGGTGGTCGGCCAGAGCAGCGATCCGACGCAGGCCATTGTCGAAGCACAACAACAGCTTGCCCAGGTGATGCTGCTGGACCTGGGGCTGGGCGAACGCTCGGGCTTCGAGGTGCTGCATGAGCTCAAGAAGCGCGAATCGCCGGTGCGGGCACTGGTGCTGACCATGTCGGCGCAACCGCGCCACGTCGCCGAGGCCGTGCGCCTGGGCGCTGCAGGCTATGTGCTGAAGGACGCCGGGGCCGCCGAGTTGCTGCTGGCGATCGACACCGTGGCCAGTGGCCGCCGCTACTTCGGCCCGCAAGTGGCCGACCTGGCGCTGCAGGCGCTGACCAGCGACGCGCCCGCCGACCCGTTCGCCATCCTGTCGCCGCGCGAGCGGCAGATCGTCACCATGGTGGTCAACGGCCTCAGCAGCGCGGCCATTGGCACGCAGTTGCATCTGTCGCCCAAGACGGTGGACACCTACCGCAGCCGCATCATGGCCAAGCTGAATGTCAGCGGCGTCACGACGCTGGTGCGGCTGGCGGTGCGCGAAGGCCTGGTCGAGATGTAGTCGCCTCCGCCGAGAGGCATCGCGCTGTACGCATGGAGCGAATCAGGCTCAGCCAAGCAGACGCCGTGGAACCGGCTCTGCCAGGCCATTGGCGTGCCTTGCAGGCCGCCGAGGGCGCTACGGGGGTGGGCTCAAATTTGGCAACTGCGAAAACCGACGAAGCCGTCGTCCCGGGCTGGCGCCAGGTAGCGACGTGCGTTCGGGTACCGCAGCCGAGCGCTGCCCCAGGCCGATGCGCCACACTGCAGCCGCAGCGGTGGCTGGGTGATCGCCGGCTGCGCACCAGCGGGCGCGCCCGGAAAGGCCCGTGCACTGCCGGCGACCCATTCCGCCACCTCGCCCCAGGCAAAGCCGCGGGCGCCGGCGCTGGTCGCGGCCAGCACCCACTCGGCCTCGCTCGGCAGGCGCCTGCCGGCCCAGTGGCACCAGGCTTGCGCTTCGTGGGCGTTGACATGCAGCGCGGCCTGGGCACTGGGCACACGCTGCAACCGGCCCTGGCGGCGCGCCAGCACGCCGCCGCCCACTTGCTCGACATAACGGGGCGCCCGCCGCGACAGGGCCGCGACCAAGTCCCAGCCAGCAGGGCTCCACCAGCGGCTGTCGTCGTAGCCGCCGTCATCGACGAACTCGGCGAACTGCGACCAGCTCACCGGTTGGGCGTCGATCTCGAAGGCCTCGACCGTGACCGGGCAGGCGCCCTGCTCGGCGTCGGGCACAAAGCCGCCCGCCGGCGAGCCCAGCACGCCGCGTTGGCCGGGCAGCCACAGCGCTTCGCGCCGGCCGCGGCTGGGCAGTGCAGGCCACAAGCCAGACGCGATCAGCGGCTGGCAGCGCTCGGCATCCAGGTCCAGCACCTGCACCAGCACCGCCAGCGATTCGCCGATCTGGTCTTCGCGCCACAGCGCCTGGCGGAAGGCATGCAGCGCGTCGTCGTCGCCGGCGGCCTTGTCGAGCAGGTCGAGCGTGAGCTCCAGCGTGTCGGCCAGGTATTGCCGCAGCTCGGTCGCCGATGGGCCGGGCTGCAACCAGCGCTGCGCCCGCGTGCCGGCATGCGGGTCGAACCAGGCGTCGGCGCGAGGTTCGATCGATGCCAACCGCAGGCTGGTGGGATCGGCCGCTGCGCCACGGTGCCGCTGCAGGTGGCGGGCAATCCCGTGCTCCTGTTGCCAGGCCGCCTGGCCGGCCAGCCAGGCGGGCGGGTCGAAGTCGTCGAACGCGCTCGCCAGTGACAAGCCGTCGAAGGCCGCAAGCCAACCCAGGGTGCGGTTGCGTGCGTCCATCAGCGCCAGCTGGAGCAGGTCGGCACCGGCGCGACGCATCGCCTGCGCATCGTGCACCCGGGGGTCGATCAGGCCGGCGGCGGAGTTCATGCCCTCGCCTGACCCGGGCTGCGGCATCAATCGTTGACCGCGGGCTTGACCAGCGACAGGTGGACTCCGAAGCGCTTGCGCACCGAGGCCTCGATGCCCGTGGCATCCAGCCCGAGCAGGGCCATCAACTTGGCCGGGTCACCGTGCTCGATGAACTCGTCGGGCAGGCCCAGGCTGAGCAGCGGCACGCTGATGCCGGCAGCGGCCAGGACCTCGCCCACCGCACTGCCGGCGCCGCCAGGCAGACAGCCGTCCTCGACGGTGACCAGCGCGTCATGGCTGCGCGCCAGTTCGGCCACCAGATCGGCATCGAGCGGCTTGGCAAAACGCATGTTGGCCACCGTGGCGTCGAGCTTGTCGGCCGCGGCCAGGGCCGGGTACAGCAGCGTGCCGAAGGCCAGGATTGCGATGCGCTTGCCCTGCCCCGCCACCGGCAGGGACCGACGCCGAATCTCGCCCTTGCCCCAAGGCAGATCGGTCAGCGCAGGATCGATCGCCCGGCCCACGCCGGCACCGCGCGGGTAACGCACGGCCACCGGGTGGTCGCGGCGGAACGCGGTGGTCAGCGCCTTGCGGCATTCGTCTTCGTCGGACGGCGTCAGCACGCCCAGGTTGGGGATGCAGCGCAGGTAGGCGATGTCGTAGGCGCCGGCGTGGGTGGCACCGTCGGCGCCAACGAGGCCGGCGCGATCGAGCGCGAAGACCACGGGCAGGTTCTGCAAGGCCACGTCGTGGATCAACTGGTCGTAGCCACGCTGCAGGAAGGTGGAGTAGATCGCCAGCACCGGCTTGAGGCCTTCGCAGGCCAGGCCGGCGGCGAAGGTGACGGCATGCTGCTCGGCGATGCCGACATCGTGGTAACGCTTGGGAAAGCGCTGCTCGAACTCGACGAGCCCTGAGCCTTCACGCATCGCCGGTGTGATGCCGACCAGCCGTTCATCGGCGGCGGCCATGTCGCACAGCCACTGGCCGAAGACCTGGGTGAAGGTCATGCGCGGCGCGGCACTGGGCTTGGCGATGCCCACGCGGGGGTCGAACTTGCCGGGACCGTGGTAGTTGATCGGGTCGTTCTCGGCCAGCTTGTAGCCATAGCCCTTCTTGGTGACCACATGCAGGAACATCGGGCCCTTGCGGTCACGCAGGTTCTCCAGCGTGGGGATCAGCGCGTCGAGGTCGTGGCCGTCGATCGGGCCGACGTAGGTGAAGCCCAGCTCCTCGAAGATCGTGCCGGGCGCGACCATGCCCTTGGTGTGCTCCTCGAAACGGCGGGCAAACTCGTAGAGCGGGGTGTTCTTCAGCACGTTCTTCGCGCCTTCGCGCGCGGCCGAGTAGAAGTTGCCGCTGAGCAGCCGCGCCAAGTGCTTGTTCAGCGCACCCACTGGCGGGCTGATCGACATGTCGTTGTCGTTGAGGATCACCAACAAGTCGGCCGGGCCCACACCGTGCGGCCCGCCGCCGTGGTTCAGCGCCTCGAAGGCCATGCCGCCGGTCAGCGCACCGTCACCGATCACCGCCACGCAGCGCCTGTGCTCGCCCTTCAGCTTGGCCGCATGGGCCATGCCCAGGGCGGCCGAGATCGAGGTGGACGAGTGGCCGGTGCCGAAGGTGTCGTACTCACTCTCGGCGCGGCGTGGAAAGCCGCTGATGCCGCCCAACTGCTTGAGCGAAGCCATCGCCTCGCGGCGGCCGGTCAGGATCTTGTGCGGGTAGGTCTGGTGGCCCACGTCCCAGACGATGCGGTCGTAGGGCGTGTTGAAGACGTAGTGCAGCGCCACCGTCAGTTCGACCGTGCCCAGGTTCGACGACAGGTGGCCGCCGGTCTGGCTGACGGTGTGGATGACGAATTCGCGCAACTCGTTGGCCACGCGGCCCAAATCGCCGCGCGACAGGCGGCGCAGGTCGGCAGGCGCGTTGAGGGTGTTCAGCAGCGAATAGGGCATGGGCAGGGTCCGGTCAGCTTTCGCGGTCGACCACCATGTCGGCCAGCAGGCGCAGGTGGTGGGCATCGGCCAGGCCGCTGCGCTGCAGCGCCGCCAGCGCCTGGAAATGCAGCTCGGCGACCTGGCGCCGGGCTTCGTCCAGCCCCAGCACGGTGACGTAGGTCGGCTTGTTGGCGTCGGAGTCTTTGCCGGCGGTCTTGCCCAGCGTGGCCGAGGCCTGGGTCACATCGAGGATGTCATCAACGACCTGGAAGGCCAGTCCCAGCGCCGCGCCAAAATCGCTCAGTGCAACCCAGGCCGCCGGCGGGCAAGGCCCGGTGGCTGCGCCCATCAGCACACTGGCCTGCAGCAGCGCGCCGGTCTTGCGACGGTGCATGTCGCGCAGGCAGGCTTCATCGAGCGGCTTGCCGATCGAGGCCAGGTCGATCGCCTGGCCACCGGCCATGCCGGCGTGGCCGGCCGCGCGCGCCAGCAGGCTGCACAAGCGGGCCTGAAGCGCCGGCGCCAGGCCTTCGTCGGGCGTCAACACCTCGAAGGCCAGCGCCTGCATCGCGTCACCGGCCAGCATGGCGCCGGCCTCGCCGAACTGCACATGCACCGTCGGCTTGCCGCGGCGCAGCACGTCGTTGTCCATGCAAGGCATGTCGTCGTGCACCAGCGAGTAGGCGTGGATCAGCTCGACCGCCACCGCAGCGCGCAAGGCGGCATCGGGCTGTCCGCCCACGGCCTCGCAGGCGGCGCGCGCCAGCAGCGGGCGCAACCGCTTGCCGCCGTCGAGCACGCCGTAGCGCATGGCCTCGCCCAGACCGGCCGGCGCGGTGGCCGGCACCCAGCGCGACAGGGCTTGTTCGACCAGGGCCAACTCATCGCGCACCCACTGCTCGAACGCCAGCGTCATCACTCGCCCGACCACGGCTTGAGCTGGCCGTCTTCCAGCACCTTGACCTGCTGTTCGACCGCCTGCAGCCGGGCGCGGCAGGTGTCGAGCAATTGCGCGCCACGCCGGTAGTGACCCAACAACTCATCGAGCGGCAACTGGTTGCCTTCCATGGCAGCGACCAGCCGTTCCAGCTCGGACAAGGCATCTTCGTAACGAACGGGATCGGCGGTGGCAGGATCGGGAAGGGTCATGACAGGGCTGGGCGGGAAGCCGCGGGCACCAAACGAGGAGGGGGATTTTAGTCACGCCCTGTCGCGGGGCAACCACAGCCACCTACTACAATTGCGGACGCGGCTGCCCCTGAGGGGTGGCCGTTTTCATCACCACATGTCATTCCCATCCGCGGGGCCACCGGGTGGGGGGTTTAAGACATCCTTGCTGGAGATTCCGGGGATCATGTCGGACCTGAGCGATCGTCTCGAAGCTCTTGCGCGCAAAAACCTTGACCAGAGGTCGGAACGCTCGCAACTGTCTGTCAACACTTATTTTTCGGACGATCTTTTCCGTCGCGAGATGGAGCTGATCTTCCAGCACGGGCCCCGTTACCTGGGGCACGAACTGGCGGTGCCCGAGGTGGGCGACTACCACGCCCTGCCTCAGGAGGGCGAGGGCCGCGCATTGGTGCGCACCGCTGACGGCGTCGAATTGCTCTCGAACGTCTGCCGCCACCGGCAGGCGCTGATGCTGCGCGGCCGGGGCAACACCCGCCACACCGCACCAGGGCACGCTGCCGGCAACATCGTCTGTCCGCTGCACCGCTGGACCTACAGCCTGCAGGGCGAACTGCTGGGCGCACCGCTGTTCGATCACGACCCCTGCCTGAACCTCAACCGTTACAAGACCCGCACCTGGAACGGCATGGTGTTCGAGGACAACGGCCGCGACATCGCGTCTGAACTGGGGCAAGTAGGCCCGAAGGCCGACCTCGACTTCACCGGCTACGTGCTCGACAAGGTGCATGTGCACGAGTGCGACTACAACTGGAAGTCCTTCATCGAGGTCTACCTCGAGGACTACCACGTCGGCCCGTTTCACCCCGGGCTGGGTCGCTTCGTCAATTGCAACGACCTGAAGTGGGAGTTCAGCCCGCACCACTCGGTGCAGACGGTGGGCATCAACGATTCGCTGCGCCAGGCCGGGTCGCCCGCCTACAAACGCTGGCATGAAGCGGTGCTGGCGCTGGGCAACGGCGCGCCGCCCAAGCAAGGCGCGCTCTGGCTGACCTACTACCCGAACATCATGGTCGAGTGGTATCCGCATGTGCTGGTGGTCAGCACGCTGTATCCCAAGGGGCCGCAGAAGACCATCAACATGGTCGAGTTCTACTACCCCGAGGAGATCGCCGCCTTCGAGCGCGAGTTCATCGAATCCGAACAGGCCGCCTACATGGAGACCTGCGTCGAGGACGACGAGATCGCGCTGCGCATGGACGCCGGCCGCCGCGCGCTGATGGAGCGCGGCGACGACGAAGCCGGGCCCTACCAGAGCCCGATGGAAGACGGCATGCAGCACTTCCACGAGTGGTACCGCCGCGTCATGGGCATCGGCCGAGCCCCGTGGTAGGCCTCAACGGCC
This sequence comes from Burkholderiales bacterium, assembly GCA_038211805.1. GTDB lineage: Bacteria > Pseudomonadota > Gammaproteobacteria > Burkholderiales > Burkholderiaceae_C > Pseudaquabacterium. The sequence goes on along the minus strand of JBBQVF010000012.1, from coordinate 39,030 downwards.
TGCCACCTTCCTGAGCAGTTCGATCAGCATCATGCGTTCGGCACGGCTGAGGCGGTCGGTCAACTCGGCTTCCATCGGCGCGGCCGCGGCGGCGCTGGCGTCGGCCAGTTGAAGCCCCGACTCGGTCAGCGCGATGTGCTGGCTGCGGCCGTCGGTGGGGCTGCGGTCGCGACGGATATGGCCACGGTCCTGCAGGCGATCGAGCAGCAGGGTCAGGTTGGGCGCCGTCAGGGCCAAGGCCTGGCCCAGCCGCTTGGGCGTCAACGGGCCGTTGGCCAGCACCAGCATGAGCAGCGAATACTCGACCTTGCGCAAGCCGAACGGCCTGCCGATGTGGCGCTCGAAGGTGTCGTAGGTGCTCACCCCCGCCTGGGCAACGTGGTAGCCCAGCACGTCGGACAGCACGCCCAGCGACAGCTCCTCCTGCGGTGCACGGGGCACCGGCAGCCCGGCCTGCGCTGCCGTCGCGACCTTTTGCGGCGCAATCCGAAGCGGCGCGCCTGAGGACGACAGGCCGGCAACCGGCTCGGTTTTTCGGCGCGTGACGCGGGGCGACGCCATGCTCAGGCGGCCAGCAGCGGCAGCGCGGCCGGCAGCTGCACCGGCCGCGCCCAGCGCACCGACGCCTGCGCCAGCCACCACTGCAGGCAAGCAGTGACCAACGCGGTCCAGCGTCGGGCGCTGCAGCATGCGGGGCCGTTGGCCACTGGGGCAAGGCAGGTCGGCATCGATCAGCGCTCCGAAATTCCGGCGGGCTTGCGTGCCGCGCCGAGGTAGGTGTCGATCAGCCGCGGGTCGGGCTCGCCCGAGCCCGTGGCCACGATCGGCATCGCAAAGAGGTTGGCGGCCTTCAGCTTCAGTGCCTGCGCAGCGACGCCGGTGTCGCTGCGGGCGAAGCCTTCAGCGACGACGATCTGGATGCCGTCATTCTCGGCCGCGGCAGTGATGGCCTTCAGCCTCTGCTCGCCGTAGGCGTCGGTGTAGCCGAGGAAGCCGACGGTCTGCTCTGCACGCCCCTGGTCGGGGCGGCGGCGGCGGCGGCGTCGTCGAGGATGCTGAGGTTGAGCTTCTCGCCGGCGACGCGGGTCGGCCACAGCGTGAAACTGTTCTGCATCGGGATGCCCAGGCCCGAGGCCGGCCCGGCCAGCGGCAGCGTGATGCCGATGGTGATGTCGGCCAGCGCCGGCGTGGACGCGGCCAGCGCCGCCAAGGTCGTGGCCGCTGCCACCAGGGTCTTGTGGAACAGCTTCAGGGTCGTCGTCGCCTGGGGGTGGGGGGCGCTCATGACAGGCACAGCGCCTGGATGTCTGCCGGGATGGGAATGGCCTTGATGCGGTCGGGATTGGCCGGGTCGCGCACGCAGAAGGCGCGCACCTCGGTGCCGTCGCACAGCAGGTCGTCGCCGCGCCGCACCTGGTGGCGGTGGCGGAAGGTCTTGGCCGACCAGTCCTCGATGGAGGTGTGCACCTCGATCGTTTCGCCGTAGGTGGCGGGCTTGAAGAACGTGGTGTGGATCTCCAGCAGCGGCGTGCCGATGATGCCGCGGGTCTTCACCAGTTCGCGCCAGGGCGGCACGCCACAGGCCATGAAGAAGGCCAACGAGGCGGTGTCCATCCACTTCGAGAAGTTGGGGAAGAAGACGATGCCGGCGGGGTCGCAATCGCCGAAGCAGACATCGACCCGGTGGATGTGAACCTTGTTCATGGCGATTGCTTCGGCAGGATCAGAAAGGGGTCGGACGCGCGGCCCTCGTACAGCGCCTCGACCAGCGCATCACGATGCTGCAGCACCGCGCGCTGGTTGATCGAGCCCTTGTCGGTGACCTCGCCCTTGTCGATCGACGGCGGCTCGGCCAGCACGTGCAGGCGGGCGACGCGGCTGGCGCTGCCGGTGGCGTCCTGCCACAGCCGGTTGGCCAGGTTCTGGAAGAAGGCGCGCACTTTCGGGTGGTGCAGCACCTCGGGCAGCGGGGTGGATTCGGCCAGGCCGGCGAACCTGCGGCATTCGTCGGGCCGCGGGAACAGCATCGCGCCGACGTCGTCGCGGTTCAGGCCGGTGATCACCGCGTCCTGCACCAGCGGGTCGCCGGCCAGCGTGATCGTGGCACGCAGCGGGCCCACGCTGACGAAGGTGCCGCTCGACAGCTTGAAGTCCTCGGCGGTGCGGCCGTCGAAAAACAGCCCGCGGTTGACGTTGGCCGGGTCGTTCAGCCTGGCCGCGTCACCGGTGCGGTAGAAGCCTTCCTCGTCGAAGGCGTCACGGGTCTGCTCGGGCGCACGCCAGTAGCCCGGCATCACGTTCGGTCCCTTGAAGCGGATCTCCGACTTGCCGCTGGCCGCGTCGTTGACCAGCCTGACCTCGACCCCCGGCACCGGCAGGCCGATGTGGCCCGAACGCACGTCGGTGCCCACCGCGTAGGTGCAGGCCGGCGCGGTCTCGGTCATGCCCAGGCCGGTGATGATGCGCACCCGCTCACCTGTGGCCGCCTCGCCGTGTGCATCCAGCTTGTCCCACACCGCTTGCGACAGGCCGGCGCCGGCGAACATGAAGACCTTGCAGCGCGCGAACAGACGGTCGCGCAGCACCGTGTCATGGTCCATCGCGAATGCGATCTCCTCGAAGCCCTTGGGCACGTTGAAGTACACCGTGGGCGAGATCTCGCGCAGGTTGGCCAGCGTCTGGGCAATGCCCTTGGGCGTGGGCTTGCCGTCGTCGATGTAGAGCGTGCCGCCGTTGTAGAGCGTCAGGCCGATGTTGTGGTTGCCGCCGAAGGTGTGGTTCCACGGCAGCCAGTCGACCAGCACCGGCGGCTCGTCGGCCAGAAAGCGCATGCACTGGCGCAGCATCTGCTGGTTGGCGCAGAGCATGCGGTGGGTGTTGATCACACCCTTGGGTGCCTTGGTCGAGCCCGAGGTGAAGAGGAACTTGGCGATCGTGTCGGGCCCCACCGCGGCATGGGCCGCTGCCCCCGTGGCGCCAGGCTCGGCCGCCAGCAGGCGGTTGAAGTGGCGCAGGTCGCGGCCGGCCAGTGGCCCGTCGATCCGGGCCTGGGCTGCGCCTTCGGTCAGCACCACCGGAACCGCATCTGCAACACCCGCCGGCAGCACGGCGGCGATGGCCGAGGCATAGGCCGGGCTGGCGGCAAACACCATCCCCGGCGTCAAGAGCCCGAAGACATGGCGCAGCTTGCCGAAGTCCTGCGAGATCAGCGAATAGGCGGGCGAGATCGGCGCGAACGGCACGCCGGCCCACATCGCGGCCAGCGCCAGCGTGAAGTGCTCGAGGTCGTTCTCCGACAGGATGGCCAGCGGCCGGTCGACCGACAAGCCGGCATCGACCAGCGATTGGCCGACCGCCTGCACCCGGGCCAGCATCTGCGCGTAAGTGATGCGGATCCAGGCGCCATCGGGTCCGCGGCGGGCGACCAGCGTGCGGTCGGGCGCTGCGGCGGCCCATTGCTCCAGGCTGTCGGTCAGGCGGTCGGGAAACCAGCCCAGCGCCTCGGTCGAGCGCAGCACCAGGCTGCCGTCAGGCCGGGCGTCGCAGGTGGCCTCGACGCAGCCGCCGATGCGGGCGTCGCGGTAGACAGCAACCGTCATGACTTCACCACCTTGCCCGCGCGGCCGTCGAGGAAGGCGTGCAGCCGGTCTTGCGCCTCGGGCGTGTTGCTGGCGGCGGCGGCCATCAGCGCCTCGGTGAACAGGCCCTCGCCGGGGCTTTGCTCGACGATGCGCGGCAGCGCGTGCATCACCGCAAAGGCGCTCATCGGCGCGTTGCCGGCCATCTTGCGGGCCAGTGCAATGCCCTTGGCCAGGCCCTCGCCATCGGCCACACGGTACTGCACCAGGCCGTAGCGGTCGCCCTCGTCGGCGTCGTAGACGCGGCCGGTCAGCATCAGGTCGGTCATGCGGGCCACCCCCATCAGCCGCGGGATGCGCACCGATCCACCACCGCCGACGAAGATGCCGCGCTGGCCTTCGGGCAGGCCGAAGTAGGCCGAATCTTCGGCGACGCGGATCTGGCAGGCCGCCGCCAGCTCCAGCCCGCCGCCGACCACCGCGCCTTGCAGCACCGCCACCACCGGCACGCGGCCGAACTGGATCGCGTCGAAAGCGGCATGCCACATGCGCGAATGCAGGATGGCCGACTGGGTATCGCGCTGCACCAGTTCAGACAGATCCAGCCCGGCGCAGAAGTGATCGCCCGCGCCGCTGACCACCACCGCCTTCACCGTCTCGGGCAGGTTCAGGAAGGCGGTGTGGATCTGGCCGATCAGTGCGTCGCTGATGGCGTTGCGCTTGGCCGGGCGGTTCAGCCGCAGATGGGCCACCGCGTCGGATTGCGTGATCTGCAGCAGGCCCAGCGTGGCCAGCACGCCGGGAATCGCGGAGAAGTCGGAACTCATCGTCAGGGCCGTCTCGTCAAGTGCCGCAAAGATAGTTCAGAGAATGAAGTTAAAAACCAGGTCAAACCCGAAGACTTCAGGGGTTGTTCCAAAACAAAATTCAATCATGCACCGACGACCCCGCTCGTTTTACTTCGTTTTATAAACCAGCCAGGCCGCTTTGAACCACGCTGACCTGATCGCCATCGCCATCGACACCCACACCCACACCCACACCCACGCCGAGGTGTCGTGCTGGAACCCGTTCGACAACGACGCTGAGGAGTACGACCGCGCCGCCGACAAGTACTTCGGGTTCAGCAAGCGGCCCACCATTGAAGAAACCATCGCGCACTACCGCGAGATGAAGATCGGCGAAAACGCCAAGCGGCTGCTGGGGTTCGTCTGAGTGAAGCGGGAAGCACTGCGCCGGCTACTTCGATCCGTAGCTGGCCGCCATGCCGGCGCGCACGTCGTTCTGCACGCCGTACGGCGGAATGGGGTAGCGCAGGCCGTTGGCCGACAGGTGCTTGAGCCCGTCGACCGCCCGGGCCAGTTGCGCTGGCGTCAGCGCCATCAGCAATTCGTCGTCGGGCACACCGCCGTAGCGTCGCTCGGGAAAACACGGCAGCGCCAGGCTGGGCTGGCCGGTGGCCAAGGCCCTGCCCCAGCTGTCGGCACAGGCCGATTCGCCCACCGCGCCCCACTCCAGCTTCTTGTAGCCGGCCCACTGCAGGCCGTTGACCAGCAGGATCATCTGCGCCGGGTTGGCATAGACCAACGCGATGTCGGGCGCCGGCAGGCGGCCAGCGGCCAGCGGCGACACCGCCATCGCGAGGTAGCGGCCGTGCGGCACGCAGGTCATCGCGCGCTGGTGCGCAGCGGCATCGGCCTCGGTGGCGAACCAGACCCCGGTGAAGGCCTTGCCAGCCTGGAAGGCGGCGTCCTGCGGCGCCAGGCCGATCACCGCACCGCACTGCTGGCCGACCAGGTCGTCCATCGTGATGCCCACGGTGAAACCCAGGCGCGCTGCCTGGCCGACGATCTGGTCGGTGGTGTGGATGCTGCCCTTGGGCCGGCGGATGCGGGGCACGGCGGCCATCGCCTCGACCGTCTCGAACAGCTGCATCGCGACCGGCGTGGTCTTCAGCCGCAGCAGGCGAAACAAGTCGTCTACGAGCGTGACCAGGTCGAGGCAGGCAGCGGGAACGTCGGGATCGGTCATGGTGGAGGGCTGGTGGGTGGAACACCGCCGCATCATGCAAGCCCTGTGTCGGCACGATAGCCCGCAGGCGACAGGTACTGGCACTGGCACTGGCACTGGCACTGGCACTGGCACTGAAACTGACACTGACACTGGCACTGGCAGGCGACCACCGACCAGGCGAAATCAGCAACAGAAGAAACCCTGCAGTGGTACGGAAGCAGGCGCACCGCAGGGTCGGGCGGCGCGGCAGGCGGCATCATCAACCGCGGGTTCAGCGGGCAGCGTCCTGCGCTACCCTGCAGAGCATGCCGGCTTCATCCGACCCCCAGCCCACGCCGCCCGCCCTCGGCTTGTTTCGCGCCGGCGACTTTGCCTGCGTCTCGGCCGCGTGGCAGGCGCATGAGGCCGAACTGCTGGGCTACCTCCGCCGCCGCCTGTCCGATGCCGACACGGCCAGCGACGTGCTGCAGGACGTGTTCGTCAAGGCCATGCGTCACGGCCAAGGCTTCTGCACCCTGGACCATCCGCGCGCCTGGCTCTTCCAGGTGGCGCGCAACACCTTGATCGACCGGGCACGTACCAGCCATGCCGTCGAGCCGATACCAGACGGTGACGACGAACCCGCAGCACCCGAAGCCGACGTGCCGCCGGCGGTCGACGCGCTGGCCAGTTGCCTGCAACGGACGATGACCGAGTTGTCGGCCGAAGACGCAGACATCCTGCGTGCCTGTGATCTCGAAGGCACGACCCAGCGGGCCTTTGCCGAAGGGCACGGGCTGACGCTGCCGGCGACGAAATCGCGGCTGCTGCGCGCGCGCCGGCGTCTGCGCGACCGGCTCACCACAATCTGCCGCGTGACCTTCGACCCTGAAGACGGCCGGGTCAGCGGTCACGACGGGCGCGCCAGCCGCTGACCATCGGCCGGCTGGGCTCGAAGTCGCGGGGTGCCGTGAAGCCGGCGACCCGGTGCTGGCCCACCGCAGCCCGGCCCCTACCGGCCTGACGACCGTCCGGGGCCCGGGGGCCCGGGCGCCGGTAGTCGACGGCGGGTGGGTGTGACGGCAAGTTGTGACGGCAAGTTGTGACGGCAAGTTCAGTTTTTCAGAACTGCGGTGCATCCATTGGCCGGGTGCTTCGTCCTCAGGGGTGAGAGGCTCCTTGATGACATCCCTGACTTTGTCCCAACGCTCGCTGCAACTGCCACGGCAGTACCCACGCCGCTTTCTTCTGGTGGCCGCGCTGGTCTGGTGGGCGCTTTACCAGTCCCTGATCCCGGCCTCGGAAGCACTCGTGGCCGCCATGCCGGTCGACCGCAGCAGCCACCTGGGTGGCGCGCTGCAGTTCTTCCTCTACGACACCCCGAAAGTGCTGCTGCTGCTGACGGCGGTGGTGTTCGTGATGGGGATGATCAATTCCTACTTCACGCCCGAGCGCACCCGCGCCCTGCTGGCCGGCCGCAGTGAAGGCGTTGCCAACGTGATGGCGGCCAGCCTGGGCATCGTGACACCGTTCTGCTCGTGTTCTGCGGTGCCGCTGTTCATCGGCTTCGTGCAGGCCGGCGTGCCGCTGGGCGTGACCTTCTCGTTCCTGATCTCGGCGCCGATGGTCAACGAGGTGGCGCTGGCCCTGCTGTTCGGCCTGTTCGGCTGGAAGATCGCGGCGCTGTACCTCGGCCTGGGCCTGACGGTGGCCATCGTCGCCGGCTGGGTGATCGGCCGGCTGAAGATGGAGGCCTACCTCGAGGACTGGGTGCGCGACATGCCCAAGGTGCAGGCCGTGGCCGGCAGCGACGGCATGACGCTGGCCGATCGCATCGAAGGCGGCTTTGCCAGCGTGCGCGAGATCGTCGGCAAGGTCTGGCCCTGGATCCTGGCCGGCATCGCCATCGGCGCCGCCATCCATGGCTGGGTGCCGCAGGACTTCATGGCCTCGTTCATGGGCAAGGATGACTGGTGGTCGGTGCCGCTGGCGGTGCTGATCGGCGTGCCGATGTACACCAACGCCGCCGGCATCATCTCCATCGTGCAGGCGCTGCTGGCCAAGGGCGCGGCGTTGGGCACCGTGCTGGCGTTCATGATGAGCGTGATCGCGCTGTCGCTGCCCGAGATGATCATCCTGCGCAAGGTGCTCAAGGTGCGGCTGAACGCCACCTTCGCGGCCGTGGTGGCCACCGGCATCCTGATCGTGGGCTTCGTGTTCAACGCTGTTCTCTGACAACCATGCAAACCACCTTGATCCGCAAGCCGACGCTCGTGCTGGCCATCACCTTGTCGCTGGTCTGCGGTCTGGCCCAGGCCGTCACCGTGGATTTCCAGCGTGTGGCCGATGGCGTGTACGCCCATGTCGGCGACACCGGCGCCCGAACGCCCCAAAACGAAGGCCTGAACGCCAACATCGGCCTGGTGGTGACTGCGGCCGGGGCGGTGCTGATCGACAGCGGCGCCACCCATCAGAGTGCGCGGCAGATCGCCGAGGCGGCCCGCAAGGTCACGGCGCAGCCGATCAAGTGGGTGTTCAACACCGGCGGCCAGGACCACCGCTGGATGGGCAATGGCTACTTTCAGCAGCAGGGGGCCGAGCTGATCGCGCATGCCGGCGGCGAGGCCGACATGAAGAACCGGGGCAACGACCAGCTGCAGGGGCTGAAGGCCGCGCTGGGCGACAAGGCCGACGGCACCGTGCCCACCCTGCCCGCGCGCTGGATCCGGGCGCCCGACGAACAACTGGAACTCGGTGGCGTGGTCTTCGAGTTCAAGCACCGCGGCGGTGCGCACACGCCCGGAGACACGCTGGTGTGGCTGCCGCAGAAGGGCGTGCTGTTCACCGGCGATGTCGTGTATGTTGATCGCATGTTGGGTGTCATCCCGGTCAGCCGTACCAAACAGTGGCTGGCGAGCTTTGCGGTCATCGAGTCACTGAACCCCGCCGTGCTGGTGCCCGGGCACGGCCGGTTGACGAACCTGGCCACCGCGAAGGCGGACACCCAGGCCACCTTGCTGGCGCTGCGCGCCCACATGAAAAAGGCCGTGGACGACGGCACCGACGTGACCGCGGCGGTGAAGTCCTTCGACGCCGCACCCTTCATGCGGCTGCTGAATGCCGCCGATCTGATGCCAGGCAACGCCAGCCGCACCTACCTCGAACTAGAACGCGAGTGAGCGCGTTGCGACCCACTTCCCACAGGAGATCTCCATGGACATCAAGGTACTCGGCACGGGTTGTGCCAACTGCAAGACCACCATCGCGCTGATCGAACAAGTTGCCAAGGACAAGGGCGTGGCGGTCATGCTGGCCAAGGTTGAAGAGCTGCGCGAGATCATGGGCTACGGCGTGATGTCCACGCCGGGCGTGGTGATCGACGGCAAGGTGGTGCACGCCGGTGGCGTGCCCAGCCGCGGCAAGGTCGAACAGTGGTTGGCCGCTTGAAAATGCCTGCGGCGCCAACGCCATGAGTGCAGGCCACGACCACAGCCACGGGAGTGCAAGTTCCCCGGCCAACTTCAATGCCGCCTTCGGCATCGGCATCGCGCTGAACATCGCCTTCGTCGCCATCGAGGCCTTCTACGGCTGGAAGATCGACTCGTTGGCGCTGCTGGCCGATGCAGGGCACAACCTCAGTGATGTCATCGGCCTGGTGCTGGCCTGGGGTGGCGCGCTGGCCGGCCGCCTGCGGCCCGACGCGCGCCACACCTACGGCTGGAAACGCGCCAGCATCCTGGCCGCCTTCATCAACGCCTTGCTGCTGCTGGTGGCCATGGGCTCCCTGGTCTGGGAGGCACTGCACCGGCTGCAGTCGCCACAGGCCATCGAGGGCGTGACCATCATGGTGGTGGCCGGCATCGGCATCGTCGTCAACACCGCCACTGCGCTGCTGTTCATGCGCGGCCGCCAGGGCGACCTCAACATTCGCGGTGCCTTCCTGCACATGGCGGCCGACGCCCTGGTCTCGGCCGGCGTGGTGGTGGCCGGCGGCCTGGCGCTGTGGTTCGGCTGGACCTGGCTCGACCCGGTGGTCAGCCTGGTCATCGCGGCGGTGATCGTCGTCGGCACCTGGAGCCTGTTCAGGCAGTCGCTGCACCTGCTGTTCGACGGCGTGCCCGAAAGCGTGGACTTGCGCGCCGTGCAGGCGCTGCTGGAATCGCTGCCGGGCGTGGACCGGGTGCACGACCTGCACGTGTGGGCGATGGGCACGTCGGAGATCGCGATGACCGCGCACCTGGTGATGCCGCAGGGCCAGGCAGACGACGCGTTCCTGGAGCACGCCACCGACGAGTTGCACGAGCATTTCGAGATCGCGCACGTGACGATCCAGGTGGTGCGGGTGCCCTTCACGCCGCCATGCGCCACGCTGGTACCCGCCGATCATTCGACGCCAGCGGCAGCAGCAGCGTGAGCATTCGGCGAACCGACCCCTCAAAACCGGGTTCAACAACCTTCGGTGGCGGGCAGCGAGGCTACCCAGGTTCGTGAGTCAACCATCATCCCGATGGCATGCAGCCGCCGAAGCCGCTGCTGCCTGACTCAAACTGAAACGACTTTGATACCGACCGGGCCTCGACGCTCGAACCCTGCGTTGTGCAGGCCGAGCCGACAAGATGGTGGCGTCCCCTAGGGGATTCGAACCCCTGTAATCACCGTGAAAGGGTGGTGTCCTAGGCCTCTAGACGAAGGGGACAAACTTTTCAAAACTAACCTGCTTGAACCGGGCCGTTGCTTCTCAAAAATGCCGAGAAACTTGGTGGAGGTAAACGGGATCGAACCGATGACCTCTTGCATGCCATGCAAGCGCTCTCCCAGCTGAGCTATACCCCCGTGGCCGTCCAACGCAGTCCATGACTATAGCATGGCAATCAAATATGCTGCAAGCGGCTCAGCACCGTGGCCCGGTCAAACAGCGCCACCATCGCGTCGACCGACGGCGTCTGTACCCGCCCGCACAGCAGCGCACGCAGCGGCATGGCCAGCAGCGGCATCTTCAGCTGGTGCTCGGCCAGCGTGTCCTTCAAAGCCTGGGCGATGCCAGGCTTGCTCCAGGTGCCCTCGCCGTCCAGCGCGGCCAGGCGGTCGCGCAGCGAAACCAGTGCCGGGCGCACCGCGTCGGTCAGGTGGGCGGCCAGGTCGTCGGCCGACGGCGTGACCGGCGCGAAGTACATGTGCAGCCAGTCGGCCAGGTCGACCATGGTGTTGCAGCGGTCCTTGAACAAGGCGCACATCGCCGCCAGGCGGCCATCGACCGGCACGTCGATGCCGCGGCCGGCCAGCTGCGTGGCCACCAGCGCAGCCAGCCGGGCGTCGTCGGCCTGCTTCAGGTAATGGGCGTTGACCCAGGCCAGCTTGGCCGGGTCCCACTGCGCGGGGCTCTTGGCCAAGTGGCTGCCGTCGAACCACTGCACCATCTGCTGCAGGCTGAACAGTTCTTCGTCGCCATGGCTCCAGCCCAGCCGGGCCAGGTAGTTCAGCATCGCCTCGGGCAGATAACCGGCGTCCTCGTAGGCCGTGACGCTGACTGCGCCGCGGCGCTTCGACAGCTTCTGCCCGTCGTCGCCCAGAATGATCGGGCAGTGGCCAAACTGCGGCAGCGGCGCGCCCAGCGCCCGGAACAGGTTGATTTGCCAGGGTGTGTTGTTGATGTGCTCGTCGCCGCGGAAGACGTGGCTGATGGCCATGTCCCAGTCGTCGACGACGACCGCGAAGTTGTAGGTGGGGACTCCGTCGGGCCGCACGATGATCAGGTCGTCGATCTCGTGGTTCGAGATCGAGATCGGGCCCTTGACCAGGTCGTTCCAGGTGACGATGCCATCCGGCGGGTTGGCAAAGCGCACCACCGGCTTCACGTCTTCGGGCACCGCAGGCAGCCGCTTGCCGGGCGCGGGCCGCCAGTGGCCGTCGTAGTGCGTCTTCTCGCCGCGCGCGCGCTGGGCCTCGCGCATCACGTCCAGTTCTTCCGGCGAGCAGTAGCAGCGGTAGGCCGTGCCGGCAGCGATCATCTGCTCGACCACCGTGTGGTAACGCGCCAGCCGCTGCATCTGGTAGACCGGGCCTTCGTCAAAGTCGAGCCCCAGCCAGCGCAGGGACGCCAGGATCTGGTCGACCGAATCCTGGCTCGAGCGGGCAACGTCGGTGTCTTCGATGCGCAGCACGAACTGGCCGCCGAAATGCCGGGCATAGGCCCATGAATACAGCGCGGTGCGCGCCGTGCCCAGGTGGAGAAAACCGGTGGGCGACGGGGCGATGCGGGTGCGGACGTTGGCAGTCATGCGGGGCTCAAAGTTGCGACAGACCACGTTGCAGGTCGTCGGTGATGTCGTCGACATGCTCCAGGCCGACGGCCAGCCGGACGAGGCCCTGGCCGATGCCGGCGGCGTGGCGCTGGTCTTCGGTGAGGCGCCCGTGCGACGTGGTGGCCGGGTGGGTGATGATCGACTTGGTGTCGCCCAGGTTGGTGGCGATGCTCAGCACCCGGGTGGCGTCGATGACGCGGAAGGCCGCGGCGCGCGCGGCCTCGGCGCCGTCAGCACGCACATCGAACGACACCACCGCGCCACCCAGGCCGGATTGCTGGCCCATCGCCAGTGCGTGTTGCGGGTGCGAGGCCAGGCCGGGGTAGTACACCCGGGAAACCGTCGGCTGCGCTTCCAGCCAGTGCGCCACTGCCAGCGTGGCCTCGCTCTGCGCCCTCATGCGCAGGTGGAGGGTTTCAAGGCCCTTGAGCACCACCCAGGCGTTGAAGGGCGCCAAGGTCATGCCGGCGGTGCGCAGGGCGGGGCTGAAGACATCGTTGATCAGCCGGGCTGATCCGCACAGCGCGCCAGCCATCACCCGGCCCTGGCCATCCAGGTACTTGGTGCCGGCATGCACCACCAGGTCGGCACCCCAGGCCAGCGGACGTTGCAGCGCCGGCGAGCAGAAGGTGTTGTCCACCGTCAGCAGCGCGCCGGCGCGATGCGCCAGGTCGGCCAGCGCGCGGATGTCGCAGACGTCGGTCAGCGGGTTGGTCGGCGTCTCGGCGAACAGCAACTTGGTGTTGGGTTGGATCGCCGCGCGCCACTCGGCGAGGTCGGTCTGCGACACGAACGTGGTCGCGACGCCGAACTTGCCGAACTCCTTGGCAAACAGGTTGAGGGTCGAACCGAACACCGAGCGCGAACAGACCACATGATCGCCCGATTTGAGCAGGCCCATGACCAGCAGCAGGATCGCGCTCATGCCGGTGGACGTGGCGATGGCGGCCTCGGCGCCCTCCATCGCGGCCAGGCGCTGCTCGAAGCTGCGCACCGTCGGGTTGCTGGTGCGGGCGTAGGTGAAGTCCTCGTTCTTCGCAAATCGCCGGGCCGAGGTCTCGGCGTCGGACTGCACGAAGGCACTCGTCAGGAACAGCGCCTCGGAATTCTCACCGTGCTGGCTGGGCGCCATGGCGACTCGCACCGCCAGGGTCTCCGGCCGCAGCCCGTCGGGCAGGCGGGCGCGGGCGATACGGGCCGACTCGGCGTCGAGCGGGGCGGCCGCTGCGCGATCGCCCTGCAGGTCGGCCTCCAGACTGGCCCCCGGGGCGGCCGCGCGACCTGCCTGAGGATCGGGGTCAGCTCGGGTCGTCATGCATCGTCTCGGCTCTGCAGCGTCAGGCGGGTGCGGTCGCTGCTGTCGTCGTCGTCCTTGCGGGCTTCGGTGCGCTGGGCTTCGATGGCCTCGAAGTCGGCCAGGCTGATGTCGCCGGTGATGTACTGGCCGTCGAAGCAACTGGCCTCGAAGCCGGCGATCGCCGGGTTGAGCGCGCCGACCACGCGCTTCATCGTCTCGACATCCTGGTAGATCAGCGCGTCGGCACCGATGAACACGCGGATCTCTTCCTGCGTGCGGTTGTGGGCGATCAGCTCTTCGCGGGTCGGCATGTCGATGCCGTAGACGTTGGGAAAACGCACCGGCGGCGCGGCCGAGGCCAGGTAGACCATGCGCGCGCCGGCCTCGCGGGCCATCTGCACGATCTCCTTGCTGGTGGTGCCGCGCACGATCGAATCGTCCACCAGCAGCACGTTGCGGCCCTTGAATTCCTGGGTGATCGCGTTCAGCTTCTGCCGCACGCTCTTCTTGCGCGCCTGCTGTCCGGGCATGATGAAGGTGCGGCCGACGTATCGGTTCTTCACGAAACCCTCGCGGTAGGGCTTGCCGATCTTCTGCGCCAGCTGCATCGCCGACGGCCGGCTGGATTCGGGGATCGGGATCACCACGTCGATCTCGCTGGGCGTCAGGGTGTTGATGACGCGCTGCGCCAGCGATTCGCCCAGGTTCAGCCGCGCCTGGTAGACCGAGATGCCGTCGATCACCGAATCGGGCCGCGCCAGGTACACATACTCGAACATGCAGGGGTGCAGCGCGGGCGTCTCGGCGCATTGCTGGCTGTGCAACTGGCCCGCCATGTCGATGAACAGCGCCTCGCCCGGTGCCACGTCGCGCACGGTGGTGTGGCCGGTGCCTTCCAGCGCCACGGTCTCGCTGGCCAGCATCACATCCGTGCCGCCACCATCGGCCGGCGAGCGCTGCGACACCCCATAGACCAGCGGGCGGATGCCGTAGGGGTCGCGAAACGCCAGCAAGCCATAGCCCGCGATCAGCGCGATCACCGCGTACGAGCCGCGGATGCGCTTGTGCACCGCACGCACCGCGCGGAACACCAGCTCGGGCGTCAGCGGCACGTCGCGGCCGGCCAGCTCCATCTCGTGGGCCAGCACGTTGATCAGCACCTCGGTGTCGCTGCCGGTGTTGATGTGGCGGCGGTCGACGTCGAACAGCTCTTGCTTGAGGTCGTGCGCGTTGGTCAGGTTGCCGTTGTGCACCAGCACGATGCCGTAGGGCGCGTTGACGTAGAAGGGCTGCGCTTCTTCCTCGTTGAAGGCATTGCCGGCGGTGGGATAGCGCACCTGACCCAGGCCCACGTTGCCGGGCAGCGCCCTCATGTTGCGGGTGCGGAAGACATCCTTCACCATGCCGCGGGCCTTGTGCATGAAGCACTGCGTGCCCTGCATGGTGACGATGCCGGCCGCATCCTGGCCGCGGTGCTGCAGCAGCAGCAGCGCGTCGTAGAGGAGCTGGTTGACCGGCGCTGTCGAGATCACGCCAACGATGCCGCACATGGTGAGTTCCTGGAAACGGAGAGAGGGGACGAACGGGACAAACAGGACAAACGGGTCAACGGGTCAACGGGTCAGACCGGTGCAGCGCGTGAGGGTCGATCAGGCCGGCAGGTGGCGCGACACGTCGTCGGGCAGCACCGGCCGCAGGCCTTGCAAAGCGGCGCCCAGCCAAGCCGCGCCGACCGAATCCTGCCAAGGCTGGGAGCGCGCCGCCGGCGTGAAAGCGACCACGGTGGACACCGCCAGCAGCAGCACCGCGCCCCGCAACAGGCCGAAGCCGGCGCCCAGCACGCGGTCGATGAAGGTCAGCGGCGTGGCGTGAACCAGCAGCCGCGCAAGACGCGCCAGCATCGCCCAGGCGATCAGCACCGCCAGGAAAGTCAGCGCAAAGGCGGCGCCCTGCTGCAGCGCCGAACCCGGCGCACCCACCGGCAGGTGCGGCGCCAGCAGCGACGACCAAGCCTGCGCCGCGACGTACGCCACCACCCAGCCGACCAGCGACATCAACTCGAACACCAACCCGCGCCACAACCCGACCACCACCGACACCGTCAGCACCGCCAGCAACGTGAGATCGACCCAGCCCAGCGCAGCAACTGCGTTCACAGGCTGAGGATGGCCACCGGCAGGCCGGCGGCCTTGATGCGCGCAGCGGCCTTGTCGGCATCGGCGCGGCTCTCGAACGGCCCCACGCGCACGCGGGTGCGCTTGGCACCATCGACCTCGACCACCTGGGTGTAGGTCTTCAGGCCCAGCTTTTCCAGCTTCTGCCGCGCTTCGCGCAGTTTGTCGGCATCGCCGTAGGCGCCCACCTGCACCACCACGCGGGCCGCCGCTGCACTGGCCGCCTGGCCGTTGAGCAGGGCCTGGGCACGGGCACCGTCTTCGACTGGCCGCGCGGGGGCTGGTCTGGACGCGGCAGCTGGGGGTTTGGGCGCCGCCGCCGCGCTGGACGCACCCGCGCGCGCCGACGCCGACCCGGCCCCCGGCTTGGCATGGGGTTCCCGATCGGCTTCGTCCACCCGCTCGACGATCTCGGGCAGCGCTGCCCTGGTGTCGCTGCGCGGAGCGGCACCATCAGGCACGGCGGCTGCGGCTTTGACCGCCAGCGCGGCCGACGAGGCGGGCGCGGGCAGCAGCAGCGGTGGCGCACCGTCCTTGCGTGGGATCTCGATCGGAATGTCGACCGCGATCGGCCGTGGCTGGGTCTCGAACAGCAGCGGGAAACCGATCACGCCGATGCCCAGCAGCACGGTGGCGCCGATCAGCCGCTGGCGTGCCCGGCTGCGGGCGGCGGCCACGGCATCGGGTGCTGCGGCGGCCGGGGCCTCGGCATCGTTGGAACGCTTGAAGATGGACAGCAGACCCATGCGGTCGGGGGCCGCAGCCGGTGCGTTTGAAAGAGGGGGGCTGCCGCCGCCTGCGCCCAAATCCGAACCGGACTCAGGCCCGGTCTTGCGCAAGATGTGGGGCCGCCAAGCGGGGCAGGCCATCCTTCAGCACACCGCCTACGGTGAAGAAGGAACCGAAGACCACGATTCTATCAGCCGGGTCTGCCGCCGCCGCCGCTGCGCGCAGCGCGGCCTCGGGGCTGGCGTGCAGGGTGGTGGTCACGGGGCGGGTGCCGCTGGCGGCCCGTACCAGCACGGCCAGGTCGGCGGCACGCGCGGCACGGGGGGTCGGCAGATCGGTCAGGTGCCAGTGGTCGACCAGCGGCGCCATGTGCGGCAGCAAGGAAGCCAGGTCCTTGTCGCGCATGACGCCGAACACGGCATGCGTCTGCGGGAAAAATCCCATCTGGTCGAGGTTGAGCGCCAACGCGGCCACCGACTGCGGGTTGTGTGCCACGTCCAGCACCAGCGCCGGCTGGCCCGGCACGATCTGGAAGCGGCCCGGCAGATCGACCTTGGCCAGGCCCTGGCGCACCGCCTGCGCATTGACCGGCAAGCGGTCGCGCAAGGCGTCGAAGACCGCCAGCACGCCAGCGGCATTCAGCAACTGGTTCGCACCCCGCAGCGCCGGGTAGGCCAGGCTGTTGAATCGGGTGCGCGGGCCGCGCCAGCCCCATTGCTGCTTGTCACCCTGGAAGTTGAAATCGCGGCCGAGCTGCCGCAGGTCGGCGCCCAGCGCGTCGGCGCAGGCCTGCAGCGATGCCGGCGGCTGCGGATCGCTGACCACCACCGGCTTGCCCGCCCGCATCACGCCGGCCTTCTCGCGGCCGATCGATTCACGGTCGTTGCCGAGGAACTCGGTGTGGTCCAGCGCGATGCTGGTGATCAGCATGCAGTCGGCGTCGACCGTGTTGACGGCGTCCAGCCGGCCGCCCATGCCCACTTCGAGGATCACCAGGTCCAGCGGCGCCTGGGCCAGCGCCCGCATGATCGCCAGCGTGGTGTATTCGAACCAGGTCAGCGTGACACCGCCGCGCGCGGCCTCCACCGCCTCGAAGTGCGGCAGCAGCGCCGCGCCGGCGATCGACTCGCCATTGATGCGGCAACGCTCCTCGAAGTGCACCAGGTGCGGCTTGATGTACAGCCCCACCCGGTAACCGGCGGCCAGCGCAATGGCCTCGAGCATGGCGCAGGACGAGCCCTTGCCGTTGGTGCCGGCGACCACCACCACCGGCACGGTGTACTGCAGGCCCATGCGGTCACAGACCTCGCGCACCCGGTCCAGCGTCATGTCGATGGTCTTGGGGTGCAGTTGCTCGCAGTGGGCGAGCCATTGGTCCAGCGTCTTGGGCAAGGTCATGGGGTGATGGCGGTGGATTGCAGAGGCGACACCGGGCCCCAAGGGGCCCGGGCGGCGGCGCGTGCGCGGTAGCCGGGCCGGGGTTCAGGCCACCGCGTCGGCGTTCTGCCGCTGCAGCATCGCCAGCATCTGGGCGATGGTGGCGCGCAGCTGGCGGCGGTCGACGATCTGGTCGATCGCGCCCTTGGTCAGCAGAAACTCGGCGCGCTGGAAGCCCTCGGGCAGCACCTCGCGCACGGTGTTTTCGATCACCCGCGGGCCGGCAAAACCAACCAGGGCCTTGGGCTCGGCGATCACCACGTCGCCCAGAAAGGCAAAGCTGGCCGACACGCCACCCATCGTCGGATCACACAACACGCTGATGAAGGGCAGCTTCGCCTTGGCCAGGCGGGTCAGCGAGGCGTTGGTCTTGGCCATCTGGAACAGGCTGAACAAACCTTCCTGCATGCGCGCACCGCCGGTGGCGGTGAAGCAGACGAACGGCAGCTTCTGCTCGATCGCCGCATGCACACCGCGCACGAAACGCTCGCCGACCACCGAGCCCATCGAGCCGCCCATGAAGTCGAACTCGAAGCAGGCCACGACCAGCGGCACGCTCATCACCGCGCCGCCAAAGACCACCAGTGCATCGGTCTCGCCGGTGGTCTCCAGCGCGTCCTTCAAGCGCTCGGGGTACTTGCGGCTGTCCTTGAACTTCAGCGGATCGACCGGTACCACCTCCTGGCCGATCTCCCAGCGCCCCTCGGCATCGAGGAAGGCATCGAGCCGGGCGCGGGCGCCGATGCGGTGGTGGTGGTCGCACTTGGGGCAGACGTTGATGTTCTGCGCCAGGTCGGCGTTGTAGAGCACCGTCTCGCAGGACGGGCACTTGACCCACAGGCCTTCGGGCACCGAGCGGCGCTCGGTCGGGTCGGTCTGCTGGATCTTGGGCGGCAGCAGTTTTTCAAGCCAGCTCATCGTGCTCTCCAATGTTCAAGGGGCGTCCAACGCGGTGCGGATCTCGGCCATGTTCAAGGGGCGTCCAACGCGGTACGGATCTCGGCCATGAAGCCGCGGGCCACGCCAGCCACCTGCTCCCGCCGCGCTTCGTTCAGCAGTTGCACCAGCCGCGAGCCGATCACCACCGCGTCCGCCACCTGCGCCACCGCCCGCGCCGTGGCCGCATCGCGGATGCCGAAGCCTACCCCAACCGGCACGTTGACATGGGCCCGGATCCGTGGCACGGCCTGCGCCACCGCCGCGGTGTCGAGGTGGACAGCGCCGGTCACGCCCTTCAGCGACACGTAGTAGACATAGCCGGTGGCGATGCGGCCGACCTCGCGCATGCGCTGCTCAGTCGAGGTGGGCGCCAGCAGGAAGATCAGGTCCAGCCCGGCAGCGGCCAGGTCGGCCGAGAAGGCCTCGCATTCCTCTGGCGGGTAGTCGACCACCAGCAAGCCGTCGACACCGGCCTGCGCCGCGTCGCGGATGAAACTGCCGCTGCCGTGTTTCTGGTCGTAGCGCTCGACCGGGTTGGCATAGCCCATCAGCACCACCGGCGTGGTGCTGTCGTGGCAACGGAAACCGCGCACGAAGTCGAGCACCTGCACCATGCCGATGCCACGCGCCAGCGCCCGCTCGGCGGCCTGGGCAATCACCGGGCCGTCGGCCATCGGGTCGGAAAACGGCACGCCCAGCTCGATGATGTCGGCACCGCCGTCGGCCAGCGCCAGCATGATCTCGACCGTGGCATCCGCAAACGGGTCGCCCGCGGCGATGTAGGGGATCAGCGCCTGCCGGCCTTGGGCCTTCAGCGCGGCAAGCGTGGCGGCAATGCGGCTCATGGCAGCGCCCGCCCGGCCGCCCGCAGGGCGATGCAGCCCCCTCGGGGGGCAGCGATGGTCATGCGCTTGGGGGTCGTCATGCTCTCACCTCGATCGTCTGAACACCACCCTTGACCGACTGCCCCTTGCAGGACGGCCGGCAGAAGAAGTCAGCACCCGACAGGTCGGCCACGGTGCCGATGTCCTTGTCGCCGCGCCCGCTCAGGTTGACCAGCAGGTGTTGATCCGGGCGCATGGTGGCCGCCAGCTTCATCGCATAGGCCACCGCGTGGCTCGATTCCAGCGCCGGGATGATGCCCTCGCTGCGGCACAGCCGGTGGAAGGCACTGAGCGCTTCGTCGTCGGTGATGCCGACGTACTCGGCGCGGCCGATGTCCTTCAAGAACGCATGCTCGGGGCCGACGCCGGGGTAATCCAGCCCGGCCGAGATCGAATGGGTCTCGGTGATCTGGCCGTTGTCATCCTGCAGCAAATAGGTGCGGTTGCCGTGCAGCACCCCGGGCGATCCCTTGATCAGGCTGGCCGAATGTTGGCCGCTGTCCAGCCCCAAGCCGGCGGCCTCGACGCCGATCAAGCGCACGTTCTCATGCGCGATGTAAGGGTAGAAGATGCCCATCGCGTTGCTGCCACCGCCCACGCAGGCGATCACCGCGTCAGGCTGCGCGCCGCTTTTGCCCCCCAGGCGGCCGATCATCTCGGGCATCTGCACCAGGCACTCATCGCCGATCACGCGCTGGAAATCGCGCACGATGGTCGGATAGGGGTGCGGGCCGGCCACCGTGCCGATGATGTAGAAGGTGTTCTCGACATTCGTCACCCAGTCGCGCAGCGCCTCGTTCAGCGCATCCTTCAGCGTCTTGCTGCCGCTGTCCACCGGCACCACGCGCGCGCCCAGCAAATGCATGCGGTAGACGTTGGGGCTTTGGCGTTTGACGTCCTCGCTGCCCATGTAGACCACGCACTCCATGCCGTAGCGCGCGCAGATGGTGGCGGTGGCCACGCCGTGCTGGCCGGCACCGGTCTAGGCGATGACCCGCGGCTTGCCCATGCGCCTGGCCAGCAGCGCCTGGCCGATGGTGTTGTTGATCTTGTGCGCGCCGGTGTGGTTCAGGTCCTCGCGCTTCAAGTGGATCTGCGCGCCGCCGATCTCGCGGCTGATGCGGTCGGCGTGGTAGACCGGGCTGGGCCGGCCGACGAAGTGCGCCAGCTCGTGGCGGTACTCGGCCATGAAGGCGGCGTCCTGGCTGTAGTGCGCGTAGGCGTCCTTCAGCTCGTCGAGCGCATGGGTCAGCGTTTCGGCGACGAAGGTGCCGCCGTAGGGTCCGAAATGCCCACGGGCATCGGGTTGGTGGTAGTCCAGCATGGTGATGAATCCTCAATTCGGGCCGCGCGGGCCGAACCGGGGGATCGGGTGCCGCGTGGCGGGTTTGGTCAGTGGTCAGCGTCGGCCGGGCGTCGCGCCATCAGCGCATCGGCCTCGCGCACCGCTTCGCAGAACCGGCGCATCAGCGCCGCATCCTTCAAGCCCTTGGCTATTTCCACGCCAGAGCTCACGTCAACGGCCCAGGGCCGCACGTGCGTGATCCCATCGATCACGTTTGCAGGATGTAACCCACCAGACAAAACGAGGGGACGGGGCACGTTGGCGGGAATGAGAGACCAATCGAATGCCTTTCCACCGCCACCGTAGCCGTCGACATGGGCGTCGAGCAAGATCCCGGCGGCATTTGCATGCGCAGTCGCGAAGTCTAGCAAAGCAAAGCCCGGCGCCATGCGCGCGGCCCGCAGGTACGGGCGGCGGGTGGCCCGGTGGTGAGCCTCGCAGGCCTCGGGCGTCTCGTCGCCATGAAACTGCAGCAGCAGGTTCGGGATCGCTGCCACCGCCTCGGCCATCAAGCCCGGATTGGCGTTGACGAACAGGCCCACCGGCGTGACGAAGGGTGGCAGCAGCGATGCTAGCTCGGCCGCGCGGGCCACGCTGACCGCACGCGGGCTCTTGGCATAGAAGACGAAGCCGATAGCGTCGGCGCCGGCAGCCACCGCGGCTGTCACGTCGGCGTCGCGGGTCAGGCCGCAGATCTTGATGCGGGTGCGTTGATTCATGGCAGCCAATCCATCGCCGGCGTGTGCTCCGGCAGGTTCAAAACGGGATCGTAGTACGGCCCGGTGAAGTACAGGCCGTCGGCAGAAAACGTCGGCGCGGCGGCGTCGCGGCGGCGGGCGGCCAGCACCTCGGACACCCAGCCGGACTGCTGGCGGCCGCTGCCCACCGCCAGCAGGCAGCCCATCAGGTTGCGCACCATGTGGTGAAGGAAAGCCGAGCCGTCGAAGTCGAAGCGCCAGTAGGCGCCGCTGCGGCCGATGGTGATCGCCCGCATGGTCTTGACCGGGCTGCGGGCCTGGCATTCGGACGACCGGAACGAGCTGAAATCATGCTCGCCGACCAGCAAGGCCGCAGCTTCCCGCATCGGCTCGGCCTGCAGCGGCCGGAAGTACCAGCCGACCTGGCCCGCCTCCAGCGCCGGACGCATTGGCGCCTCGAGCAACAAGTAGCGGTAGCGTCGGCCGTGGGCCGCGTAGCGGGCGTGGAAATCGTCTGGCACCGACCGGCACCACTGCAGGGCGATGTCGGGCGGCAGGTAGCGGTTGGTGCCGCGCAGCCAGGAAAACGGGTCGCGATCGACCTGGCTGTCCAGGTGAATCACCTGGTTGAAGGCGTGCACGCCGGCATCGGTGCGGCCGGCGCAGATGGTGGCGACGGGCACGGCGGCGAAGGTGGACAACGCGCGCTCGACCCTGTCTTGCACGGTGCGGCCGCTGGCTTGGCGCTGCCAGCCCTGGTAGGCCGTGCCCCGGTAGCTGATGCCCAGGGCGAGCCGGCTCATCCCCCTGTTGCGGGCCTCGCGCCCCGCGTCACCCGAGCGCGTCCAGCATCGCCTGGGCCTTGGCCCGCAGCGCGCCCGCCGACTTGGCCACCACTTCTTCGAGCAGGTCGCGCGCGCCCTCCATGTCGCCGATCTGGCGGAACTCGTCGGCCAGTTCCAGCTTGCGGGCCAAGGGGTCGTTCTCGTCGAACTGGCTGGGCGTGGTCGCCCCCCCGCCGTCCGGCAGACCACCGGGCTCGGAGTGGGCGAAGTTGCCGAAATCCAGCGTGGTGTCGCCACCGGGCCGGGTGTCGCCGGCCGGCTGGATGGTGTCGCCACCCAGGTCGTCGAGGTCCATGCGCATCGAATCGGGCGCCAGGTTGCCCGGCACGGTGCGCGGCGCCGGGGGCGCGGGCGGGCGGGCCCGGGGCGCCGGCTGGGTGCGCTCCTCGAAGTCGAAGTCCAGGCCGAGGTCGGTCGGCCGCTGCAGGCCGGGCGCCAGTGGCCGGGTGGCTTCCATCGCCCGGGCGGCTGCCCCGCGGTCGGGCGCGTCCAGGCTGAGATCGAGGTTGAGGTCGAGCGCGCCACCGGCGATCTCTGGCAGCTGTGAATCTTCCATCGGCTGGGTGTTCGGCGCCAGGATCGAGTGTGGCTGGGTCGTGGCGCCCAACGGTTCGACCACCACCCGCTCGCCGTCGAGAATGATTTCCTCGGGATGGCCGCCGGGCTGGTAGAGCTGGTTGTCGACGTCGAACTGGCGGCCCAGTTCCTGGGCCAATGCCCAGTCGGGGCCGACGCCCTTGGTCAGCGCATACAGCTGCGTGGCCAGCAGCTCGAAGCCCTTGCCGTCGCGGCGCTTGGCGTACACCTCCAGCAGCTTGGTGCGCACGGCCAGCCGATCGGGCGTGGCGCGCATCGCCTCCTTCAGGATTTCCTCGGCCTGCAGGTCACGGCCGTAAGCCAGGTAGACATCGGCCTCGGCGACCGGATCGACGTCGCCGATGGCGTCCAGCTGGCTGAGCGAATAACCCATCGTGCCAGCATTGCTGTTGGGCGCATCGCGGGTGTCGACCCGCTGGCCGCCGCTGGCGCCGAAAAACGAATCGGGCTGCATGCGGCTCTCGAGAAACGAGGTCTCGCTGGCTGCTTGCCGCTTGCGGCTGCGCAGCCGCCAGGCACCGAAGCCGGCCAGCAGCAGCGCAAGCGCCCCCGCCCCAGGCAGCAGCCAGGGGCTGGCGGTGATGCTGTCGATCAGGCCCGGTTCCGTGTCGCCGCCCGCAGCCACCGGCGCAGGCACGGGCACGGGAACCGGCGCCGTGGTGGGCTTGACAGGCGGCGCGGGGGCCACCGAAGGCAGATCGGCAGGCCTCGGCGCCGGGGCGGTTGCCACGGCCGCGGGCGCAGTGGTCGCGCCAGGCGCGGGCGCAGGTACCAGCAGAGGAGCGGGCGCGGGTGCAGGCGCGGGAGCTGGCAGGGGAGCCGGCACGGGAGCCGGCGCGGCCGCTGGTGACTGGGCGGCCACCGTGCCCTGCTGCAGCTTCTTCAGCTCTTCGACGTTGCGGGTCAGTTCGGCCACCCGGGTGGCGTTGTCCTTGCGCTCGCCGGCCAGGGCGACCTGGGCCTCGGGCGCCGAGGCCTTGACCGCTCCGCCGCTGAGCTTGAGCTTGTCCGGCGAGAGCGCCGCCGACTGCTTGCGGTCGTCGACCGAAGCCTGCACCTTGCCCTGGGCCGATCGACCCGCATCGGGCGCCTGGGCCATCGGCGCACCCTGTGCCAGGCGGGCGCGGTAGGCGCTGAAGTCGGCGCTTTGGGCCGTCAGCAGGCGTTTGGCGTCGGCCGCGGTGACATCACGCACCTCGTCACCGGCCGGCACCGACAGCACCGACCCGGCCCGCAGGCGGTTGACGTTGTTCTCGATGAAGGCATTGGGATTGGCGCGGTACAGGCCGACCAGCATCTGGTCGAGCGAAATGCCCTCCGCACGGGTGCGGCCGGCCACGCGGTAGAGCGTGTCGCCGGGACGCACCTGGTAGCGGCTGGCCCCCGGCGCGGCTGCCACCGGGGGCGCGGCCGGCGACGTTGCCGGCGCGGCGGCAGGCCGCGGCGCCGGGGCGGGCTTGGCGGGCGGCGTTGCAGCGGCTGTCGCGGTTGCGGGTGCGGTGCCGGGTGCGGGTGCGGGTGCGGCGCTCGGTGCGGCCGGCGGCGTGCTGCCCGGTGCGGGCGCCGCGGCGCGCGGTGCCGGTGCGGGGCGTGCCACGGCCGGCGCGGCGGCCTGGGCTACGGCGCCCGCCCCGGCCGGCGACGGCGCGGCGGTGATCATCGGCGACACCGGCGCGGCGGCCTGCACCGGCGGCGCCATCCGGCTGCCCGGCGGATCGAACAGCAGCGTGAACTCGCGCACCAGCCGGCCGGAGTTGGAATTGAGTTCGAGGATGACCTCGATGAAGGGTTCCTGCACCGCCCGGTCGCTGCTGACCCGCAAGTAAGGGCGGCCGTCGGCGCGGCGCGCCAGCGTGGCCTGGGCCCCCGACAGCACCGCGTTGTAGTCGACACCGGCAGCACGGAAGGCCTCCGGCGGGGCGATGCGCACCTGCAGCGTGGACGCCTCTTCGGCCGTCAGGCTGGTGATGTCGATCTCGGCCCGCAGGCCCTCACCCAGCGCAGACTGCACGTTCAACCGGCCCAAGCCCAGCGCCTGAGCTTCGATAGGGGCAACACCGAGCGCCGCAAGCGCGGCCATGGCCAGCGCAGTGCGCGCGGCGAGGTAGGGGCGGTTTTTCAAGGCATCTCCACAACAGCACCGGCGGACCCTTGCAAGGCCTGCCGCCAGGGGTAATTTTCGGGGTCTGGCGCGGCGCCTGGTGTCGAAACCCGATCCATCTTCAAGACAACTATCTCCGGTCGAAGGCCAGTACCCTCACGGCATCAAGCATATAGGCTGGCCTCCTCATGCGAAGCCTGACATTTGGCCGGCCTTCGGACTGCAGTTGCGAACCGTTGCCAGATGTTGCCACCGGGCAACGTGCACGGCCGGCCCCCGCCCCATCGGCATCAGGCCTCGACCAGGATGCGCAGCATGCGGCGCAGCGGCTCGGCCGCCCCCCACAGCAACTGGTCGCCGATGGTGAAGGCGCCCAGGTACTCGGGCCCCATCGCCAGCTTGCGCAGGCGGCCGACCGGGATGGTCATGGTGCCGGTCACGGCCACCGGGGTCAGATCCTGGATGGTGGCTTCACGGTTGTTGGGCACCACCTTCACCCAGGCGTTGTCGGCGGCGATCATCGCCTCGATGTCGGCCAGCGGCACGTCGCGCCGGAGCTTGAAGGTCAGCGCCTGGCTGTGGCAGCGCATCGCGCCCACCCGCACGCAGAAGCCGTCGACCGGTACCGCCGGACTGCCGAAACCGGCACCCTGGCCGAGGATCTTGTTGGTCTCGGCCATGCCCTTCCACTCTTCCTTGGAAACGCCCCAGCCGGGCTCGTCCCGGCCCTTGCCGATCCCCAGGTCCTTGTCGATCCAGGGGATCAGCGAGCCGCCAAGCGGCACGCCGAAGTGGGCCGTCTCGGCAGCCGACAGGCCGCGCTGGGTGGCGATGACCTGGCGGTCGATGTCGAGGATGGCGCTCTTGGGGTCGTCCAGCAGCGCCTTGACCGACGCGTTGAGCGTGCCGTACTGGGTCAGCAGCTCGCGCATGTGCTGGGCGCCGCCGCCGCTGGCCGCCTGGTAGGTCTGCGTGCTCATCCACTCGACCAGGCCGGCCTTGTAGAGCGCGCCCACGCCCATCAGCATGCAGCTGACGGTGCAGTTGCCGCCGATCCAGTTCTTGCCGCCGTGGGCCAGCGCGTTCTGGATCACCGGCAGGTTGACCGGGTCGAGCACGATCACCGCGTCGTCGGCCATGCGCAGCGTGGAGGCCGCGTCGATCCAGTGGCCGGCCCAACCGGCGGCGCGCAGCTGGGGGAACACCTCGCTGGTGTAGTCGCCGCCCTGGGCGGTGAGGATGATGTCGCAGCGCCTGAGCGCGTCGATGTCGAACGCGTCCTGCAGCGTGGTTTCGTTCTTTGCCTGGCTTGGCGCGGCGCCGCCGGCGTTGCTGGTGCTGAAGAACATCGGCTCGATCAGCGCGAAGTCACCTTCAGCCTGCATGCGGTCCATCAGGACCGAGCCGACCATGCCGCGCCAGCCAACCATTCCTACGAGTGCCATTTTGATTTGCCTTTCCAGTGGTTTCCGGACCCCCGACTTCCCCGGCTCGCTTCGCCGGGGTCCAGGTGTGGGGCGAGTCGATCCGGAGCTGGTCAGCCCGTGGTAATCGTGGTGGTCGTTTTGTCGGCAACCCGGCCGGACAGGGCTGCCACGACAGCGTCACCCATCTCGCGCGTGCCCACCCGCTGCGTGCCCTCGCACCAGATGTCGCCGGTGCGCAGACCGGCGGACAGCACCGACTTCACCGCGGACTCGATCCGGTCGGCAGCTTCGGCTTGGTTCAAGGTGTAGCGGAGCATCATGGCAGCAGACAAGATTGTAGCCAGCGGGTTGGCGACGCCCTTGCCAGCGATGTCGGGCGCGCTGCCATGGCTGGGCTCGTACAGGCCCTTGTTGTCCTTGTCCAGCGAGGCCGAGGGCAGCATGCCGATCGAGCCGGTCAACATCGCCGCCTCGTCGCTGAGGATGTCGCCGAACATGTTGCCGGTGACCACCACGTCGAAGGCCTTGGGCGCCTTGACCAGCTGCATCGCGGCGTTGTCGACGTACATGTGCTCGAGCGCCACATCAGGGTACTGGGCGTGCACCTCGGTGACCACGTCCTTCCAGAACTGGAAGGTCTCCAGCACGTTGGCCTTGTCGACGCTGGTGACCTTGCCGCCGCCCTTGCCGAACTCGCCACCCGCGCGCCGCCGTGCCGCCTGGAACGCCACATGGGCGATGCGCTCGATCTCGGGCCGGCTGTAGCGCATGGTGTCGAAGGCTTCCTCGGCACCCGGAAAATGCCCGTCCACCGCCACGCGGCGGCCGCGCGGCTGGCCGAAATAGATGTCGCCGGTCAGCTCGCGGATGATCAGGATGTCCAGGCCGGCCACCAGTTCGGGCTTCAGCGAAGAGGCATGGGTCAGCTGCTCGTAGCAGATCGCCGGGCGGAAGTTGGCGAACAAGCCGAGGTGCTTGCGCAGCCCCAGGATGGCCTGCTCGGGGCGGAACTGGCGCTCGAGCTGGTCGAACTTCCAGTCGCCCACAGCGCCGAACAGCACGGCGTCGGCCGCCTTGGCCAGGTTTAACGTGGCTTCGGGCAGCGGGTGGCCATGGGCCTCGTAGGCGGCGCCGCCGACCAACGCGGTCTCGGTCTCGAAGTTCAGGTCGAGCACGTTCAGGACCTTGACGGCCTCGGCCATGATCTCGGTGCCGATGCCGTCGCCCGGCAGGATGGCGATTTTCATGTCGGTGTTCTCTCAGGTAATCGAAGTGGGCTCGGGCGAGCGCCGGGCCGCCCCAAGCCGGCCGGGCACCTGCGGGGCGGGTGGCTGCGGTATGCCGCAGCCGGGTGCCTCATGGCGACAACTCGCGGTGCGTCAGCCAGGGCATCCTGGCGATGCGCTCGGCCTCGAAAGCCTTGATCTTGTCGGCATGGCGCAATGTCAGGCCGATGTCGTCGAAGCCGTTGACCAGGCAGTACTTGCGGAAGGCCTGCACTTCGAACGGGATCTCGCTGCCGTCGGGCTTGACCACCACCTGCCGCGGCAGATCGACGGTGAGCCGGTAGCCCGGAAAGGCCGCCACCTCGTCGAACAGGCGCGAGACCGCGTCCTCGGGCAACTCGAGCGGCAGCAGGCCGTTCTTGAAGCAGTTGTTGAAGAAGATGTCGGCATAGCTGGGCGCGATGATGGCGCGGAAGCCGTACTGGTCGAGCGCCCAGGGCGCGTGCTCGCGGCTGGAGCCGCAACCGAAGTTGCGGCGCGCCAACAGCACCGATGCCCCGGCGTACCGGGGCTGGTTCAGCACGAAATCCGGATTCGGCTTGCGCGAGGCCGGGTCTTGCCCCGGCTCGCCCTTGTCCAGGTAACGCCATTCGTCGAACAGGTTGGGGCCGAAGCCGGTGCGGGCGATCGACTTCAGAAACTGCTTCGGGATGATGGCGTCGGTGTCGACGTTGGCACGGTCCATCGGGGCAACCAGGCCCTTGTGCACGGTGAATGCTTGCATGGGGGTTCCTGCGCGCAGCGCCCGCAGGCGACACGCTGATGGGGTCACTTTTTGGCGGCGCCTTCGATCACCTGGCCGGTTTTCTGCACGTCCTGGCCGATGCCCTTGACGGTGTTGCAGGCGGACAGTGCGAGCACGGCGGCGGCGATGAGGATCAAGCGGGTCATGGTGAATTCCTTCAAGAAGAAAAAGAGGGTTCAGGCAATGCGGCGGATGTCGACGAAATGGCCGTTCAGCGCAGCAGCGGCGGCCATCGCCGGGCTGACGAGGTGGGTGCGGCCGCCGGCGCCCTGGCGGCCTTCGAAATTGCGGTTGCTGGTGCTGGCGCAGCGCTCGCCCGGCTCCAGCCGGTCGGCGTTCATTGCCAGGCACATGCTGCAACCGGGCTCGCGCCACTCGAAGCCGGCGGCCTTGAAGACCTCGTGCAGGCCCTCGGACTCGGCCTGCGCCTTCACCAGGCCCGAGCCCGGCACCACCATCGCCAGCTTGACGTTGGCCGCCACCCGGCCGCCGATGCGGCGCACCACCGCGGCGGCTTCGCGCATGTCCTCGATCCGGCTGTTGGTGCAGCTGCCGATGAAGACCTTGTCGATGCGGATGTCGCTGATCAGCTTGTTCGGCTCCAGCCCCATGTAGACCAGCGCGCGCTCGATCGCATCGCGCTTGACGTCGTCACGTTCCTTGTCGGGATCGGGCACCCGTTCGTCGATGGCCAGCACCATCTCGGGGCTGGTGCCCCAGGTGACTTGCGGCTTCAGCGTGCTGGCGTCCAACTCGACCACGGCGTCGAAGAACGCACCGTCATCACTGCGCAGCGTGCGCCACAAGGCGGCGGCATGCTCGAACTCGACGCCCTTGGGGGTGAATGGCCGGCCCT
This sequence comes from Burkholderiales bacterium, assembly GCA_038211805.1. Taxonomy (GTDB): domain Bacteria; phylum Pseudomonadota; class Gammaproteobacteria; order Burkholderiales; family Burkholderiaceae_C; genus Pseudaquabacterium. Next base: position 9,798 of record JBBQVF010000012.1, on the reverse strand, counting down.
TGACGTAGGCGATGGTGGTCTCGTCGACGCCCACCAGCCCGGCGCGGGCGCCGGCCTCGATCGCCATGTTGCAGACCGTCATGCGGCCTTCCATGCTCAGCGCACGGATGGCGCTGCCGCCGAACTCGATCGTGTAGCCGGTGCCGCCCGCAGTGCCGATCTTGCCGATGATCGCCAGCACGATGTCCTTGGCGGTCAGGCCGCGGGGAAGCAGGCCCTCGACCCGCACCAGCATGTTCCTGGCCTTCTTGGCCAGCAGCGTCTGGGTGGCCATCACATGCTCGACCTCGCTGGTGCCGATGCCGTGGGCCAGCGCGCCGAACGCGCCGTGGGTGCTGGTATGGCTGTCGCCGCAGACCACCGTCATGCCCGGCAGCGTGGCGCCTTGCTCCGGCCCGATGACGTGCACGATGCCCTGGCGCTTGTCGAGGAACGGAAAGTACGCCGCTGCGCCGAAGGCCGCGATGTTGGCGTCCAGCGTCGTCACCTGCTGCTTGCTGGTGGGATCGGTGATGCCGTCGTAGCCGCGCTCCCAGCCGGTGGTGGGCGTGTTGTGGTCGGCGGTGGCCACGATCGAGCTGACCCGCCAGACCTTGCGGCCGGCGATGCGCAAGCCCTCGAAGGCCTGCGGGCTGGTCACCTCGTGCACCAGGTGGCGGTCGATGTAGAGGGTGGCGGTGCCATCCTCTTCGGTGTGGACGACATGGTCGTCCCAGAGCTTGTCGTAGAGCGTTCTTGCGGCAGGTCTTGCGGTCATGGCATCACCTCTTGCGGGACTGTGATTGTCGCGCGGCAGGCGCGGCGACGGGATGGTCGGCGGTCACCGCCAGCGCGCTGGTGGCCGCCGGTGATGGGCACAAGGCCTCGACGAAGCGCTGCACCACCGCCGGCAGCACTTCTTGGGTACGAACGGCCAGCAGGTAGGGGCGGTGGGCCCAGTCCTCGTCCAGCGCCAGCGGTTGCACTGCAAAGATGCGGGCGAAGCGCTGGGCGACGACCGCCGGCAGCACCGCCACGCCCAGGCCGGCTTCCACCAGCTGGGCGATGGCGTCGAAGCCGCGCACCTGCAGCCGCACGTTGAGCGTGCGGCCCAGCGCCTGGGCACGTTCGCGCATCTGCTCGTGCACCGCGGCGCCCAGGTGCAGGCCGACGATGTCGAAATCGAGCAGTGCATCGAATCGCACGCCGCCGTGCACGCCGCTGTGCTCGCCGCTGTTCAGGCCCGGGCGCGCAGCCTCGCGGCGGGCCAGCACATGGCCCTGTGGCACCAGCACGGCCAGCTCACCGACGTTTTCGCCCGCCCGGTAGGCGCGGCAGCTCAACCGCGGCTCATGCTGCGGCGGCACGAAGATGCCGACATCGGCATGCCCTGAAGCCACCGCCGCCTGCACCTCGGCACTGGTCAGGTCTTCCAGGCTGATGCGGATGCCGGGGTGGGCCTGGCTGAAGGCGGCCAGGTCGCCGGGCAGGCATTCGGCGATGGCGCTGGCATTGGCGGCGATGCGCAGGTGGCCCTTGATGCCGCGCGAGAACTCGACCACTTCGCTCTCCAGCGCATGCAGGCTGGCATTGAGCGATCGGATGTGGCGAACCAGCGCGCGGCCGGCTTCGGTCGGGTCGACACCGCGGGCGCGGCGGTCGAACAGCAGCACGCCGAGCCGGGTTTCCAGGTCGGACAGGCGCTTGCTGGCCGCCGCCAGCGCCAGGTGCTCGCGCTGCGCGCCGTGGGTGATGCTGCGGGTTTCGGCAATCGCCAGCACGAGGTTCAGGGTGGTCAGGTCGAAGCGCATGGCGCGGGCAGGTCAACGGCGAAGGGGCACAGCACCGGCCAGCGGCACTGATTGCGGATGATGCACGAAGGCTCCTGGCATCGCTCTCGGCTATCGCCAAGCAAGACTTCGCAGAATACGAAACGTCGCCACCGAGCCAGGCCAAGCCGTCGAGGCCGCCTCCTACACTGGCGGTCGCCTCGGGTCAACGATCGCATCGCCCCCCGGTTCCGCCCGCCAATCCCCCGCAGCTCCGCCACCCAGATCGACCGCCCACCGCCCATGCCGCTGCTGTCCGCCACCCCGCCCAACCCGCAACAGGTGGACGGCCAGACCGTCTTCGACGGCCTGGCCTTCATGCAGGCGCCGATCAACATCACCCGGCTGGCCGAGTTGCTGGCCGACCACACGACCACACGCGGCGGCAAGTTCCACGGCCCCGAGCTGCGCCAGCGGCTGCAAGAGCTGCACCAGAGCGGCGCGGTGCTCAACACGGCGCAGGGCCAATGGTGGGCCGAACCGCAGGCCAGCTGGACGCGTTTTGCCGAGCTGGTTCGCCAGCCCGAGGCTTGCGCCCGCTGGTGGGCCAGCTGGCGGCGGCTGCACCGTTTCGACCACAGCTGGCACCTGGAGTTGTTCGGTGAAGAAGCCATGGTCGGCGCGCTGCGGGTGGTGGTGTTTGCCGGTGGCACGCCGGCCGCGTTCGAACGGCTGAACCTGCTCAGCCGCAGCGTGTCGCCCGACAACCCCATGCTGCTGAGCGCCGCGCTGCTCAGGCCCTTCGACACAGCCCTGTGGGAGCGCATCGACCCCGAACTGCGCCACCGCCTGCTGATGGGCCTGCTGCACCACGCCAGCGGCGACACCGAGGTCCAGACGCTGCCGCTGTGGCACTGGCTGCAGGCCCGGTCGCGGCCCGAGCCCGGCGTGCTGCACGACCGCCCCCGCCTGCGCCTGGCCGAGCGGCTGGTGCTGGCCGGCCAGGCCGGCGAAGCCCGTCGGGTGCTGCTGGGCCTGGACCACCCCGAAGCCCAGGCCTTGCGCGCCGCGGCCGACATCACCGAAGGCCGCTACGCCAGCGGCGCGCTGGCCTTCGAGCTGGCCTGGAAAGAAGCCGGCGCCCTGGCCGGCAAGCGCAAGCTGCTGTTTCCCGAGACCACGTCCTGGTTCTACACGCTGGCCCTGATCGCCCAGACCGAGCCAGCCGCCTGGACCAAGGCGCGCAAGTTCAGCGCCGGTGAGGCCGGCAAGCGCGACGCCGACCCCTACACCTTCTGGGGCCTGTGGCAAGAGGCGATCGACCAGCGGCTGGGCGATGCACCGCGCAATGCCCAGCGCTTCGTCTTCGCGCCGATGGCGCACGGCCGACTGCATGGCCTGCAGCAGCTCGACCACTGGTTGCTGGCTGCCTGGCTGGGCCACAGCCCGCCCAAGCCCGAGGTCTTCCGCCCGCACGCCGCGGCGCTGGCCCGGGGCTACGACGACGCCGGCCTGCCCTGGCTGGCCGCGATGAGCCGCCGCGCCGCCGCGCTGTTGCTCGGCGAACCGCCAAACGCGGCCGATGCCGGCCTGCCCTTCCCGGTCGGCGCGCCGGTCGACCGCTGGCGCGAAGCGCTGAACGCCATCGTCGCGCTGGGGCCGGTGGGCAGCGCCGCCGCGGCGGCCGGCGGGGCCGCGGTGGCCGACCGCCTGATCTGGCTGGTGCAGACCGACGCGCTGGGCCGCGTGCGCCGGATCGAACCCTGGGAGCAGAAAGCCGGCGCCCGCGGCCTGGGCAAGCCCAAGGCCGCCTCGCTGGCCAGCCTGGCCAAGCGTGCCGACCTGCCGGCCCACGACGCCGCGGTGCTGCGCGCGTTGAAGAAACTTCCCTTCGGCGGCAAGCTGGCGCTGGACAAGCTGCAGGCGGTGCAGGCGCTGGTGCGCCACCCGCACGTGGCCTGGCACGACGCGCCCGGCCAGTTCATCGAAGTGGCCGAAAGCCTGCCGCAGCTGGAGGTGCTGACGCGGGGCGACCACCTGCAGTTTCGCGTGCTCGACCCGATCCGGCCCGACGCTGCGGCGCAGGCTGCGCTCGATGCGCTGAATGCCGTGAGCGACGAGACCGACGACGAGGACGACGACTGGCTGTTCGAGCAGCGCCAGCGCCGCGGCGCCGCCGACAGCGTGCGGCCGTCGGTGCTGCTGCTGCACGACGGCCCCGAGCGCGCACGGCTGGTGCGCGTCACCGCGGCCCAGCTGCGGGTGGCCGAGCTGGTGACCCAGGGCTGGCAGGTGCCGGTGGCCGCGCGGCAAGAGCTGGACGAGGCGCTACGCGTGCTGGCCACGCACTTTCAATTGGCCAGCGATGCCGAGGCCGGCCACGAGGTGGCCGCCAGCGCCGTGCTGCGCGCCGAGTTGACACCGCAGGGCGACGGCATTTCACTGCGGCTGGTGGCCGCACCGTTCGGCGACTTTGGCCCGCGCCTGGCGCCGGGCCTGGGCCGCCAGCGGGTGACCACCGTGCACCAGGGCGTCACCTTGTCGACCAAGCGCCGGCTGGTCGACGAGCGGGCCCACCTGACCGCGTTGACACAATCGGTCGACTGGCTGGACGACGGCGACCATCTGTGGGTGCTGGACGAGCCCGACCAGGCGCTGGCGGTGGTCGAGGCGCTGGGCAAGCTGGCCACCACCATCGTCAGCGAATGGCCCAAGGGCAAGCCGATGCGGGTGCGCGCCGTCACCGCGCCGCAGGTCAAGCTGAACGTCAGCAGCCAGGGCGACTGGCTGGCCATCGACGGCGAGCTGAAGCTGGACGGCGGCGAGGTGATCCGCCTGCGCGACCTGCTCGACCGGCTGCAACAAGGCCGCAGCCGCTACGTCGCACTGGGCGACGGCGGCTTCCTGGCCTTGACCGACACGCTGCGCCAGCAACTGGCCGACCTGAAGGCGATCACCCAGACCCAGGGCAAGGGCCAGCGGATCTCGACCATCGCCGCGATGGCCTGGGCCGGCCAGCCCGACGCGCCCGCGCTGACCGGCGACCGCGCCTGGTTGCAGCGCTGCCAGGCCTGGGAGACCGCACAGGGCCAGGTTTTCGAGCGCCCGGCCACGCTGCTGGCCGAATTGCGCGATTACCAGACCAGCGGCTGGCAGTGGCTGATGCGGCTGGCCGCCAGCGGCTTTGGCGCAGTGCTGGCCGACGACATGGGCCTGGGCAAGACGCTGCAGACGCTGGCCCTGCTGGCCGCGCGTGGCCCCGGCGGCCCGGCGCTGGTGGTGGCGCCCACGTCGGTCTGCGGCAATTGGCTGGCCGAGGCGGCGCGCTTCGCCCCGGGCTTGCGGGTGGAGCTGTACGGCGACACCGGCGCGCTGGCCGAGGCCGCGGACGAGACCGACGAGGCCACCGACAGCGCCGCCGACCCGGACACCGCGCCCACCGACAGCGCCCGCCAGGCCGCGCGCCGCAAGCAGGTGCAGGCGCTGGGTGCCGGCCAGGTGCTGGTCTGCAGCTACGGCCTGCTGCAGCTGGACGGCGAGATCCTGGCCGGCCGCAGCTGGCACACCGCGGTGCTGGACGAGGCCCAGGCGATCAAGAACGCCGGCACCCGCCGCGCCCGCGCTGCCCAGGCCTTGTCGGCCGACTTCAAGCTGGCATTGACCGGCACGCCGATCGAGAACCGGCTGGCCGAGCTGTGGTCGATCATGGCCTTCGCCAACCCGGGGCTGCTGGGCAGCGCGGAGCAGTTCAACCAGCGCTTTGCCGGCCCGATAGAGCGCGACGGCGACCCGCAGGTCGGCCGCCGGCTGCGCCGGCTGGTGGCGCCCTTCCTGCTGCGGCGCACCAAGGCCGAGGTGCTGGCCGACCTGCCGGCGCGCACCGAGATCGTCCACGAAGTGGTGCCCGGCCCGCGCGAGCGTGCGCTGCTGGAGGCGCTGCGCCAGCAGGCCGAAGAGAGCGTCAACCAGGCGCTGGCCGCCGGAGCGGGCGGTGGCGGTGGCGGTGGTGGGGGTGGGGGTGGTGGTAGTGGTGGTGGGGGTGGTGGCGGGGGCCAGGCCCAGATGCACATCCTGGCCGCGCTGACCCGCCTGCGCCGCGCCGCCTGCGACCCGCGCCTGGTCGCGCCCGAACTCGGCCTGATCGGCGCCAAGGTGCAGGAGTTCGAGCGCCTGGCGCAGGAGCTGGTGGCCGGCCGCCACAAGGCACTGGTGTTCAGCCAGTTCACCGATTTCCTGGGGCTGCTGCGCGAGCGGCTGGATTCAGCCGGCCTGCGCTACCAGTATCTGGACGGCAGCACGCCGATGGCCCAGCGCACCCAGCGGGTGAATGCCTTCCAGGCCGGCGAGGGCGACTTCTTCCTGATCAGCCTGAAGGCCGGCGGCTTCGGCCTGAACCTGACGATGGCCGACTACGTGATCATCGCCGACCCCTGGTGGAACCCGGCCGCCGAAGACCAGGCCTCGGGCCGCGCCCACCGCATCGGTCAGCAGCGGCCGGTCACCGTCTATCGGCTGGTGACGCAGGGCTCGATCGAAGACCGCATCGTCAAGCTGCACCACAGCAAGCGCGCGCTGGCCGACGGCGTGCTGGCGGGCCAGGATGGCGGCGGTGGCACGGTGCTGGGCTCAGCGCAGATGCTGGCGTTGCTGCGCGGCGAGGACGCCGACACCGACACCGACACCGACACCGACACCGACACCGACGCCGACGCCGAAACACAGGCCTGAGCGGCCGGACAACGCCCGCCCAGGCCTTGCAGCGCACGGCCCGCTCGCCAGACTCACTCAGGACAGCGGGGGGGGTGCGGGGTCAGCCCAGCGCCGTCACCACCTCGGGCGGCGCCTGCACCAGTTCGATCAGCACGCCCTCGCCGCCCAGCGGAAACTGCTCGTTGCCCTTTGGATGGATGAAGGTGATGTCATGCCCCGCCGCGCCCTTGCGGATGCCGCCGGGCGCAAACCGCATGCCGTGGGCGGTCATCCATGCCACCGCCTTCGGCAGGTCGTCGACCCACAGCCCGACATGGTTCAGCGGCGTGGTGTGCACCGCCGGCTTCTTGTCGGGATCGATCGGCTGCATCAGGTCGACTTCCACCGCGGTGACGCCCTGCCCCAACGCGCAGATGTCCTCGTCGACGTTTTCACGCTCGGACACATAGGTGCTCTTGACCGTGAGGCCCAGCATGTCGACCCACAGCGCCCTGAGCTTGTGCTTGTCGGGGCCACCGATGGCGATCTGCTGGATGCCGAGGATGCGGAAGGGTTTGGCGTTGCTCATGTGGAGACCTCGCTGGACACCGGCAGATCGAGCCGACGCAGCAGCGCTCGGTCGTCGGCCAGGTCGGGGTTGCCGGTGACCAGCAGCTTGTCACCGTAGAAGATGGAATTGGCGCCGGCCATGAAACACAGCGCCTGGATGCCGTCACCCAGTTCGCGACGGCCAGCCGACAGCCGCACCCGCGAGCGCGGCATGGTGATGCGCGCTGCGGCGATCACCCGCACCACCTCGAACGGGTCGACCGCGGCGTTGTCGGCCAGCGGCGTGCCCGCCACCCGCACCAGGTTGTTGACCGGCACCGATTCGGGCGGCGGGTTCATGTTGGCCAGCTCGGCGATCAGGCCGGCGCGCTGCCCGGTGGTCTCGCCGAGGCCGACGATGCCGCCGCAGCAGACCTTGATGCCGGCACCACGCACATGGCCCAGCGTGTCGATGCGGTCCTGGTAGTCGCGCGTGCCGATGATCTGCGGGTAGAAATCGGGCGCGCTGTCGAGGTTGTGGTTGTAGAAGTCCAGCCCCGCATCGGCCAGGGTGCGGGCCTGGGTGGGCGCCAGCATGCCCAGCGTGGCGCAGGTTTCCAGCCCCAGTGCGCGCACACCACGCACCAGCTCGGCCACCTTGTCCACGTCGCGGTCGGTCGGGCTGCGCCAGGCCGCACCCATGCAGAAGCGTGACGCCCCCGCCGCCTGTGCGGCACGGGCCGCCGCCAGCACCTCGTCGGGCGCCAGCATCTTGCTGGCTTCGACCCCCGTGTCGTGGTGGATCGATTGCGGGCAGTAGCCGCAATCCTCGGGACAGCCACCGGTCTTGACCGACAGCAGCGAGGCCAGCTCGATGTCACCGCGTGGAAACTGTTGGCGGTGCACGCCATGCGCTTGCTGCACCAGCGCCATGAAGGGTTGTTGCATCAGGGCCAGCACCGCGTCGCGCGTCCAGGGGCCGGCAGCAGGCTGGACAGTGGCCGGCGCCGTGGCGGGCCGGTGCAGCGTGATCGGTTGTTCAGTCAGGGTCAGAGCGCTCATCGGGTATGGGGAACAGAAAGAAGATTCAGGCAAAGGCAATGATCGGCTGGTCGACCGCCAGGCTCTCGCCCTGGGTGGCCAGCACCTCCTTGACCACACCGTCCTGGGTGGCGGTGAGGATGTTTTCCATCTTCATCGCCTCGATCACCGCCAGTCGCTCGCCGGCCTGCACCGCCTGGCCGGGCTTGACGGCCACGTTGACCAGCAGCCCCGGCATCGGCGATAGCAGGAACTTGCTCATGTCGGCCGGCGCCTTGAACGGCATCAGGCGCAACAATTCGGCCGCGCGCGCAGCCATCAGTTGGGCGTCGATCGACAGGCCGTTGTGCGAAACCCTGTACCACATGCCGTGGCGCTCCAGTTGCGCGGTGAAGGGCTGCCCGTTGCAATGGCCGGCGGCGCGGATGCCACCGAAATCCCAGTCCTTGTCGAGCACATAGGGCTTGCCGCCCAGCGTGACCTTCAGTTGCCCGGTGGTGGCCATCACCTCGATGCGCAAAGGCAGGTGCCGGTGCAGGCCCGCCGGGCCCTTGATCACGGCGACGAACTGCTCGCCGATCTGTACGCCGTGGCCCGGCATCTGGCCGCTGATGCCGGCGGCGCGGTCCCGGTAGCGCCGGTACATCGCGGCAGCCAGGGCCACCAGCAGGTCGGGGTCGTCGTGCGGCACGTCCTCGGCGCGAAAACCGTGCGGGTACTGCTCGGCGATGAAGCCGGTGTTGAAATCGCCCGACTGGAACTTCGGGTGCGCCAGCAACGCGCTCTGGAACGGGATGTTGCTCGACACGCCGCGGATCACGAAGCCGTTCAGCGCCTCGCGCATCTTGGCGATCGCATCGCGCCGGTCGACACCGTGCACGATCAGCTTGGCGATCATCGAGTCGTAATACATCGGAATCTCGCCGCCTTCGACCACGCCGGTGTCCACCCGCACGCCACCGCCCCCGACCAGGCGGCCAGCCTGGTCGACCACATACTGCACCGGCATCGACGCCTCCATCGTGGTGGCCGGCGGCTGGTAGCGCACCAGGCGGCCGGTGGACGGCAGAAAGTTGCGGAACGGGTCTTCGGCGTTGATGCGGCACTCGATCGCCCAGCCGCGGCGCGGAATCTGCGCCTGCGTGAAGCCGAGTTTCTCGCCCGCGGCGACGCGGATCATCTGCTCGACCAGGTCGATGCCGGTGATCGACTCGGTCACCGGGTGCTCCACCTGCAAGCGGGTGTTCATCTCCAGGAAGAAGAAGCTCTGGTCCTTGCCGACGACGAACTCGACCGTGCCGGCAGACTGGTAGTTCACCGCTTTCGCCAAAGCCACCGCCTGCTCGCCCATCGCGGCGCGGGTGGCTTCGCTGATGAAGGGCGACGGCGCCTCCTCGATCACCTTCTGGTGGCGGCGCTGGATCGAGCATTCCCGCTCGTGCAGGTAGACCACGTTGCCGTGGGCATCGCCCAGCACCTGGATCTCGATGTGGCGCGGGCTCTCGACGAACTTCTCGATGAACACCCGGTCGTCGCCAAAGCTGTTGCGGGCTTCGTTGGTGCAGGCGCTGAAGCCTTCAAACGCTTCCTTGTCGTTGAAAGCCACGCGCAGGCCCTTGCCGCCGCCTCCGGCGCTGGCCTTGATCATCACCGGGTAGCCGATGTCGCGCGCGATCTCGACCGCGCGCTCGGGCGATTCGATCGCCGCGTTCCAGCCCGGGATGGTGTTGACTTTCGCCTCCATCGCCAGCTTCTTGGACGCAATCTTGTC
>JBBQVF010000011.1:0-54983 GCA_038211805.1 Burkholderiales bacterium | reverse complement strand
GGCACGCGTACCGGTCAGGCGGGCGGGCGTGATCTTGCCGTTCTCGCCGACAAAGTCGCGCAGGGTGTCGACGTCCTTATAGTCGATCTCTTCGACATTGGCGACGGTGAAACGGCAGAAGCGCTTGCGCTTGAACAGCAGCGATTGCGTGTTGCGCTTGGGCTTGCGGTCTTTGGAAAACTTACCTTTACCACGGGGCGGGGGCATGGTGCACCTCTTTCAAAGGGGTGTCGGGCAATCAGTGCCGGACGGTGAATCTGGGGAATCGGATGTCAGCTCGGTGATATGGAACAGCATGCCACGCCCGTTGCGTGCCGTGCCCAGGAAGCCGCCGAACAAACCGGTGCTTCCCAGTGCCAGCGCACCCAGGGGCCGCGACAACCCGCCGATGGCCAGCGCCTTGATCTCCAGGGAGACTTGGCGTGGCTGCCCGTCCTCGGTGACCGTGCTGCTGTGCTGCAGCTTGCAGTCGATGGCCGGAAGACCGGCGGGCGTGTAGCGCACGGCGCCCCGTTCAACCAGTTGGGCCGACAACACCAGGCGGTTCATCGGCTGCACGGGCGGCGGCGCGGCAGGGCTGCTTCAATCAGGCGCTGGCCTCCGGGGCCGGGGCCTTGCGGGCTTCTTCCTTCTCGACCGCCTTCATCATGACCGACGGGCTGGTCTCGGCCTTGGACTTCAGCACGGTCAGGTGGCGCAGCACGGCGTCGTTGAAGCGGAAACCGGTCTCGATCTCCGCCAGGGTTTCCTTGCTGCACTCGATGTTCAGGCACACATAGTGGGCCTTGGCCAGCTTCTGGATCTGGTAGGCCAGCTGACGGCGGCCCCAGTCCTCGACACGGTGCACCTTGCCGGCGGCGCCGGTGACGATACCCTTATAACGTTCCAGCATGGCCGGAACCTGCTCGCTCTGATCCGGGTGGATCAACAGCACGATCTCATAGTGACGCATGCACACTCCTTATGGGTTCCGCCCTTGACGGGGCTGGAAGCCGCCTGCGCCAGCGGGGCGCCGGGCAGTGCAGCAAACGCCGCTCACCAGCGTCAACGGGTGCAGCAGCAGAGGAAAAGCCCACAATTATAGCGCGGACGGCGGGCCGGAGCGTGGGGCATCAGCCGACTGCGGCTCAGGCTGGCGCAACTGCTCGACCATGGCCTGCTCTGGCGGGCCGGGCGCGCGGGTGAGCAGGCTCACCAGCACCAGCGCCAGGCAGCCTGCCGGCACGCCGAACACGCCGGCAGCCACCGGGTCGACGCCGAACCAGCGCAGGTCGGCGCCTGCCTCGGCCAGGCCGAAGAAGGCCCGCGGCCCGGCCAGGTTGCGCGCCATGTACCAGAGGCACACACCAGCACCCATCAGCATGCCGGCCACCGCGCCGGCACGGTTGGCGCGGCGCCAGAAAATGCCCACCACCAGCGCCGGGAAAAAAGTGGCCGCCGCCAGCGAGAACGCCGCCGTCACGAATGGCAGGATGGCGGTGATGCGCAGCGACGCCACCCAGGCCGCCAGCACCGCAGTGACCAGCACCATCAGCTTGCTGAACATCACCCGTTTGATGGCCGAAGCCTTGGGCCGCACCACGCGGAAGAAAAAATCGTGCGACAGCGCGTTGCTGATGGTCAGCAGCAGACCGTCGGCCGTCGACAGGGCCGCTGCCAGCCCGCCGGCAGCCACCAGATAGGTGACAACCAGCGGCAGGCCGCCCAGCTCGGGCGCGGCCAGCACGATCATGTCGGCGCCCAGCCGCAGCTCGGCAAACTGCAGCAAGCCGTCGCCGTTGATGTCCTGCACCGACACCAGGTGTGAATCCAGCTTGCTCCAGCGGCGGATCCACGCCGGCAGGCTGGCGAAGCTGGTGCCCACCAGCTCGGTGAAGACCTGGTACTTGACCATCACCGCCAGTGCGGGCGCGCTGAGGTAGAGCAGCACGATGAAGCTCAGCGACCAGCCCACCGAGCGCCGCGCCTGCGACACCGACGGCGTGGTGTAGCAGCGGGTGAGCACATGCGGCAGCGCCGCCGTGCCCAGCATCAGGCAGAACACCAGCGCCAGGAAGTTGCTGCGCGCCTGGGTGCCGGTGGGCCCGGCAGCACCCAGCTGGCCGGACTGCGGTGCCAGCCCGGCCAGCGGCTGGGCCTGGCTGCGGGCTTCGTCACGCTCGCGCAGGTAGCGCGCGCGGGCCTCGGGCTCATTGCGGGGCATGCGCGCCAGCGCACGCTCGGCCTGCTGGATCTGCGCCAGTGGCGCGTTCTCGGCATGCATGCGCTCGATCTGCCGGGCCAGCAACTCGCTGTCGCTGGCCATCGCGGCGGGCACGTCGCGCAGCTTGCGCTGGGCGTCGTCGGCCCGCTCGGCCAGCAGCCGGCGCACCTCGATCTCGGCGGGATCGGCCAGCAGCTGGGCTTCGCGCTCGCTCACCACCTTCAGCTGCTGGTTGTAGCTGAACACCGGCAGCCAGGAGCCGGTCTGGTGCAGGCTGAGCCACATCACCGGCACGGTGTAGGCAATGATCAGCACGATGTACTGGGCCACCTGGGTCCAGGTGACGGCTCGCATGCCGCCCAGGAACGAACACACCAGCATGCCGCCCAGGCCGAGAAAGATGCCGATCTCGAAACTGAAGCCGGTGAGGTGCGAGGTGATCAGGCCCACGCCATAGACTTGCACCACCACGTAGACGAAGCTCACCAGCACGGTGGCGGCCACCCCCAGCAGGCGCGGCCATTCACCGCCGTAGCGTGCGCCGAGAAAATCGGGGATGGTGAACTGGCCGAAGCGCCGCAGGTAGGGCGCCAGCAGCACCGCCACCAGGCAATAGCCGCCGGTCCAGCCCAGGATGTAGGCCAGGCCGTCGAAACCCTGCAGGTAGAGCACACCCGCGGTGCCGATGAAGGACGCGGCCGACATCCAGTCGGCCGCGGTCGCCATGCCGTTGTAGATGGCCGGCACCCGCCGGCCCGCGACGTAGTACTCGGTCTCGTTGGTGGTGCGGCTGGCCAGGCCGATGCCGGCGTAGACCAGCACCGTGGCGATCAGGAAGCTGGTGCCGATCCAGCCACGCGACCAGCCGTTGCGTTCCATCGCGGCCAGCAGCAGGATGAACAGCACCACGCCCAGCGTGAACAGGCCATAGCGGCGGTGCAGCTTGCGGCTGAAGCGCTGGGTGCTTTCGGCGCGGCTGGACCGCAGGCTGGACATGGTCAGCTCGGCATGGCGGCGCGGGGGCTCGACCTGGCAGCGGACAGTCTGCCCTTCAGCGCGACGCCAGCCGGGTCCAGGTCTCGACCACCGAATCGGGGTTCAGCGAGATCGAGGCGATGCCCTCGTCGGCCAGCCAGTCGGCGAAGTCGGGGTGGTCACTGGGGCCCTGGCCGCAGATGCCGATGTACTTGCCGGTGGCCCGGCAGGCGGCGATGGCCCGGCTGATCAAGGCCTTGACGGCCGGGTCGCGCTCGTCGAAATCCTGCGCCAGCAGCGCCAGCCCCGAGTCGCGGTCCAGCCCCAACGTCAGCTGGGTCAGGTCGTTGGAACCGATCGACATGCCGTCGAAATGCACCAGGAACTGGTCGGCCAGGATCGCGTTGCTGGGCACCTCGCACATCATGATCAGGCGCAAGCCGTTCTGGCCACGCGCCAGGCCGCGCTCGGCCAGCAACTGCACCACCCGCTCGGCTTGCTTCACGGTGCGCACGAAGGGCACCATGATCTCGACGTTGCTCAGCCCCATGTCGTTGCGCACGCGCTTGAGCGCCTCGCATTCCATTGCGAAGGCGTCGGCGAAATCACCGCTGATGTAGCGCGACGCGCCGCGGAAGCCCAACATCGGGTTCTCTTCGTCGGGTTCGTAGCGCGAGCCGCCGATCAACTTCTTGTATTCGTTGCTCTTGAAGTCGGACAGCCGCACGATCACCGGCTTGGGCCAGAAGGCGGCCGCGATGGTGGCGATGCCCTCGACCAGCTTGTCGACGTAGAACGCCCGCGGGCTGGCATGGCCACGGGCCACCGATTCGACCGCCTTCTTCAGGTCGGGCTCGATGTTGGGGTAGTCGAGGATCGCCTTCGGGTGCACCCCGATGTTGGTGTTGATGATGAATTCCAGCCGCGCCAGGCCGACCCCCGAATTGGGAATTTGCGCGAAGTCGAAGGCCAGCGACGGGTTGCCGACGTTCATCATGATCTTGATCGGACAGTACGGCAGCTCACCGCGCTTGACCTCGGTGACTTCGGTGTCCAGCAGGCCGTCGTAGATCAAGCCGGTGTCACCTTCGCTGCAGACCACGGTGACCAGTTGGCCGTCGACCAGCTTCTCGGTCGCGTCGCCACAACCCACCACCGCCGGGATGCCCAGTTCGCGGGCGATGATGGCCGCGTGGCAGGTACGCCCGCCGCGGTTGGTGACGATCGCCGAGGCCTTCTTCATCACCGGCTCCCAGTTAGGGTCGGTCATGTCGGTGACCAGCACGTCGCCGGGCTGCACCCGGTCCATCTCGCTGGTGTGCGAGACCAGCCGCACCGGCCCGGTGCCGATCTTCTGGCCGATGGCACGGCCCTCGACCAGCACGGCACTGCGGTGCGCCGACCCGCTCTTCAACTTGTAGCGGTGCTCGACCTGGTCGCCGCCCTGGCTCTTCACCGTCTCGGGCCGGGCCTGCAGGATGTAGAGCTTGCCGTCTTCGCCGTCCTTGCCCCATTCGATGTCCATCGGCCGGCCGTAATGCTGCTCGATGATCAACGCATAGCGGGCCAGTTCGGTCACGTCGGCGTCGTTGAGCGCATAGCGGTTGCGCAGTTCGGGCGGCGTGTCCAGCGTGTGCACCAGCTTGCCGGTGGCCAGGCGATCTTCAGTGCTGGCGAACTCCATCCGGATCAGCTTGCTGCCCAGGTTTCGCCGGATGATCGCCAGCTTGCCGGCCTTCAGACCCGGCTTGTGGACATAGAACTCGTCGGGGTTGACGGCACCCTGCACCACCGTCTCGCCCAGGCCGTAGCTGGCGGTGATGAAGATCACGTCCTCGAAGCCGGACTCGGTGTCGATCGTGAACATCACGCCGGCCGAGCCGAGGTCCGAACGCACCATGCGCTGGACACCGGCGGAGAGCGCCACTTCCGAGTGGGCAAAGCCCTTGTGCACGCGGTAGCTGATGGCGCGGTCGTTGTAGAGCGAGGCGAACACCTCTTTCATCTTGTGCAGCACGTCGTCGATGCCGTGCACGTTGAGGAAGGTTTCCTGCTGGCCGGCAAACGACGCGTCAGGCAGGTCTTCGGCGGTGGCCGATGAGCGCACTGCAAAGCTGACGCCGGGGTTGTCGGCGGTCAGGGCCGCGAACGAGGCCTGCACGGCGGCGTCGAAGTCGGGCGGAAACGGTGCGGCAATGACCCAACCGCGGATCTCGGCCCCGGCTGCAGCCAGGGCCTTGACGTCGTCGGTGTCGAGCGCGTCGAGCCGGGCGTTGATCTTGTCGGTCAGGCCGCCGTAGTGCAGGAACTCGCGGAATGCATGCGCCGTGGTGGCGAAGCCGCCCGGCACCCGCACGCCGCTGGCGGCCAGTTGGCTGATCATCTCGCCGAGGCTGGCGTTCTTGCCGCCAACGACCTCGACATCGGTCATTCTCAGGTGTTCGAAAGGCAGGACCAGGGCGGTCGCCAGATGGGGGGATGACATGGGAAAGCTCCGAGATGGTGGGAAAACTTTGCCGTGCGGCCGTTGATCCGGGCCCGCGCGCCTGCGGTGGGTGCTTCGATCGAAGAGCAGGCGGGGCGCATGGAGGGCGGCGAGGAACTGCGGTGGGCGGTGTCCGGGGCGGACTGGGCCGGATTCTACGGACGAAGCCCCCTATGATCCGCGGACATCGGCAATCCGGCCTCGCTGGCCGTCCGCTTCATGCCCAATCGCAGCGTGTTTTTTGTCTCGGACGGCACCGGCATCACCGCCGAGACCTTCGGCAATTCGATCCTGGCCCAGTTTTCGACCAAGCCGCGCCATGTGCGCCGGCCCTTCATCGACACGCCCGACAAGGCGCGTGGGGTGGTCCAGGAAATCAACCATGTGGCCCAGGTCGAGGCCAAGCGGCCGATCGTCTTCATCACGCTGGTCAACGACGAGATCCGCGAGATCGTCACCCACAGCGATTGCCGCGGCTTCGTGATGGACATGTTCCGCGCCTTCGTCGAGCCGCTGGAGATCGAGTTCGGTGTCACCAGCAACCACCGGGTCGGCCGTTTCTCGGACGTCGCCAAGAGCAGCGAGTACCACGAGCGGATCGAGGCCATCAATTTCTCGCTGGCCCACGACGACGGCCAGTCGGCGCGCAACCTGGCCAGCGCCGACGTGATCCTGGTGGGCGTCAGCCGCAGCGGCAAGACGCCCACCAGCCTGTACCTGGCGATGCAGCACGGCATCAAGGCCGCCAACTATCCGCTGATTCCCGAGGACTTCGACCGCCACAAGCTGCCAGGCGCGCTGTCGCCCTACCTGGCCAAGTGTTTCGGCCTGACGATCGACCCGGCGCGGTTGTCCCAGATCCGCAACGAGCGCCGGCCCGGCAGCAAGTATGCCGCCCTGGAAAACTGCCAGCACGAGGTGCGCGAGGCCGAAACCATGATGCGACGCAACGGCATCGCCTGGCTCAGTTCGACCCACAAGTCGATCGAGGAGATCGCCACCACCATCCTGCGCGACATCCGGCCCGACCGGCTGATCTACTGATCGGCTGGCGAGGCTGCGGCATCCAAGCCACCGGGGCAGCTCAGCGCGGGAAACCGCGCCGCATCGACTCGTAGAAACACACCGCCGCCGCCGCGGCGACGTTGAGCGACTCCTCGCCGCCCGGTTGCGGGATGCGCACGGTGAGCGCACAGCGGGCCAGCAGCGCCGGCGCCACTCCTTGCCCCTCGTGGCCCAGCACCCAGGCGCAGGGCTGCGGCAGGTCCGCGGAGGGCAGCAGCGCGTCAGTGTCCAGGCGGGTGCCGACCAGCGGCACCTGAAGCGCCGCCAGGTCGTCGGGCTGCAGGCCTTCGATCAAGCGCAGGCCGAAGTGCGCGCCCATGCCGGCGCGCAGCACCTTGGGCGACCACAGCGCGGCCGTGCCCTGCAGCGCCAGCACCTGGCCGACGCCGAAGGCTGCGGCGCTGCGCAGGATGCTGCCGACGTTGCCGGCGTCTTGCACACGGTCCAGCACGACGCTGGCCGCCCGTGGATCGATCGCCGGCGCCGGCGGTAGCGCCAGCAGGAAACCCAGCCGGCTGGGTGACGCCAGCGCGCTGAGGCCGTCGAACAGCACATCCGGCAGCCGCACCACCCGAGGCGCCCATTGCGCCAGCGCGCGCAGCGCCGGCTGGGCCCAGGCGCTGTCGGCCACCACCGCCTGCAGCGGCCGCTGGCCGCGCTGGCGCAGCGCCTCGCACAGGTGTTCGCCTTCCAGCCACAGCTCGCCGGCCTTGCGGTAGCCGGCGGGGTCGCGGACCAGTTTGCGCAGCCGCACCAGCAGCGGGTTGTCGCGCGCGCTGATGTCCAGCGGCTCGCTCATTCCCCCGTCTCCAGCACCGCGCGAACCGGGGCGTAGCTGCGGCGGTGCGCGACACAGGCACCATGGGCGCGCAACGCTGCCAGGTGCTTGGCCGTGGGGTAGCCTTTGTGGCGAGCAAAGTCGTAGGCCGGGTGCGCCGCGTGCAAGGCCTCGCACAACCGGTCGCGGTGCACCTTGGCCAAGATCGAAGCAGCCGAGATGGCCGGTACGGTCGCGTCGCCCTTGACGATGGCCTCTGCCGGCATGGCCAACACCGGCAGGCGGTTGCCATCCACCAGCACCAGACGCGGCGACAACCGCAGGCCGGCCACCGCACGCTGCATCGCCAGCAGTGTGGCCTGCAGGATGTTGAGGCGGTCGATCTCCTCGACACTGGCCTCGGCGATGCAGCAGGCCAGCGCCTTGGCGCGGATCTCGTCGAACAGGCGCTCGCGGCGGCGCGGGCTGATGACCTTGCTGTCGCCGAGACCCCGGATCGGCTTCAGGTCGTCCAGGATCACCGCCGCGGCCACCACCGGCCCGGCCAGCGGTCCACGGCCGGCCTCGTCCACACCGGCGACCAGCACCGCCGCCTTGCAGCGCAAGCGCAGCGGCTCAGGCAACCTGGGCAAAGGCGGGGTCGAGGTCCGTCTGGAGGATTTGGGCAATGGCATCGGTGGCTTTGCGCGCAGTGTTCTGGCGCAGCAGGTGGTGCAGATCGTTGAAGCGGCGTTCCAGCGCCGCGACGCGCCTCGGGTCGTCCAGCCAGGCCAGGCCTTCACGGGCCAGGGCCTCGGGCGTGGCGGCGTCCTGGATCAGCTCGGGCACCACGAATTCACCGCACAGGATGTTGGGCAGCCCCACCCAAGGCTGGTAACGCATGCGTTTCATGCGCTGCCAGTTCAGCCAGGCCAGGTGGTAGGTGATGACCATCGGCCGCTTGAACAGCGCGGCCTCCAGCGCCGCGGTGCCGCTGGCCACCAGGGTCAGGTCGCAGGCGGCCAGCGCCTCGTGGCTCTGGCCGTCGAGCAGGGTGACGGCCGCTGCGCCGGTGTGTCGGGCCAGCAGCGGCTCGACCAGGCCACGCAGGCCCGGCACCACCGGCATCACGAAGCGCAGATCGGGCCGCTGGCGATGCATCAACCGGGCAGCGGCCAGCAGACGCGGCGCGATGTGGGCGATCTCGCTGCGCCGGCTGCCGGGCAGCAGCGCCACCACGGTGTCGCCCTCGGCCAAGCCCAACGCCGACCGTGCCGCGGCGCGCGGCGGCAGCAGCGGGATCGCATCGGCCAGCGGGTGGCCGACGAAGGTGGCCGGCACGCCATGCCGCTGCAGCAGCGCCGGCTCGAACGGGAACAGGCACAGCACATGGTCGGCGGCACGGGCCAGTTTGTGCACCCGCTCACCGCGCCAGGCCCAGATCGACGGGCAGACGAAGTGGATGGTCTTGAGCCCGCCCTCGCGCAGGCGCGTTTCCAGGCCGAAGTTGAAATCGGGCGCGTCGATGCCGATGAACGCTGCCGGCCGCTCGCGCAGCAGGCGCTCGGCCAGTTGGCGGCGGATGCGCAGCAACTCGGGCAGCCGGCCCAGCGCATCGACGTAACCGAACACCGACAGCCGTTCATGCGGCCACCAGGCGTCGAAGCCCTGCGCCGCCAGCTTCGGGCCACCGATGCCGCCGGCCTGCAGATCAGGCCAACGGGCTTTCAACCCTTGCAGCAACAGGCCGCCCAGCAGGTCACCAGACGCCTCGCCTGCGACCATGCCCAGCCGCAGCGGACCAATCGGCATCGGCACGCTGCCTAGCGGACGATGCCGCGGTCGGCGTTGGCCAGGAAGTCGAGCATCAGTGCGATGTCGGCCTCGCTGCCGTCGAGCTGACCGCGCAGCGCGTCGATCGCGGCGATGCCCGCGGCCAGCGTGTGGCCCTGGCGGTAGAGCAGCTTGTGCATCTGCTTGACCTGGGCGATGCGTTCGGGCGTGAAACCGCGGCGGCGCAGGCCTTCGGCATTGATGCCGGTGGCCGCGGCCGGGTTGCCCGCGGCGGTGACGTAGGGCGGCAGGTCTTGCGACAAGCGGGTCTGGAAGCCGGTCATCGCGTGCGCGCCCACCCGCACGAACTGGTGCACGCCCGACAGCCCGCCCAGAAAGGCCCAATCCCCCAGGTGCACATGGCCGCCCAGCTGGGTGGCGTTGGCGATGATGGTGTGGCTGCCGACCTGGCAGTCGTGCGCGATGTGCACGTAGGCCATGATCCAGTTGTCGTCGCCCAGCGCCGTCATGCCGCCGTCCTGCAGCGTACCGGTGTTGATGGTGACGAACTCGCGAACGGTGTTGCCGTTGCCGATGCTCAGCCGGGTGGGCTCGCCGGCGTACTTCTTGTCCTGCGGCGCACCGCCGATCGACGCGAAGGGGAAGATCCGGTTGTCGCTGCCGAGGGTGGTGTGGCCCTCGACCACGCAATGCGCGCCGATGCTGCTGCCGGCGCCGATGCGCACGTGCGGGCCGATCACGGCATACGGCCCGACGGTCACGTCCTCGGCCAATTCGGCCCGCGGATCGATCACCGCGGTGGCATGAACCTGGGTCATCTCAAGCTCCGTCTCAAGCGACCTTGCGCATGGTGCACATCAGCTCGGCCTCGACCGCCGTCTCGCCGGCCACGCTGGCGCGCACCTTGTATTTGTAGATGCCGGCGCGCGCGCGATCGAGCGTGGATTCCAGGATCAGCTGGTCGCCCGGCTCGACCACCCGCTTGAAGCGCGCGCCGTCGATGCCGACGAAGTACACCACGGTGTTCTCGTCGGGCTCCTCGCCCATCGATTCGAACGACAGCAGCGCCGAGGTCTGCGCCAGCGCTTCCAGCATCAACACACCCGGCATCACCGGCCGGGCGGGGAAGTGGCCCATGAAGAACGGCTCGTTGATCGAGACGTTCTTCAGCGCCTTGATGCGCTTGCCCTTCTCGAGTTCAAGCACGCGGTCGACCAGCAGGATCGGGTAGCGGTGCGGCAGCAGCTTGAGGATGCGGTGGATGTCGAGCACGGGGACGGTCTTGATGGCGGGCATGTCGGTGGTCATGGACTCTTCTTCTCCAGCGCACGGATGCGGTCGCGCAGCGTGTGCAACTGGCGCAGCGTGGCAGCATTTTTCTCCCACGATGCATTGTCATCGAACGGAAACAGGCCGCTGTACTGGCCCGGCTGGCGGATCGAGCGCGTCACCACCGTGGCGGCGGTGATGTGCACATGGTCGACCAGTTCCAGGTGGCCCAGGATGATGGCCCCGCCGCCCGCGGTGCAGTGGCGGCCGATCTTGGCCGAGCCGGCGATGCCGACGCAGCCGGCCATCGCGCTGTGGGCGCCGATGTGCACGTTGTGGCCGACCTGGATCAGGTTGTCGAGCTTGACGCCGTCGTCGATCCGGGTGTCGTCGAGCGCACCACGGTCGATGCAGGTATTGGCGCCGACCTCGACATCGTCGCCGATGCGCACCGCGCCCAGCTGCTCGATCTTGACCCACGCGCCCTGGTGCGGCGCGAAGCCGAAGCCGTCGGCGCCGATCACCACACCGGGGTGCAGCAGGCCGCGCGCCCCGATCACGCAGTTGTCGCCCAGCGTGACGCGGGCCGCCAGCCGGGTGCCTTCGCCCACCGCCGCCCCAGCGCCGATGTGGCCGTGCGGGCCGATCACCACGCCGGGGCCGATGACCGCACCGGCGCCAACGAAACACAGGGCGCCGATCGACGCGCTGGCATGGATGCGCGCGCCGGGCTCGACCACCGCGCTGGCGTGCACGCCCAGCACCGGGGCGACACGCGTGCGCGCGGCCCACCACTGGGTGAGCCGGGCGAAATAGAGGTAGGGGTCGGCGGTGACGATGGCCGCACCGCGGGCCAGAGCGGCCTCGCGCATCGCCGGGCCGACGATCACGCAAGCCGCGGCGCTGGCCGCCAGCTGCGCGCCATAGCGCGGGTTGGACAGGAAACTGAGGCTGGTCGAATCCGCGGATTCCAGCGGCGCCAGCCGAGTGATGGGCCGTTGCGCGGCAGCAAACCCCTCGACATCACCGCCGCACAATTCACCGCCCAGCGCGGCCACCACGTCGGCCAGCCGCACCGGGGACGGCACGGCCACCGTCACGTCACCTGCCGGCCGGTGCGGCGTTCAGCGCCTTGATCACCTTCTCGGTGATGTCGACACGCGGCCCGGCGAAGACCACGTCCTGCAGGATCAGGTCGTACTTTTCGCCCTCGAAGATGCCCTTGATGACCTTGTTGGCCCGCTCGACGATGCCGGCGGTTTCTTCGTTGCGGCGCTGGTTCAGGTCTTCCTGGAACTCGCGGCGCTTGCGCTGCAAATCCCGGTCTTGTTCGACCAGGTCGCGCTGGCGGCGGTTGCGCTCGCTCTCGGGCAGCGTCGGCGCGTCTTTCTCCAGCTTGTCGGCGGCAGCCTTCAGCTTGGCCGCCTGGTCGTTCAGGTCCTTGTCGCGCTTGCTGAAGTCGGCTTCCATGCGGGCCAGCGCGGCCTTGGCCGGAGAGGCTTCGCGCAGCACGCGCTCGCTGTTGACGTAGCCGATTTTCAGGTCCTGCGCTTGCACCGCGCCGACAGTCAGCACCGCCGCCAGGCCCAGCGCGACCGACAACAGCGGCAGCTTCGAATTCTTCGTGATCATCAGAACGCGGTCCCGATCTGAAATTGGAATTTTTGGATTCTATCCGTGGGCTGGCTGCTCAACGGCTGGCCATAGCTGACCTTCAGCGGCCCCACCGGCGAGATCCAGGACAGGCCCAGACCCGCCGACGAGCGGATGCTGTTGCCCGTTATTTTTTCGCCGTCGCGCCAGACGTTGCCGGCGTCGGCGAACAGGAAGATGCGCAGCGACTTGTCGTTGCCGGTGCCCGGCACCGGCAGGTACAGCTCGGCGTTGATGTTGAGCTTCTTGGCGCCGCCGACATAGGCACCGGTGGGGTCGATCACGCCGAGCGAGTTCTGCTCGAAGGTGCGCACCGAGCCCAGGCCGCCACCGTAGAAGTTCTTGAACACCGGGTAGGGGCGATTGCCTTGTCCGATGCCCCAGCCGATCTCGCCGTTGAGGCCCAGCGTGAAGCGCTGCCAGAACGGGAAAAACTGCTGGTACTGCAGGTTGGTGCGCACGAAGCGCACGTCACCGGCCACGCTCCATTCGACGTTGACCCGCTGGTAGCGGCCGGCCGATGGCGTCAGCGAACTGTCACGCTGGTCGCGCGCCCAGCCCAGCGTCAGCGGCAAGGCGGTCGAGATCGGCCCATAGAGGTAGCGATACTCGAAATAGGAATTCGGGATGCCGGCGGTGGCGCCGATGTTGGTCTGCTCCAGGCCGATGCCGAAGAACACCGTGTCGAACTCGGTGAACGGCACGCCAAAGCGCACCGCGCCGCCCGGGTTGGAGATCTGGTACTGGTCGCCCAGGCTGTTGTAGGGCCGCGAGGTGCGGTAGTACAGGTCGAAGCCGCGCGAGATGCCGTCGACCGTGAAGTACGGGTCGATCGACGAAAACACCATGCTGCGCCCGGTCTTGCTGGTGTTGAGCTCGATGCCCAGGTAGTTGCCCGAGCCGAACACGTTGTCCTGCTTGAGCGACGCGTTGAACGCCAGCTTGTCGGCGCTGGAGAAGCTGACGCCGAGCTGAAGGTTGCCGGTGGGCTTTTCGGCGACGGTGACCGACAGATCGACCTGGTCGGCCGTGCCGGCCACCTCGTTGGTGTCGACCGTCACTTCCTTGAAGTAGCCCAGCCGCTCGGTGCGGTCGCGCGACAGCTTGATGCGTTCGCCGTCGTACCACGACGATTCGAGCTGGCGGAACTCTCGGCGCACCACCTCGTCGCGGGTGCGGGTGTTGCCGGCCACGTCGATGCGGCGGACGTAGACCCGGCGCTGCGGCTCGGCCGCCAGCACCACCGCCACGGTGCCGTTGGCACGGTCGATCTCGGTGCGCGGCTCGACCCGCGCGAACGCATAGCCGAAAGTGCCGAAACGGTCGGCGAAGACCTTGGTGGTGGCAGTGACCGCAGCCGCACGGTAGGGCTCGCCGGCACGGATGGCGACCAGGCTCTTGAACTCTTCCTCCTTGCCCAGGTAGTCGCCGGCCAGGCGCACCTGCGTCACGATGTAGGGCTGGCCCTCGTTGACCGTGATGGTCAGCGTGATGTCCTGCTTGTCGGGCGAGATCGTGACCTGCGCAGTCTCGATGTTGAACTCGAGGTAGCCGTTGTTCTGGTAATGCGCGCGCAGCGTGTCGAGGTCGGCGTTGAGCTTGGCGCGCGAGTAGCGGTCGCTCTTGGTGTACCAGGTCAGCCAACCGCTGGTGGTCAGGTCCATCAGCCGGGTCAGCGTGCTCTCGCTGAAGGCTTTGGCGCCGACGATGCGGACTTCGCGGATCTTGGCCGCGTCGCCCTCGGTCATCGTGAAGCTGACGTTGACGCGGTTGCGCTCGGTCGGCGTGATGGTGGTCACGACCTCGGCGCCGTACAGACTGCGCGACAGGTACTGGCGCTTGATTTCCTGCTCGGCGCGGTCGATCAGCGCGCGGTCGAAGGGCAGGCCCTCGCCGATGCCGGCATCCTTCAGCGACTTGGACAAGGTGTCCTTGTCGAACTCTTTCAGGCCGACGAAGGTGACCGTCTCGATGACCGGCCGCTCCTCGACCACCAGCACCGCGACCTTGCCGTCGATCTCGACCCGCACGTCCTTGAACAGCCCGGTGCTGAAAAGCGCGCGCAACGCCGCAGCGGCTTTCTCGTCGGTGTAGGTGTCGCCCACGCGAAAGGGCAAGGCGGCAAACACCGTGCCCGGATCGGTGCGCTGCAGACCTTCGACGCGGATGTCTTGCAGCACGAAGGGCTCGATCGCCCTCGCGGCGGGTGTGGCTACCGCCAGGGCGATGACCACCACGGCCGAGGCCGGGCGAATGAGTCGTGCAGGGGAGAAGGGAAGCATCGGGGAGCGGTCAGTGCAGGCCCAGCAGGCGGGCCACATCGTTGAACAGGGCCACCGACATCATCAGCAGCAGCACCGCGATGCCGCCCCGCTGCAGGCGGGCGAGCCAGGTGTCGGAGACCGGTCGCCCGGTCAGGCCTTCGAAAATGTAATACATCAGGTGGCCACCATCGAGCATGGGCAGCGGCAGCAGGTTCAACACCCCCAGGCTCACGCTGACCAGGGCCAGAAAGCCCAGGTAATAGGCCAGCCCTTGTTGGGCGGATTGGCCGGCCACGTCGGCAATGGTCAGCGGCCCGCTGAGGTTGCGCAGCGAGGCCTCGCCGATCAGCATGCGGCCCAGCATGCGCACGGTCATCACCGACACATCCCAGGTACGCACCGCGCCCTGCTTCAGTCCCTCGAACGGGCCGAGTTGCACCTTGACCATCGTCGGTGGATTGCCGATGAAGGCGTCGACCCGACCGGTGGGGAATTCTGCAACACCCGAACCGCCGCGGTCGGCATCGCGCACGACCCGCGGGGTCACGGTCAGCGTGAGGTCCTGGCCGCCGCGTTGCACCCGCCAGGCCATCGCCAGGCCCTGGCCAGCCTTCACGGCGCCGCGAATGCGCTCACGCAGCGACTGCGCATCGGTGACCGGCAACCCGTCGACCGCCAGCACCCGGTCGCCCGCGCGCAGCCCGGCCGCCGCCGCCGGCCCGCCGGCCTTGACCTCGCCCATCACCGGCTCGCTGAAGGCCGACCCCAGCCCGACGCGCTTCATCAGCGCGGCGTCCAGTTCCTGGGTGCCGAGTTCATCCAGCCCCAGCCGCACCTGGCGGTTGCCACGACCGGCGGCATCGCTGACCTGCAATTGCAGCGGTTCACCGCGCATCAGGCGCTGGGTGAGCTGCCAGCGCAGGTCGTTGAGCGAGCGGATGTCGACCCATTGGCCATCGTCGTCCTGCCAGGCCTGAACCCAGTCGCCCGAGCGCATGCCGGCGCGGTCGGCCAGGCTGGCGGCCACCGGCGCACCGAGCACGGCCTTGGGCTCGTCGACGCCGATCCAGTGCGACGCGGCGTACAGCAGCACCGCCAGCAGCAGGTTGGCCACCGGGCCGGCGGCCACGATGGCCGAGCGTTGCCGCAGCGACTTGCGATTGAAGGCCTGGCCCAGTTCGCCGGCGGGCACCGGGCCCTCACGCTCGTCGAGCATGCGCACATAGCCGCCCAGCGGCAGCGCCGACAACACGAACTCGGTGTGCTCGGGCGAGCGCTGGTGACGCCACAGCACCCGGCCGAAGCCGATCGAGAACCTCAGCACCTTGACGCCACAGGCCACCGCCACCCGGTAGTGGCCGTACTCGTGGACGACGATCAGCACCGCCAGGGTGAGCAGGAAGGCCAGCACAGTGATGATCATCGGGCGAGACCTCGGGCAACTTGTCCGGCGTGGTGGCGGGCACGCCGGTCGAGCGCCAGCAGGTCATCCAGCGTGGCGGCATCGGCGGCGGTCGGCAGCACCGCGGCCACCGTGGCTTCATTGACGCGGTGGATATCGGTGAAGCGCACCTCGCCTGCCAGGAAGGCCGCCACCGCCACCTCGTTGGCCGCGTTCAACACCGTGGTGCTGCCCTCGGCGCCCCGCAGCGCGGCATAGGCCAGGGCCAGGCCGGGGAAGCGCGTCGGGTCGGCGGGCTTGAAGGTCAGCGGCTGGACCGACAGAAAGTCCAGCGCATCGGCGCCCGAAGCCTCGCGGTGCGGCCAGGCCAGGCCGACACTGATCGGCACCTTCATGTCGGGCGTGCCCAGTTGGGCCAGCACGCTGTTGTCGCGGCAGACCACCATCGAATGGATGATGCTCTGCGGATGCAGCACGACGCGAATCTGCTCGGGCTGGAGGTCGAACAGCCAGCGCGCCTCGATCACCTCCAGTGCCTTGTTCATCATGGTGGCCGAATCGACCGAGATCTTGCGGCCCATGACCCAGTTGGGGTGGGCGCAGGCCTCGTCGGGTGACACGCTGTGCAGCGTGGCCGGGTCGCGGCTGCGGAACGGCCCGCCCGACGCGGTGAGCACGATGTGGTCGATGCGCTGCGGCCAGGCGCTGCGGTCTTCGGGCAGGCACTGGAAGATCGCCGAGTGCTCGCTGTCGATCGGCAGCAGCAACGCCCCGCCCTGCTGCACCGCGGCCATGAACAAGCGGCCGCCGACCACCAGCGCCTCCTTGTTGGCCAGCATCAAGCGCTTGCCTGCCAATGCCGCGGCGATGCAGGGCGGCAGGCCGGCAGCGCCGACGATGGCCGCCATCACGCTGTCGACATCGGGGTGCGCGGCCACCTCGCACAACGCGGCATCGCCGTGCAGCACCTCGGTGCGCGGGCTGTCGCGGGCCAGCTCGGCGCGCAACGTGGCGGCCTGCGCCGCTGTTGCGACCACCGCGAAGCGCGGCTGCCAACGGCGGCACAAGGCGGCCAGCGCGTCGACGCGGTGAAACGCGGTCAGCGCAAACGCTTCGTAGCGCTCGGGATGCAGCGCCATCACGTCCAGCGTGCTGCTGCCTACCGAACCGGTGGCACCCAGAATGCACACACGTTGAACCATGAAGTGAAGACGCCTTCGAGGATTGACTAGAGACTGATCAGCGCCAGCGCGGCCGGCAATACCGGCAGCAGGGCATCCACCCGGTCGAGCACGCCGCCATGGCCCGGCAGCAAGCGGCTGGAGTCTTTGGCGCCGGCGGCGCGCTTGACCAGCGATTCGAACAGATCGCCCATCACACTGAGCGCGGTCAACAGTAAAGACGCCAGCAACAAACCGCCCCAGCCCAGCCGCTGCTGCAGCAGTTTGAACAGGCTGGCCGAGTCGAGGGTGAATTGCGCTTCGCCCCAGATCCACAACACGCTCAGCAACAGCACGCCGGCCACGCCGCCATAGACACCTTCCCAGCTCTTGCCGGGGCTGATGGTGACGGCCAATTTGCGTTTGCCGAAAGCGCGGCCACAGAAATAAGCCGAAATGTCGGCAACCCACACCACGCACATCGCCGACAGCAGGAAGTTGATGCCGATGGTGCGTGCCTGGGCCATCGCCAGCCAAGCCAGCCACAGCAGCACTGGCCCCAGCGCCCAGCGCAACGCCCTGGGCAAATCCGGCCAGCCCGCGGGCCCGCGCCGCAGCGCCAGCGCACCACCGACCAGCCAAAGCAAAGTGCCCGCCCACCACAGCCCGCCGGCGTGGCCCATCTGCGGCAACTGGAGCAAGCTGGCACCGCACATCAGCGCCACCAGGGCGCCCGTGGCCAGCGCCGGCAGGGGTGCCTGGGCGCCGTTCAGCCGCGCCCATTCCCAGCCCGCGGCGCTGATCAGCACCAGGGTGAACAGCGCAAACGGCAGCGAACTGGCGGCGAACAGGGCCGGCAGCAGCAGCGCCAACAGCACCAGGGCGGTGATCACTCGCTGGCGCAGCATGGAGCGTCAGCCGTTGGACGCGTCGACAGGCGAGGCGGTGACGGCGCCAAACCTGCGCTCACGCCCGGCGTAGGTGGCCAGCGCGGCGTCGAGCGCGGCGACGTCGAAGTCGGGCCAGAGGCAGTCGGTGAACACGAGCTCGGAATAAGCCACCTGCCAGAGCAGGAAGTTGCTGATGCGCACCTCGCCGCCGGTGCGGATGAACAGGTCGGGGTCGGGTGCGTGGCTCATCGCCATGTAGCCCGACAGCGCGGCCTCGGTGATGTCGTCGGCCTTCAGGCCAGCGGCCACTGCCTGCCGGCAGGCCTGCACCACATCCCAGCGGCCGCCGTAGTTGAAGGCCACCGACAAGGTGATGCGGGTGTTGTGCACGGTGGCTTGCTCGGCCTCGGCCCAAGCTGCGCGCAGGCGGTCGGACACGGCATTGCGGTCACCGACGATCACGATCTTGACACCGTCGCGGGCCAGCTTGCCCAGGTACTTGGTGACCGCCACCAGCACCAACCCCATCAAGCCGGACACCTCGTCCTCGGGCCGCTTCCAGTTCTCGGACGAGAACGCAAACACGGTGAGGTACTCGACACCGCGGTCGGCGCTGGCGTTGATCACCTTGACCAGCGTGTCGACGCCGGCCTTGTGGCCGAAGAAGCGCGGCAGGTAGCGCTTCTTGGCCCAGCGGCCATTGCCATCCATCACGATCGCCACATGCCGCGGCACCGAGAGATCTCGTTTCATCGACACGGGGCGTGCGGCAGCAGCATGGACGGAAGACAGCGGCCGTCGTCAGACGGCCATGATCTCCGCTTCCTTGCCATGCACGAGCTTGTCGATCTCGATGATGACGCGGTCGGTCAGTTTCTGCACGTCGTCCTGGGCGCGGCGCTCGTCGTCCTCGGCCACGGCCTTGTCCTTGAGCAGTTTCTTCAGGCCCTCGTTCGCCTCGCGGCGCAGGTTGCGCACCGCAATCTTGGCGTCCTCGCCGATGTGGCGCACCACCTTGCTCAGGTCGCGGCGGCGCTCTTCGGTCAGCGCCGGCATCGGCACGCGGATCAGGTCGCCCTGCGACGCCGGGTTCAGCCCCAGATCGCTCTCGCGGATGGCCTTCTCGATCTTTTGCGCCATGCCTTTTTCCCAGGGCTGCACGCTGATCGTGCGGGCGTCCTGCAGCGACACATTGGCCACCTGGCTGATCGGCACCATCGAGCCGTAGTAGTCGACCTGTACCTGGTCGAGAATGCCCGGATGGGCCCGGCCGGTGCGGATCTTCTGCAGATCGCCCTTCATCGACTCGATGGACTTGGCCATCTTGGTTTCAGCGGTAATCTTGATATCGGCGATGGTCATCTTGGTTCTCTAGGGCAGCACACGGATGGCGTCAGACGTGGACCAGGGTGCCCTCGTCCTCACCCATCACCACGCGCTTGAGCGCGCCGGGCTTGAAGATCGAAAACACCTTGATCGGCAGTTTCTGGTCGCGGCACAGCGCGAACGCGGTGGCGTCCAACACCTGCAGGTTCTGGCTGATGGCCTCGTCGAAGCTGACGCTGGCGTAGCGCGTGGCCAAGGGGTCTTTTTTCGGGTCGGCAGTGTAGACACCGTCGACCTTGGTGGCCTTCAGCACGATCTCGGCACCGATTTCGGCGCCGCGCAGCGCGGCCGCGGTGTCGGTGGTGAAAAACGGGTTGCCGGTACCGCCGGCGAAGATCACGACCTTGCCCTCTTCGAGGTACTGCAGAGCCTTGGGCCGCACATAGCTCTCGACCACCTGCTCGATGGCGATGGCCGACATCACCCGCGCCGTCAAACCTTCGAGGCGCATCGTGTCGGCCAGCGCCAGCGCATTCATCACCGTGGCCAGCATGCCCATGTAGTCGGCGGTGGCGCGGTCCATGCCGACCGAGCCGCCGGCCACGCCGCGGAAGATGTTGCCGCCGCCGATCACCACCGCCACCTCGACCCCCAGCGCCGTCACCTCCTGCACCTCGCGCACCATGCGCACGATGGTCGCCCGGTTGATGCCGTAGGCGTCGTCGCCCATCAAGGCTTCACCGGACAGCTTGAGAAGAATGCGCTTGTAGGCGGGCATGCAGGCGGCTCCTGGCAGGAAAGTCACAGTTTAAGGGTGCGCGGCGGGTTGGCCTCCGCCATCCGGATCGGACCGTCGCACCCGTGCGATCGACGCCGGCGGTTCGGATCGGCCGACCCCGCGTGCCCGTCGGCGACCGCCGACCAGGCCATGAGCCCGGCCGGCCGGTGCAACAGGCGACTCAGGCGCCCTTGGCGGCCGCCACCTGGGCCGCCACTTCCGCGGCGAAGTCGTCCACCTTCTTCTCGATGCCCTCGCCCACGATGTACATCGTGAAGCCAGCCACCGTGGTGTTGACGCCCTTGAGCATCTGCTCGACCGTTTGCTTGTCGTTCTTGACGAAAGCCTGGTTGAACAGCGAAACCTCCTTCAGGAACTTCTGCACCGAGCCCTCGACGCGCTTGGCGACGATCTCGGGCGATTGCACGGTCTTGCCGGCGGCCACTGCGGCGGTCGCATCCTCGGCGGCCTTTTCGGCAGCGATCTTGCGCTCCTTCTCGACCAGCTCGGCCGGCACGTCGGCCGCCGACACCGACACCGGCTTCATCGCTGCGATGTGCATCGCCACGTCCTTGGCGGCCGTGCTGGCCACGTCACCATCGCCGCTGTACTGCACGACCACGCCGATGCGCACGCCGTGCAGGTAGGTCGCCAGCTTCTGGTCGCCAGCAAAGTGCTTGAAGCGGCGGATCGCGACGTTCTCGCCGATCTTGCCGATCAGGCCCTTGCGCACGTCTTCCACCGTCGGGCCGAAGCTTTCCTGGTCGAGCGGCAGCGCCGACAGCGCGGCCACGTCGGCCGGGTTGTGCTGGGCGACCAGGTCGGCCAGGTTTTTGGTGAAGGCCAGGAACGAATCGTTCTTCGAGACGAAATCGGTCTCGCAGTTGACCTCGATCAACGCTCCGGTGGTGCCGGCGGCGGCGATCGCGATCACGCCTTCGGCGGTGATGCGCGACGCCGCCTTGCCGGCCTTGTTGCCCAGCTTGACGCGCAGGATCTCTTCAGCGCGGACCATGTCGCCATCGGCCTCGGTCAGCGCCTTCTTGCATTCCATCATCGGGGCATCGGTCTTGGCGCGCAGTTCGCCGACCATGCTTGCAGTGATTGCTGCCATCTTCATCTCCAGATTGCTGCAGGCCGCCGGTGCGGCGGCCCAGCTTGACGGCACACCCCGCAGGGCGCGCCCGGTAACATGCCTGCCCACGATAGCAGCGTGAAAAAGGGGCCGTCAGCCCCCATTCCACGAGCGCGCGACGGGGCCTCAGGCGCCTTCGCTGACCTCGACGAACTCGTCGCCGCCAGCCACCGCAGCGACCACTTCGTTGACCGCACGGTCCTTGCCTTCCAGCACCGCGTCGGCCACGGCCTTGGCGTACAGCGCCACGGCCTTGGCCGAGTCGTCGTTGCCGGGGATCACGTAGTCGATGCCGATCGGCGAGTGGTTGGTGTCAACCACGCCGATGATCGGGATGCCCAGCTTGATGGCTTCGGCGATGGCGATCTTGTGGTAGCCGACGTCGATCACGAACAGCGCGTCGGGCAGCGCGCCCATGTCCTGGATGCCGCCGATGTCCTTTTCGAGCTTGGTCAGTTCACGCTCGAACATCAGCGCTTCCTTCTTGCTCATGGATTCGAGGCCGCCGCTTTCCTTGGCCGCCTGGGCGTCCTTGAGTTTCTTCAGCGAGCCCTTGACCGTCTTGAAGTTGGTCAACATGCCGCCGAGCCAACGCTGGTCGACATACGGCTGGCCGGAGCGCTGGGCTTCCATCGCGATGACATCGCGGGCCTGTCGCTTGGTGCCCACCATCAGGATCGTGCCGCGCTTGCCGCTGAGCTGGCGCACGAACTTCATCGCCTCCTCGAACTTCGGCAGCGTCTTCTCGAGGTTGATGATGTGGATCTTGTTGCGGTGGCCGTAGATGTACGGGGCCATCTTGGGGTTCCAGAAGCGGGTCTGGTGTCCGAAATGGACGCCCGCTTCCAGCATTTCACGCATGGTGACTGACATGGAGTTACTCCGAAGGTTGTGTCTAGAATCCGGCGCGAATCGAGGCAGGTATGGAGGCGCTGGCGACGATCGACCCTCGAATAATCCAGGGCGACCACCGCTGACCGTGACCTGCGACGACACCTTTCGGCTGCCGGTTCGCGAATCGTCATCTGTCGCCATTGGGCCGAACGGGCTCAATAAAGCATCAAGATTAACCCAAAGATTATAGCATTCGGTCCCATGAGTTTCGACCGCGCCCCCGCCCCGTCCGCCCCCGACCTGTCCGACGCCATCACGGCGGTGCGGGCCGGCCAGGCCAGCGCCGCCGACCTGCTGGCCCGTGCCCAGGCCGTGGCCGACGGCCCGGCCTGCACCCAGGCCTATGTGCGCCGCTTCGACGAGCCCGCCCGCGCCGCCGCGCTGGCCGTCGACGGTGGCCGCGCCGCCGGCGCACCGTTGCCGCCGCTGGCCGGCCTGGCGGTGTCGATCAAGGACTTGTTCGACGTCGCCGGCCAGCCCACCACGGCCGGCTCGCGGGCGATGTCCGACGCGTCGCCCGCCGCCACCGACTGCCCTGCCGTGGCCCGGTTGCGCGCCGCCGGCGCCGCGTTGACCGGCCACACCAACCTCAGCGAGTTCGCCTATTCCGGCGTCGGCATCAACCCGCACTTCGGCACGCCGGTGAACCCGGCCACCGCGGCGCTGAACCCGACGCCGCGCATCCCCGGCGGCAGCACCTCGGGCGGCGCGGTCACCGTCGCCAGCGGCGCGGCCTGGGCGGCGCTGGGCTCGGACACCGGCGGCTCGATCCGCATCCCGGCCGCGCTGCAGGGGCTGGTGGGCTTCAAGAACACCCAGCGCCTGACCCCGCTCGCCGGCGCGGTGCCGCTGTCGACCACGCTGGACACCGCCTGCGCCATCACCCGCAGCGTGCGCGATGCCGTGCTGCTGCACGGCCTGCTGGCCGCGCGCACGCCGCGGCCGCTGGCCCGGCCGCTGCACGCGCTGCGGCTGGCGCTGCCGCAGGCGGTGATGCTCGACGGCCTGGACGCCGACGTCGCCCGCGCCTTCGAAGCGGCCCTGTCGCGGTTGCGCGCGGCCGGTGCGGTGATCGACGATGTGCCGCTCAGCCAGCTGGGCGAGGTGGCCGGCATGCAGGCCGAGGGCGGCTTCACCGCGGCCGAGAGCTGGGCCTGGCACCGCGGCCGCCTGGCCCAGCGCGAGGCCTACTACGACCCGCGCGTGGCGCAGCGCATCCGCCGCGGCGAGGCGATGAGTGCGGCCGACTACATCGACCTGCACAGCGCCCGCAGCCGGTGGATCGCCAGCATGGAGGCCTCGCTGGCGGGCTATGACGCCGTGCTGTCGCCCACCGTGCCGATGGTGGCGCCGGCCATCGCCCCGCTGCTGGGCAGCGACAAGCGCTTCTTCGCGATCAACGGCCTGCTGCTGCGCAACCCGGCGATCGTCAACATGCTCGACGGCTGCGCCCTGTCGCTGCCCTGCCAGGCACCTGGCCAGATGCCGGTGGGGCTGATGGTCTGGGGGCCGGCGATGGCCGACGACGCGGTGCTGGGTGTCTCGCTGGCGGTCGAATCAGCGCTGGCCGCCGGACCGCACTGACGGTGTGTGCGGCGGTGCTTGGCCCTGGGGCCTGCCGCACAGCCAGCGCTCTCAGGCGGCAGCTGGCCGCCCTCCTCGCCAGGCTGCCAGCTGCCGCAACAGCACCGGCGAGGCCACCACCATGCCCACCAAACCGCTGACCAGTCCCGGCGCCACCAGCAACAACGCGGCCAAACCGCAAAGCGCCTGCTCCCAGCGCTTCATCTCGACCAGCAGGTACTTCGACAAGGCGGCGGCCAGCAGCGTGATGCCCAGGATGCAGCCGGTGAACGTGATCCAGAAGTCGATCCAGGTGAAGCCCTTGGCCACCAGCAGCAACGACGGCGAGAACACGAAGACAAACGGCACCAGCGCCTTGGCCAGGCCCAGGCGGAAGGCCATGTTGCCGGTCTTGAACGGGTCGGCACCGGCCATGCCCGCTGCGGCATACGCCGCCAGCGCCACCGGTGGCGTGATGTCGGCCAGCACGCCGTAGTAGAAGACGAAGAAGTGCGCCACCAGCGGCTCCACGCCCATCAGCACCAGCGTGGGCGCGGCCACCGTGACCATGATGATGTAGTTGGCGGTGGTCGGGATGCCGCAGCCCAGCAGGATGCAGACCAAACCGGTCATCACCAGCGCCATCACCAGCGCCAGGCTCTTGGGGTCGACCAGCGCGGCCGGCAGCCAGTCGCCCACGCCGCCGGCCATCGTGTTGGCCGCCCCGGTGATGATGGTGCTGAGCTTGAAGCCCACGCCGGTCAGCGTGACCACGCCGATGACGATGCCTACCGTGGCCGCCGCAGCGCCCACCGCCAGCGCGTACTTGGCGCCGGTCTCCAGCGCTTCGAGCAAGGCCGCTGGCGCGATGCGGCCCTGCAGCCGCAGCGCCTTGATGGCGACCACGCCGACTGCCAGCCCCAGTGCAAACACGCCAAGCTTGCTGGCTTCATCCTGCAGGCCGCCGAAGACGATGAAGCCCAGCACCGCGTGCAGCATCAGCAGCAGGGCCCAGCCGGCCGGGCGGGTGTCGCCCGGGCGGGTGGTCAAGCCGACGATGGCGCAGCTGCTGATGCCGCAGAATGCCGCCAGGTAAGGCGTGCGACCCGACACCAGCACGAAGACCAGCAGCGCCAGCGGGATCAGCGTGGGCCAGCGGTCGCGCAGCGACTGGCGCAGTTTCGGCATCTCGTCCTCGGTCAGCCCGCGCAGGCCATGGCGCTTGGCCTCGAAGTGCACCTGCATGAACACGCCGAAGAAGTGCATGAAGGCGGGGATGGTGGCCGCCACGATGATGGTCTGGTAGGGCACGGCCAGGAACTCGACCATCAGGAAGGCCGCCGCGCCCAGCACCGGCGGCGTGATCTGGCCCCCGGTGGACGACGCGGCCTCCACCGCGCCGGCAAACTCGCGCCGGTAACCGACACGGATCATCGCCGGGATGGTCAGCGAGCCCACCGTCACCGCATTGGCCACCGAGCTGCCCGACAACGTGCCGAACATCGCCGAGCCGAACACGCTGACCTTGGCCGGCCCGCCGGCGTAGCGCCCGGCAACGCTGCTCGCCACGTCGAGGAACAGCTGGCCCAGTCCGATGCGCGTGGCCATCACACCGAACAGCACGAAGTGGAAGACGTAGGTGGCCACCACGCCCACCGCCACGCCGTAGATGCCCTGGCTGGTGAGGTACTGGTGGTTGACCAGTTGCGACCAGCTGGCACCGGCGTGCTTGAGCAGGCCCGGAAACACCGGCCCGGCCAGCGCGTAGGCCATGAACAGGATCGCGATGATCGGCAGCGGCCAGCCCATGCTGCGCCGCGTGGCCTCCAGCAGCGCGAAGATCAGCAGGCTGCCCATCGCCACGTCGAGCGTGCCCGGGTTGCCGACTCGGAAAGCCAGGTCGTCGAAGATCCACGGGATGTAGAGCACCGACGCGGCGATGCCCAGCGCCAGCAACCAGTCGAACCACGGTACCCCGCCCGGCGCGGCCGGGCGGTGCCGCGGCGTCACGCCCAGCAACGCAGCGCGCTGCGGAAACACCAGGAAGATCAGCCCCAACACGAAGGCCAGGTGCACGCCGCGGTGCGTCACCTCCTGCAGCAGACCGAAGCCGGCGGTGTAGTAGTGAAACGCCGACAGCGCGATCAGCAACGCCGCCACGATGCCCACCGCCGGCTGCGCCAGCGGCCGAAAGCGCATCTCGGGATCGAACTTCTGCTCCAGCTCGGCGAGCTGGCGGTCATCGGGCAAGGCGGTGGTCATGGGGCGGGCCGGCGAGTGAGCGTGAAACAAGGCAAAAGTGAAACAGGGCAGCCGCGCTGCCCTGTCGGATTGAACGGCGCGTGCCCCTACTTCAACAGACCGACTTCCTTGTAGAAGCGCTCGGCACCGGGGTGAAACGGTATGCCCACACCCTTCACCGCGTTCTCCTTGGTGATGAACTTGCCCTTGGCGTGGCCGGCACCCATCGCCTTCTGGCCGGCGTCGGAGAACAGCGCCTTGGTGATCTCGTAGACGGCGGTCGCGTCGGCCTTGTCGCTGGTCACCCACTGCGCGCCGACCGCCAGCGTCTTGGTGGCGGCCACACCCTTGTAGGTGCCCTCGGCGATCAGGTCGGGCGCGAAGAAGCCGTCGCTCTTGCGGAGGGCATCGGCCTGGGCGCCGTCGATGGCCAGCAACTCGATGCCGGCACCCGACGAGGCCAGCTCGGCGATGGCGCCGGCCGGCGAGCCGCCGGTGAAGAAGAAGGCGTCGAGCGCACCGTCTTTCAGCTTGTCGCCGGCCTGGTTGGGCTTGATGTACTCGGGCTTGATGTCGGATTCCTTGATGCCGTAGGCGGCCAGGATGGTGCGCGCATTGACCAGCGTGCCCGAGCCGGGCTCGTCCAGCGCCACCCGCTTGCCCTTGAGATCGGCCACCGACTTGAAGCCTGCGCCCTTGCGCACCACGATGTGCACGCTTTCGGGGTAGAGGTTGGCGATCATGCGCAGGCCGCCGATGGCGGGCTTGCCCTCGAACACGCCTTTGCCGGTGTAGGCCCAGCTGGCCACGTCGGCCTGGCTGAAACCGACTCGACCGCGCCGCCGGCGATGCCGGTGACGTTGGCCAGCGAGCCGTTGCTGGCCTGCGCCGTGACCACCAGCTTGCCCGGCTGCGACACCGCATTGGCGATCATGCCGCCCACCGGGTAGTAGGTGCCGGCGGTGCCACCGGTGCCGATGCGGAAGAACTGCTGGGCCTGCGCCGCACCCCCCGCCACCACCAGGGCCACCGCGGCCGTGGCGCCCAACATCCAACGCTTGATCATGGGTCTGAAACTCCTGTTTGAAGGCCGCGCCGCTGCGGCGTAGCCTGTCCGGCAGTAAAGCACAATGACTGCGAACGCCCCATACGGCGAACCCCGGACAACGGCCCGCGATGACAACCCCCTTGAAGCCTGCCGAGCAGCGGCTTGGCGGACCCGAAGCGGTGCTGCCCTCGCAGCGCGGCTGGCCGCTGTTTGACGCTGCCGCGAGCCGGCGCATCGAGCAGGCGGCGCTGGCCACCGCCGCGCCGCACACGCTGATGGCCCGCGCCGGTCTGGGCCTGGCCAGGCTGGCGCTGGCCGTGGCGCCGCAGGCCCGGCGCATCTGGGTGGCGGTGGGCCCGGGCAACAACGGCGGCGATGGATTGGTGGCCGCGCGGCACCTGCACGGGCAGGGTCTGATGGTCACCGTCAGCCTGCTGGGCGACGCCGAGCGCCTGCCACTCGATGCGGCCCACGCGCTGAGCCTGGCGCGCGAGGCCGGTGTGCCGATCACGCCGGGCCTGGACGGGACTGATGGTGCAGGTGCAGGTGCAGGTGCAGGTGCAGGTGCAGGTCAAGACACCAATGCGCCCGACCTCGCCCTGGACGCGCTGCTCGGCCTGGGCAGCCGCCGCGCGCCCGAAGGCGCGATCGCCGAAGCCGTGCGTCGGCTCAACGCTGGCCGCGCACACGTGCTGGCCGTCGACCTGCCCACCGGGCTGTGCGGCGACAGCGGTCGCCGCCTGGGCGACGACGCCGTGGTGGCGCAGCACACGTTGTCGCTGCTGACGCTCAAGCCAGGGCTGTTCACCGCGCAGGGGCGCGACCATGCGGGGAGGATCTGGCTCGACCGTCTGGGCATCGACACCGACAACTGCACGGGCACGGGCACGGGCACGGGCACGGGCAGGGGCACGGACGCCGGCACCGGCACCGAACCCGCCACCGGCATGCTGGCCGGGCCAGAGACGCTGCAGGCGTTGCGGCGCGGGCGCCACCATGCCCAGCACAAGGGCAGTTTCGGCGACGTGCTGGTGCTGGGCGGCGCGCCGGGCATGGGCGGCGCCGCGTTGCTGGCGGCCCGCGCAGCGCTGGCGGCCGGCGCCGGCCGGGTTTACCTGGCGCGGCTCGACGGCGATGCCGCCCCCGACCCGCAGCGACCCGAGCTGATGCCCCGCGCCCTGCCAGCCGCGCTGGCGCCGGCGCTGCTGGGCCAGGCCACCGTCGTCTGCGGCTGCGGCGGTGGCGACGCTGTGCGCGCCCTGCTGCCCGCAGTGCTGGCCGACGCTGCGCGCCTGGTGCTTGACGCCGACGCCCTGAACGCCGTGGCCGCCGATGGCGCGCTGGCGGCCGCGCTGCGGGCCAGGGCCGGGTTCGGCCTGCACACGGTGCTGACGCCGCACCCGCTGGAGGCCGCCCGCTTGCTGGCCCAGGATGTCAGTGCGGTGCAGGGCGACCGCCTCGGCGCCGCGCGGCGGCTGGCCGAACGCAGCGGATGCACCGTGGTGCTGAAGGGGTCGGGCAGCGTCATCGCCACACCTGGCGGTCGGTTATGGATCAACCCCACCGGCAATGCGCGGCTGGGCACCGCCGGCACCGGCGACGTGCTGGCCGGCTGGCTGGGCGGACTGTGGTCGCAGCACGCCGCCACCAACGGCATTGATGCAGCGGTCGCCACGGTCTGGCTGCACGGGCACGCGGCTGACAGCGGCAACCCCCACGGCGACCTGCCCGGGCCGCTGCGAGCGGCCGACCTGATCGAGGTGATGACCGCCGGCCAGGCCTAGCGGGCTGTCGGGCCGTCGGGCTGTCGGGCTCTCGGGCTTGGGGACGGGCCTGCGCCCAGCGGTCGTCGGTTCAACGCCTGGTGCGGGTCTTTGCCGGCTTGGCGGCGCGGGTCTTCTTGCCCGCTGGCGCGCCCCGCGCGGCCACCGCCTTGGCGCGGCCGGCCTTGGCCGCCCGATCACGGCTCAAGACGCCGGCCAGTTCTTCGGTGGCCGGGCCACCCGCCACGGCTGGGGTGGTCTTGCGCGTGCGGGGCACCAGCGCATCGGTCTCGCCCTCTCGAACCAGCCGGAAGTCGATCTTGCGGCCGTCCAGGTCGACCCGGCTGACCTGCACCCGAACCCGCGAGCCCACGGTGTACTTGACCCCGCTGCGTTCGCCGCGCAGCTCTTGCCGAGCCTCGTCGAAGCGGAAGTACTCGCCACCCAGTTCGGTGATGTGCACCAGCCCTTCGACGAACAACTCGTCGAGCAGCACGAACATGCCGAAGCTGGTCGCTGCGCTGACCGTGCCGGCGTACTCCTCGCCCAGGTGGTCGCGCATGAAGCGGCACTTCAACCAGGCCTCGACGTCGCGCGATGCTTCATCGGCCCGCCGCTCGTTCGCGCTGCAATGCGCGCCGGCGGCTTCCCACAGCGCCGCATCCTGCGCGCTGGCCGGCGCCTTGGCCGGCTTGGCGCCCTTGCGCACCGTCTTGGCGGCCGGGGCCGATGCCGCGGTGGCTTCGATCGCGCCGCCGCCGAGGTGGTAGCGCTTGCCCAGCAGCAATGCCTTGATCACCCGGTGCACCAGCAGGTCGGGGTAACGGCGGATCGGGCTGGTGAAGTGCGCGTAGGCCTCGTAGGCCAGACCGAAGTGGCCCGCATTGCTGTGGGTGTAGACCGCCTGCTGCATCGAGCGCAGCAACATGGTGGAGATCTGCGCCGCGTCCACCCGGTCCTTGGTGCCCAGCGAGATCGCCTGCAGCTCGGCCGGCGTCGGGTCATCGCTCAGGCTGAAGTGCAGGCCCAGCGCACGCAGGTAGTTCTGCAACGTCACCCGCTTCTCGGGCGTGGGGCCTTCGTGCACCCGGAACAGCGCGGGGTGCTTGTTCGATTCGATGAACTCGGCGGCGCAGACGTTGGCCGCCAGCATCGCTTCTTCGATCAGCCGGTGGGCCTCGGTGCGGGTGCGCGGCACGATCTTCTCGATGCGGCCGTTGTCGTCGCAAACGATCTGGGTCTCGGTGCTTTCAAAGTCGATCGCTCCGCGGTGGCTGCGGCGCTTGAGCAGCGCGCGGTAGACCTCGTGCAAGTGGATCAGGTGCGGCACCAGCGCCTGCCGCCTCTGGGCCTCGGCGCCACGGGTGTTGGCCAGGATGGTGGCCACCTCGGTGTAGGTCAGGCGCGCGTGCGACAGGATCACCGAAGGATAGAACTGGTAGGCCGTGATCTCGCCTTGCTGGTCGACCAGCATGTCGCAGACCATCGCCAGCCGTTCTTCGTCAGGGTTCAGCGAACACAGGCCGTTGCTCAGCTTCTCGGGCAGCATCGGGATCACCCGGCGCGGGAAGTACACCGAAGTGGCCCGCTCGTAGGCATCGTCGTCAATGGCCTCGCCGGATTTGACGTAGTGGCTCACGTCGGCAATGGCGACGATCAGCCGCCAGCCGTCGAAGGCGGTCTTGCCACGGCCTTTTTTCAGCGGTTCGCAGTACACCGCATCGTCGAAGTCGCGGGCGTCCTCGCCGTCGATGGTGACCAGTGGCACGTCGGTCAGGTCGACCCGTTGGCGCTTGTCGACGGGGCGCAGCTTGTCGGGCAGCGCCGCGGCCTGGGCCAGCGTCTCGGGCGAGAAGCGGTGCGGCACCTCGTACTTGCGCACCGCGATCTCGATCTCCATGCCGGGATCGTCGATTTCACCCAGCACCTCGGTGATGCGGCCGACCGGCTGCGAGTACATCGATGGCGGCTCGGTCAGTTCGATGGCGACGACCTGCCCCACCGCCGCGTTGGCGATGGCGTTCTTCGGGATCAGGATGTCCTGCCCAAAACGCCGATCCTCCGGGGCGACCACCCAGACGCTGTTCTCGTGCAACAGGCGGCCAATGATCGGCGTCTTGCGGCGCTCGACGATGTCGATCACCCGGCCCTCGGGTCGGCCCTTGCGGTCCAGCTTCACCACCCGCACGCGGATGCGATCACGGTGCAGTACCGAGCGCATTTCCTGCGGGCTGAGGTAGACGTCGGGTTCGTTGTCGTCGCGCCGCAAGAAGCCATGGCCGTCGCGATGGCCGAGCACCGTGCCTTCGATTTCGCTCGTCAGCGCAACGGCCAACGGCGCCGGACTTGTCAGTGTATTTTTGGTCATGCTATAGTTATGTTTGTAGTGCTTGCCCAGATGGCGGAATTGGTAGACGCACTAGTTTCAGGTACTAGCGCTTAGCGGCGTGGAGGTTCGAGTCCTCTTCTGGGCACCAAAATCATAAAGGCCAGCACTTCGGTGCTGGCCTTTTTTGTTGGGCCGCACCCGCTTCAAGGGGCAGGCAGGATGGTGGAGTGCCGAGTTCCCGGTGGGGCTGTTTTCAGTGGTGCCACCCATCGCCAAAGCAGCGCTGCCATGCCGGCGCCCGACAGCGCGGTCGGTATTTTCCAAGCCAAAATCCAAGCCCAAGCCCAAGCCCAAGCTAAAGCCCACGCCCAGGCCCGAACCCGAGCCCGGCCGCAGGTCGCACAAGGCATCTCTCAAATCGAGAACTTCTTTGCCAGCTCTTCGGGACGGAGGTTGTCGTACTCTTCAAAGGGCTGGTGAATCCAGGGGCTGGTCGGCAGGTTCTCGACGAAGTAATCGGGCGTGTAGGTCGATACACCCTTGACCCAGATCACCGCGCTGCGCAAGTCGGTGATCGCGGGCACGCCGCGCAGCCGCTCGACCACCGCCTTCAGCGTGACGCCCGAATCCGACAGGTCGTCGACCAGCAGCACCCGACCGGCCAATTCACCCTTGGGCATGGTGATGTACTTCGCCATGTCGAGCCGGCCCTGGATGGTGCCGGCGTCGGCACGGTACGAACTGGTGCTCATGATCGCCAGCGGCTTGTCGAACACCCGCGAAATCACATCACCAGGCCGCATGCCGCCACGTGCCAGGCAGAGAATCTGGTCGAAGGCCCAGCCCGAATGCGCCACCTTCAAAGCCAGCCGTTCGATGAGCATGTGGTATTCGTCCCAGCTCACGTACAGGTGCTTGCCATCATCGGTGAGCATGCGGATGTCCTAGGGATGTCATGGCGGGGTGGATGGATGGGTGGGTGGGTGGGTGACGGTCAGCGTGGCGGCCGCGATCAGGCCTGGTACGGGTGGCGCAGCAGGATGGTGTGCTCGCGGTCGGGGCCGGTCGACACCATCGCGATCGGCGCACCGATCAGCGCTTCCACCCGCTTCAGGTAGGCCTGGGCGTTGACGGGAAGTTGGTCCCAATGGGTGACACCGAAACTGCTGTCGGTCCAGCCGGGAAAGGTCTCGTACACGGGCTCGCAGGCGGCGATGTCGTCGGCATCCAGCGGCAGGATGTCGATGTCCTGCCCGTTGAGCTTGTAGCCCACGCAGACCTTGATCTCGGCCAGTTGGTCCAGCACGTCCAGCTTGGTGATGCACAGGCCCGAAATGCCATTGATGATCATCGAACGCTTCAGCGCCGCAGCATCCAGCCAGCCGCAGCGCCGGGCGCGGCCGGTGACCGTGCCCTTTTCCTGGCCCACGGTCGACAGGTGGTGCCCCACCGTGCCCTCGGCTTTGATGTCGAGCTCGGTCGGAAACGGCCCGCTGCCCACCCGCGTGGTGTAAGCCTTGGTGATGCCCAGGATGTAGTGCAGCATGCCCGGCCCCACGCCGGCACCGGCGGCGGCGTTGCCGGCCACGCAGTTGCTGGATGTGACATAGGGATAGGTGCCATGGTCGATGTCGAGCAGCGTGCCCTGCGCGCCCTCGAACAGCAGCTGCGCGCCGGCCATGCTGGCCTTGTGGATCATGTAACCGACGTCGGCCATCATCGGCTTGAGCTGCTCGGCCACCTGCATCGCCTGGTCGAAGATCGGCTGGAATTCCAGCGCTTCACCCTTCAGGTAGCCGGTCAGCGCCACGTTGTGCAGCGCCAGCAATTCATGCAACTTGGCGGCGAAGCGCTCGGGGTGCTTCAAGTCCTGCACGCGCAGCGCCCGGCGGGCCACCTTGTCTTCATAGGCCGGGCCGATGCCCTTGCCGGTGGTGCCGATCTTGCCGGCAGGCGTGGCTTCGCGCAGTGCCTCGCGGGCTTTGTCCACCGCCACATGGAAGGGCAGGATCAGCGGGCAGGATTCGCTGATGAACAGCCTTGACCGAACGTCCAGGCCGATCTTCTCGAGCCGCTCGATCTCCATCAGCAGGTGGGTCGGGTCGACCACCACGCCGTTGCCGATGTAGCAGGGCACGTCGTCACGCATGATGCCCGACGGAATCAGCTGCAATGCCGTCTTGACGCCCTTGATCACCAGCGTGTGACCGGCGTTGTGACCACCCTGGAAGCGCACCACCCCCTGGGCGTGGTCGCAGAGCCAGTCGACCACCTTGCCCTTGCCTTCATCGCCCCACTGGGTACCGACGACAACGACGTTGCGGCCGCTCGTTTGGCGGCTGGTTTGGCCGCTGATCGGTCCGGTGCTGGCGTTGTTGGCTTGTTGCATATTGGCAGGCATTTCAGTTGACGGGTTGGTGATGGCGGGCGCGCTCACAGCGCGCGCACCACCCAGCGGCCATCGATGGCCGCCAGTTCTCGGTCGCAGTCGAATTCCTCACCCTCTGGCTCATGGCCGGGCAGAATGCAGACCACGGTTTCGCCTTGTTCACGCAGCCGGCGCACGGCTTGGCGCAGACCCGCATCTTCGCGCCAAGGCGCGCGGATGCCGGTGCGGCGCAGCAGCGGCACCGAGTTGGCCGCCAGGATCTTCAAGTCGGTGGAAAAACCCACCGCGGGACGGTTGCGACCAAAGACCGCACCGATCTCATCGTAGCGGCCACCGCGCAACAGCGCGTCGGCGGCGCCGGGTGCGTAGACCGCAAAACGCACGCCGGAATAGTAGGCATATCCGCCCATGTCGGCCAGGTCGAAGCCGATGCGCACGTCGGGGTGGGCAAGCGCCACGTGCTGCGACAGCCAGGCCAGATCGTCCAGCGCGGCCGCAATCATC
The DNA here is from genome assembly GCA_038211805.1 of Burkholderiales bacterium. Lineage (GTDB taxonomy): Bacteria > Pseudomonadota > Gammaproteobacteria > Burkholderiales > Burkholderiaceae_C > Pseudaquabacterium. The sequence continues at coordinate 21,096 of JBBQVF010000011.1, read as the reverse complement.
GGCAGCGCCGGCAACCGAAGGCGGGCTTCGTCGAGCACCGCCTTGTCGCCATACAAACCGGGCAGCGCCAGCAGCCCGCTGCGCGAGGCCGCCGGAAAGCCAGCCGATAGCCGCGCCAGCATGGTTGTGTCCTTGGCCGCCAACGCCGCCACCAATTCGCCGAGCGCGCCGGCCTCGATCGGCACACCGGCCAGCACGCCGCGCAGGATCCGCGCGTCGGCCAGGTCGAGCACCAAGTCGGACAAGCCGGCGGCGCGCAATCCATCGAGCGCGAGATCCTGCACTTCCAAGTCGGCCTCCAGCCCGGCGTGGCCGTAGATCTCGGCACCCAATTGCAGCGGCTCGCGGGTGGCGTGTGCCGATTGCGGCCGTGTGTGCAACACCGGCCCGCAATAACAAAGCCGCGTCACGCCCTGGCGGTTGAGCAAATGGGCGTCGATGCGGGCGACCTGCGGCGTGGCATCTGCACGAATGCCCAGCGAGCGCCCGCTGAGCTGGTCGACCAGCTTGAAGGTACGCAGGTCGAGCGCCCGACCGGTGCCGGTTAGCAGTGACTCCAGATGCTCCAGCAGCGGCGGCATGACCAGTTCGAAGCCGTAACCGCGGGCCCGCTCCAACAAGGTGTGGCGGAGCGCTTCCAGGCGCCTGGCCTCGGCCGGCAGGACGTCGGCAATGTGCTCGGGCAGCAGCCAAGCAGAGAACATGGAACAAACCCGGGCGATTAAAACAGGCATTGTACCGGCGGGTCATTGCCCGCCGGCGGCCAGCTCCGGGCACTCAACGCCAGAGCAACAACATCAGGAGACCGACCAGCATGCTCGACAGACCGAGGAAACGAACTTGCCCATCGGACATCTTCACCGCACGCTCGAACAGGCGTCGCCAGGCCGTGGGGCTGAGAAAAGGCAGCAGGCCCTCGAACACCAGCATCAGCGCCAGCGCGCCCATCACCCAGTCGAGCATGGCGACGTGGCAGCAGGCTCAGCGCTTGGCAGCCGGGGCCGGCGCGGCCGTACCGCCACCCGTGCCTCGCATCGCCTTGAAGAAGTCGCTCGAAGGGTCGACGACCATCACGTCGGTCTTGTTGCGAAAACTGGCGCGGTAGGCATCCAGGCTGCGGTAGAACTGCGCGAACTGGGGATCGCGACCGAATGCGTCGGCATACATCGCCGACGCCTTGGCGTCTCCCTCGCCCTTCAGCTTCTGTGCATCGCGGTAGGCCACGGCGATGATGACTTCGCGCTGCTTGTCGGCATCGGCGCGGATCTTTTCGCCCTCAGCGGCGCCTTGCGAGCGCAGTTCGTTGGCCACCTGCTTGCGTTCGGATTCCATGCGGCGGTAGACCGAGTCGGTGATGTCGGCGACAAAGTCGACGCGCTTGATGCGCACGTCGAGTATCTCGATGCCGAATGCCTTGGCCTCGTCTTCCAGGCGCTTGCGCACATCGAGCATCACCTTGTCGCGCTCGGACGACAACACCTCGCCAACCCGGCGCTTGGTGATCTCTTCGTTGAAGGCGGCCTGCACCACCGGGCTGAGCCGGCTCTCCAAGTTGCGGATGTCGGTGCCGTTGTTGCGGATGAACTGACGCGGCTCGGCAATGCGCCACTTGACCAGCCAGTCGATCACCAGGCTCTTTTTCTCGGCGGTGAAGATCGGCCGGGTCTCGGGGCTGTCGAGCGTCTGCACCCGTTTGTCGAGAAACACCACGTTCTGGAACGGTGGCGGCAGCTTGAACTTCAGCCCGGGCTCGGTGATGACTTCCTTGATCTCGCCCAGTGCGTAGACCGCAGCGAGTTGGCGCTGGTCGACGACGAACAGCGTCGACGAGAGCAGCATGAGGGCCAGCAGAGCGCCGGCGACGATGAGTCCGATTCGGTTCATGTTCATGGCTTGGTTGATCAGCGGCCGTCGCGGTCGCGGCTGCGGCTGCCGTCACGCGATCGGGCATCGGCACCAGCGGCGCCTGCAGCGCCGGCATCGGTGGGCAACGTGGCAGCTGCAGGCGCCTGCGGCACCACCTGCACGGTGCCGGTGGTGGGTGCGCCTTGCTGCATCAGCTTGTCCAACGGCAGGTACAGCAGGTTGCTGCCGTTGCGACTGTCGACCATCACCTTGCTGACATTCGAATAGACCTGCTGCATGGTGTCGATGTAGAGCCGGTCGCGGGTCACGCCGGGCGCCTTCTGGTACTCGGTCAGCACGAGACGAAAGCGTTGCGCATCACCTTCGGCCTGCGCCACCACGCGTTGGCCGTAGCCGTCGGCTTCCTCCATCAGGCGCGCTGCGGTACCGCGGGCCTTGGGGATCACGTCGCTGGCGTAGGCCTGGCCTTCATTCTTGAACCGGTCGCGGTCTGCACCTGCCTTCAGGGCATCGTTGAAGGCGGCCTGGACCTGCTCAGGCACCTGCACGTTCTGCAGGTTGACGTTGACGACCAGGATGCCGGTCTTCAATCGGTCGAGCTGGTTCTGGATCGACTTCACCAGTTCGGCGGCGATCGAGTCGCGCGCTTCGTACAACACCGAATCGACCTTGCTCTTGCCGACGATCTCCCGCACAGCGGACTCGGCAGCCTGCACCACGGCGTTGTCGGGGTCGCGGTTTTCGAACAGGAACTGCTTGGCTTCCTTCAGGCGGTACTGCACCGTGAAGCGGATGTCGACGATGTTCTCGTCCTGCGTCAGCATCGACGAATCACGCAAGCCGGTGGCCTGGGTGACGTTGGCACGCCCGATCTCGGCGGTGCGCAACTGCGTCACGCCGACAGTCTCATGGGCCTGAAACGGGTACGGAAAACGCCACTGGAAACCCGCTTCCGACGTGCTGGTATAGCGACCGAAGGTCGTGACGATGGCCTGCTGACCTTCCTGCACGATGAAAAAGCCGCTGCCCAGCCAGACCACGGCGACCACAAAGGCGATCAAGCCGGCGCCGATGCCCGCACTCTTCATGTCAGGCTGGAACGACGGTCCACCATTGTCGCCATCACCCGAGTCCCGACGCGGCGGCGGGTTGTTGCCGCCGCCCTTGCCGTTGAACATGCCGGTGAGCTTGCGGTTGAAGTCCTTCCAGAGCTCGTCCAAGTCGGGCGGGCCGTCATTGCGTCCGCCTGCCAGCAACGGTCGCGGACGGCGCAGCAGCCCTGCCATCAAACTTCGCGCGGCCTGCGCCAGCGCCGACAGACGCAGGCCCAGAGGCGCATCGGCAGAAGAGTTCATGTTTCTTTCGTACAGGTTCATGTCAGTGCCGAGGGTGGGGAGGCGTCTTGGTTGGTTCGCTCGGCAACAAGTGCCTCGCCGGATTCTGCCAACGCCGGAGATGGGGACTCGCCAGGCGGATTCAAGCCCGCCTCGGACGCTGCTGCCGCGATCATCGAACGCAGGCTGTCGAGCCCGGTGCCGCGCAGCGCGCTGACGAAGACACGCGGCACGGCGCCACCGCCCGTGCGCTCAACCCAATCCTGCAACTCGCGCGGCAGCGGGTCGACGCGGTCGAGCTTGTTGTAGACCAGGATCTGCGGTACGTCGCCAGCGCCGATCTCCTGCAGCACCCGCTCGACCTCGTCTCGTTGTGCCTGCAGCACCGGGCTGGCGGCGTCGATCACATGCAGCAAGAGGTCGGCATCGCAGGCCTCCTGCAGCGTGGCCTCGAAGGCCTCGACCAGCTTGTGCGGCAGGTCGCGGATGAAGCCCACGGTGTCGGACAGCGAGACCGCGCCGCCGAGCGCCTCCAGGTACAGCGACCGCGTGGTGGTGTCGAGCGTGGCGAACAACTGGTCCGCCGCGTAGGCGCGGGCCTTGACCAACGCGTTGAACAACGTGCTTTTGCCGGCGTTGGTGTAGCCCACCAACGAGACGCGAAAACTGCCGCCCTTGCGCCGGGCTTGGCGCTGGGTATCGCGCTGGCGCTTGACCTTGACCAGCCGCGCCTTCAGCGACTTGACGCGCTCGGCGATCATCCGCTTGTCGAGCTCGATCTGCGCCTCGCCCGGGCCGCCGCGCTGGCCGGCACCGCCGGTCTGGCGCTCGAGGTGGCTCCAGCGCCGCACCAGCCGTGAGCCCAGGTACTGCAGCCGCGCCAGTTCGACCTGCAGCTTGCCTTCGTGGCTTTGGGCGCGCTGGGCAAAGATCTCCAGGATCAAGGCCGTGCGGTCTGCCACCGCCACGCCCAGCGCGCGCTCGAGGTTGCGTTGCTGGGCGGGCGACAAGGCCTGGTCGAAGATGACGCACTCGGCGCCATGCATCTGCACCAGGGTCTTGATCTCCTCGGCCTTGCCACTGCCGACGAACAGTGCCGGGTCTGGCGACTTGCGGCGCGCGATCACCCGTTCACATGGAATGTCGCCGGCGCTCTCGGCCAGCAAGGCCAGTTCGTCCAGCGTCGGGTCGAAGTGCTGGCCGTTGCCGAAGTCGACGCCGACGAGCACCACCCGTGCCGGTGCTTCACCAGTGGGCGACGGAGCACCCCGTTGGTCGGGAGTCAATGCGTTGCCAGCCGCGGAGACCTGGGGCGCCTGGCTGCCGTGCGGCTTGCTCAAGCCGGGTCGGTCGGTTCGACAGCGTGGAAATTCACCGGTCGGCCCGGCACCACGGTCGAAATGGCGTGTTTGTAAACCATCTGGGTCACGGTGTTGCGCAGCAGCACCACATACTGGTCGAACGATTCGATGTGACCTTGCAGCTTGATGCCGTTGACGAGGTAGATCGAAACCGGGACATGCTCCTTGCGCAGCAGGTTCAGAAACGGGTCTTGAAGCAGTTGTCCTTTGTTGCTCACGATATGGCTCCGTGTTGGAAAGTTTGGGTCTGATGACCTTATCACACCGGGGAAAGTGCCTAGACGCATGCGCGCGCCGAGACATCGCCCCGAAGGGTCAACTGCCCAGCGGTCAGAGCTAGTCCGGATCGAAAGGGTTCCGCGACGACTTGAATTCAATGCGCAGCGGCGTGCCGGTGAGCTTGAAGTGCTCGCGTACACGGCCCTCGAGGAAGCGCTTGTAGGCCTCGGTGACATGCTCCAGGCCGTTGCCATGGATGACCACGATCGGCGGGTTCATGCCACCCTGGTGGGCATAGCGCAGCTTGGGGGTGAAGGCACCGGTGCGGCGCGGCGCCTGGTGCTGCACCGCCTCCTGCAGCAGCCGGGTGAGCACCGGTGTGGGCATCTTGCGGGTGGCCGAGGCATGCGCGTCGGCGATCGCCTTCCACACCGGCCCCAGGCCCTGGCGCTTGAGCGCCGAGATGTGCAGCAACGGTGCGAATTTCAGGAACGCCAGCCGCTGCTCGACCGAGCGCTCGAACATCTGGCGCTGGTAGGCGTCGACCGCCTCCCACTTGTTGACCGCGACCACCACCGCGCGGCCACTCTCGAGCACGTAACCGGCAATGTGCGCATCCTGCTCGCTCACCCCCTGGGTGGCGTCGATCAGCAGCAGCACGACGTTGGCGTCGGCGATGGCCTGCAGGGTCTTGACCACCGAAAACTTCTCGATCGCCTCGAACACCTTGCCCCGGCGCCGCAAGCCCGCGGTGTCGATCAATTCGAACTTCTGGCCGCCCCGCTCGAACGGCACGCTGATGGCGTCGCGGGTGGTGCCGGGCTGGTCGTAGGCGACCAGCCGGTCCTCGCCCAGCCAGGTGTTGATCAGCGTACTCTTGCCCACGTTGGGCCGGCCGGCCACGGCCAGGCGGATCGGCTTGTCGACCGCGTCGGCGTCGTCGGCGTCGTCATCGGGCACCGGCACGTCGATCAGCGCGGCGTCGAGCAGGCTGCGGATGCCCTGGCCGTGCGCGGCCGACACCGGGTGCGGCTCGCCCATGCCCAGTTCGTGGAACTCGGCCAACAAGGGCGAATCGAGCAGGCCCTCGGCCTTGTTGACGCACAGCAGCACCCGCTTGTTGGCGCTGCGCAGGTACTTGGCGATGTCGTGGTCCTGGCCCGACACGCCGTTGCGGGCGTCGACCACGAACACCACCGCATCGGCCTCGGCCACCGCGGCCTTGGTCTGCGCGGCCATCATCGCGACGATGCCGGCGGGCTTCTCGGGCTCGAAGCCGCCGGTGTCGACGACGATGAACTCGATGCCGTTGTGCTTGGCGTCGCCATAGTGGCGGTCGCGGGTCAGGCCGGCGAAGTCGGCCACGATCGCATCGCGGCTCTTGGTGATGCGGTTGAAAAGTGTCGACTTGCCCACGTTGGGCCGCCCGACGAGGGCGATCACCGGTTTCATGGGCAGGTACTTTCTGGAGACTTCATTCAGGACGGAAGGCGAACAGGCCGCCATTGCGGGTGACGACCAGCATGGTGGTGCCCGACAGCACCGGCTGGGCGACCACTGGCGAACCGTCGGTGGCCAAGCGCAGCAGGGTCGTGCCGGTTTCGCGTTCAAGGAAATGCACCTGACCTTCCAGGTCGCCGAACATCACCGTCTTGCCGGCCGACAAGGGCGCACTCAGATTGCGGTACAGCAAGCGCTCGTTGGTCCAGGCCAGTTCACCGGCGGCGGCCTTCCAGGCGCTGAGCCGGTCTGAGCCATCGGCACCGAAGATGAAGTCGACATCGCCGCCTACTGCCTTCTGGCCACCGACGACGCGGCTCCAGCGCAGGTTGGCGCGGTCGACACCGCTGACGTTGACACAACCCACCGCCGCCTGGAAAGCACGGGCGCAGAGCGTGTCGCCCAGCCGCAGCACCGGGCCGACCAGGTCGTTCAGGCGCTCGACCTCGTTGGTGCCGCGCGGCGAGGTGACGGGCACCTCCCAGCGCACACTGCCATTGATCGGGTCGAGGCCCAGCATCTGGGCGCCGACACCCGCCACCAGCGTGTTCTTGAAGGCCGCCAGCACACCCGGCTGGGCCAGCGTCAGCGCCTCGCCAGGGCGTTGCTGGGCCCAGAGGCGGCGACCGTCGATCGCGTCGAAGGCATGCACCACCCGGTCGACGCCGAGCACGAACACCCGCTCGCCTGCCACCAGCGGCGCGGTGGTGGTGCGCGAGGCCAGACGGGTCGACCATTTCTTGACGCCCTGATCCAGCACCACGAGTTCGTTGTCGACGGTGACCACCGCGGCGAGCCGGCCGTCGCTGCCGACACCGGCCGACAGCTTGCCGCCGGCCTGGCCGCGCCAGCGGTCGACGCCGGTCTGGGCATCGACTGCCAACACCAGGCCGTCGCTGCCGGCGACGATGAAGGCGCCGTCGCGCACCGTCACCGCCAGCGGAAACTGCACGCCACCAACGAAGGCGTACCAAACCTGGCGGCCGGCGATCTGGGCCGTGACCGGTTCCAGCTTCGTCGGGACGGGCTTGTCGGCCGCACAGCCCATCAGCCCGGCAACCAGGCACACGGCCGCGGCGGCACGCCCTGCCTGGCCAAAGCGAGCTGACCACCCGGGCAACCCCCGACCGACAGCAGCGGTCAGCCTCACTTGCTGGCCCCGGATGCGGTGGCAGTGGCCGCCACCGCTGTGGGCGGTGCGGCCAGCGCGGTGAGCTTGGCCTCGACCAGGCGGCGATAGTCCAGCTTCGGATCCATCGCCGTCCAGGCCGCCAGGTAGGCCTTGCGCGCATCGTCTTTCTTGCCTTGCGCCAGCAACACATCGCCGCGGCGATCGGACGCGAGGCCGGCGAACTCCTTGCTGGTGACAGCGTCGAGTGACTTCAGCGCCGCTTCGTACTGCTTGGCGTCAAGTTGCAGGCCCGCCAGACGCAGGCGGGCAATGCTGCGGTAGCCGTCCTCGCCGGCCTTGTCGGCTACCCATGCCAGGCTGGCCTGGGCCGCATCGGCCTGGCCCTTGTCGTACTGCAGCATCGCCGCCATCAGGCCGGCCTGCTGGGTCAGCGTGGTGCCGGGGAAGCGCTCTTTCATGTCGTTGAAGACGCGCCCTGCCCGCTCGACATCGCCCGCCGTGGCCGCCTTGTCGAGTTCCTCGAACATGGCGCCGGCCTTGGCCGCCTGGTCACGCTGGTACCAACCCCAGGCGTTCCAGCTGGCGAAAGCCAGCAAAGTCGCGGTGATGACCCAGGTGATCAGGTTGCCGTATCGCTTCCAGAACGCCTTGAGGTCGTCGAGTTGTTCCTGCTCCTGCAGATCGAAGGTATTCGCCATGAAGCGCCTGTTGTCTTTGCTCTGAAAACCAAGTGCGGGATTATGCGTTGCGCAGTTCGTGGGCCCAGTCGGCCACTGCGGCCAGTGGCCGCAACACCTGCACCGCCGCCGCGTCACGCAACGGCTTGACCGCCACCATGCCCTGCGCCAGCTCGTTGCCGCCAAACACCAGCGCATGCCGCGCACCGCTGGCGTCGGCCTTCTTGAACTGCGACTTCATGCTGCCCAGGCCGGCGGCACCACCTGCATGCATCACCACCGCCACGCCCAGCGCGCGCAGCGCCTCGACGGTGGCGATGGCCGGGCCCAGCGCGGCGGGATCGGGCAGCACGGCGTAGGCGTCTGGCGTGATGGCAGGCGGTTCGATGCCGCTTTGCTGCAGCAGATCGAGCACCCGCTCCAGCCCCATGCCCCAGCCGACGCCGGGTGCGGGCTTGCCGCCGATCATCTCGACCAGGCCGTCGTAGCGGCCGCCGCCACAGATCGTGCCCTGGGCGCCCAGCTTCGGCGTGATCCACTCGAACACGGTGTGGGTGTAGTAGTCCATGCCGCGCACCAGCCGCGGGTTGACGGTGTAGGGCTGGCCGACCGCGTCAAGCGCGGCCTTGACCGCGTCGAAGTGCCTCAGCGAACCCTCGCCCAGGAAGCTGATCAGCTGCGGCGCGGCGTTCACCAGGTCTTGCATCGCCGGGTTCTTGGTGTCCAGGATGCGCAGCGGGTTGCTGTGCAGCCGGCGTTGCGCTTCGGCGTCCAGCAGTTCGGCATGGGCCTCGAAGTGGCCGATCAGCGCGGCGCGATGGGCCTGGCGCTCTGCGAGCACGCCCAGGCTGTTGATCTCCAGCCGCACATCGGCCAGCCCGAGGTCGCGCCACAGCGCGCGGGCCATCAGGATCACCTCGGCATCGGTCTCGGGGCCGCCGAAGCCCAGCGCCTCGACACCCACCTGGTGGAACTGGCGGTAGCGCCCGCGCTGCGGCCGCTCATGGCGGAACATCGCACCTATGTAGAACAGCCGCTTGCCGCCGTCGTAGAGCATCGAGTGCTCGATCGCCGCGCGCACCACGCCGGCGGTGTTTTCCGGGCGCAGGGTCAGCGGGTCGCCGTTCATGCTGTCGATGAAGGAGTACATCTCCTTCTCGACGATGTCGGTCACCTCGCCCAGGCCGCGCACGAACAGCGGCGTCGGCTCGACGATGGGCGTGCGGATGTTGAGGTAGCCGTAGCGGCGCATCAGCGCACGCACGGTGTCTTCCAGCCATTCCCAGCGTGCCGAATCGGGCGGCAGGATGTCGTTCATCCCTTTGACGGCTTGCAGGGGTTCGGCCATGGTGCGGTGCGGACCTGTCGCGCAGGCCCTGGTTCAGGTCGGAGAAAGTGCCGGAGGGGCCGGGGAAAACGGTCGAGCGACGGTGGCGGCCAGCGTCAATGCGGCGTCTTCGCTGCACCGAAACGGCGCTCGATGTAGTCCTCGACGATCTTGTGGAATTCCTGGGCGATGCCCTCGCCACGCAGCGTCATCGCCTTCTGGCCGTCGATGAATACCGGCGCAGCCGGAGCCTCGCCGGTGCCGGGCAGGCTGATGCCGATGTCGGCGTGTTTGCTCTCACCGGGGCCGTTGACGATGCAGCCCATCACCGCCAGCTTCAGGTTCTCGACGCCCGGGTACTTCGCCTTCCAGACCGGCATCATCGCCCGCAGGTGGTCGTCGATGTCCTTGGCCAGCACCTGGAAGGTGGTGCTGGTGGTGCGCCCGCAGCCCGGACAGGCGGTGACGCTGGGGTTGAAGTGGCGCAGGCCCAGCGCCTGCAGGATCTCGAGCGCGACCACCACCTCCTGCGTGCGCGCCTCGCCCGGCTGCGGCGTCAGGCTGACGCGGATGGTGTCGCCGATGCCCTGCTGCAGCAACTGGCCCATCGCCACCGCCGAGGCCACCGTGCCCTTGGTGCCCATGCCGGCTTCGGTCAGGCCCAGGTGCAGCGGGTAATCGCAGCGCGCGGCCAGCGCCTGGTAGACGGTGATCAGGTCCTGCACGCCGCTGACCTTGCAGCTGATGATGATCTGGTTGGCGCTGAGCCCCAGCTCTTGCGCCCAGGCGGCCGATTGCAGCGCCGACTGCAGCAGCGCCTGGTACATCACCTGCTTGGCGTCCCAGGGTGTGGCACGGCGGGCGTTGTCGTCCATCATCTCGGCCAGCAGTTCCTGATCGAGGCTGCCCCAGTTGACGCCGATGCGCACCGGCTTGTCGTGCCGGCAGGCGGCCTCGATCATCTGGCTGAACTGGCGGTCGCGCTTGTGGCCCTTGCCGACGTTGCCGGGATTGATGCGGTACTTGCTCAGCGCCGCGGCGCAATCGGGGTGCTCGGTCAGCAGGGTGTGGCCGTTGTAATGAAAGTCGCCGACCAGGGGCACGTCGATGCCCATGCGGTCGAGTTGCTCGCGGATGGCGGGCACGGCCTTCGCCGCCTCGGGTGTGTTGACGGTGATGCGCACCATCTCCGAGCCGGCGATGGCCAGCTCTTTGACCTGGATCGCCGTGCCGATGACATCGACCGTGTCGGTGTTGGTCATCGACTGCACCCGCACTGGCGCGTCGCCGCCCACGGTGACCACCCGGTCTCCCCAGACCACTCGGGCCTGGCGTGAACGTCTGGCCAACGGCATGGCAGGCGGGATCAGCGTGAAATCGTCGGTGTCGAAGGCACTCATGGCAGCAGGATGTTGGCGATGTTGTCGCGGGCGACGGGCTTCAGGTCTACCAGCTGACCGCGAAACCGCAGCTCGGTGCCACTGGCGTTGCCGATTCTCAGGCGCAGCGGCGGCTGCGCGGTCAAGGATACCGTTTCGCCCGCGGGCACCAGGCGCGCCATCAGCGTCTGGCCAGAACCGTCAATCAGCTGCACCCAAGTGGCCTCCAACGCGCGCAGCGTCAGCGCGTCGCCACCCGCCACCGGCACGGCGCCGGCGGGCGCGGCCTGGGTGGCAGCCGCGCTGCCGGCGGCGGTGGCCGGGGCCGGGGCAGTTGAGGGCATGACAGCCGCGAGCCCGTCGGGACCGGCCACGGCGGATGCCGCCTCCGCGGCCTCGGGCGGCGCTGCGGCGGTCGCATCGGTTGCCATTGGCAAGGCCGCCGCACCGCTGGGCGGCATCACCGGGGCCGACGCTGCGTCCGGGAACGGCGACGCGCCGCCAATCACCGACACCGTCGGCACCAGCACGAACGCCGCTGCCGCGACCAGCAACAGCGCCACAGCCCACAGCACCGGATGCCGCCAGGGCACCCACACGGTCGGGTCGACCCGACCGGGCCGTTCCCGAAACGGTGTGTTCAGTCCGCCGTCGACCCGCGCCAGCCCGCCGGCTGCCGTGTCGGGCATCTGGGCCAGCACCGGCTCGGGGTCGATCTTGAGCACCCGGCAGACGGTCTTGGCCAACGCCCGGGCAAATGTGATGTCGGGCAGCTCGTGGTAGCGGCCGGCTTCCAGCGCCTCCAGCTTGGCCGGCGTCACCTTGATCGAGGCCGCCAGCGCCGCGATGTGCAGGCCTTGCTGCTGGCGCGCGGCGCGCAGCAGGGCACCGGCGCCGTCGACAGGGCTGGCCGCGCTCGGCGCGGTGCGGCCAGCAGCGTCAGTCATCAAAACGACCCCGCTCGAACAGCGCGGCCTCCGGGGATTGCGGGAAGCCCTGGCGCAGTCGGTCGCCCAGCACCCGCAGGCTCGAGGTCTGGCCGAGCTTGTGCTCGATGCGTGCGGCCAGCCACAGTGTCTGGGGGTTGACGTTGCCGGGCACATCGTTGACGCGGCCGATGTAGAAACGCGCCCGCTCAAATTCACCGCGGCGAACCAGCACATCGGCCAGATTCAGCCCGGTGCTGGGGTTGCTGGGTTCCAGTTCGTAGGCGCGCATCAGCGCGGTTTCAGCTTCGGCCCACTGGCCGTTGCGGCCGTAACAGACCCCCCGGGCCAGGTGGGTGCGCGCCACCTCACGGTACTGCGGGATCGCCAGCGCGGCGGCAAACTGCGCCTGAGACTCGGTGAACCGGTCACGTTGACACAGGAACCAGCCCTGGTTGTGCAAGGTCGAGCCGTCACGCGGGTTGATCCGCAGGGCACGGGCGAAGCTCTCGTCAGCCAGTGCGTCGTCGTTCAGTGCCGCGTAGATCAAACCCTGCAGGTTGTAGGCCTCGGCGAGATCGGGCTTGGCAGCGATCGAGCGCTTGACTTCATCGAGCGCGGTGTCGGTCTGGCCGCGCGAGAAATAGGCACTGGCCAGTTCCAAGCGCACCCGGGCACGACGCTCGACATCGACCGGGTCGGTCGAGGGGCCGGTGGCCTTCGGCAGCTCGACCGGCTTGGCCGACGAGCTGCTGGAGGAGATTGTGCTGGTGCTGGAACACGCGACCAGGCCGCCCGCCAGCACCACCATCGTGACCACCAGCGCAGCTGTCGGCAGACTGCGCGCGCGACCGGCCAGTCTTTGCAGGCGGGCGATCGTCATGGCCGCACCTGCGGCACCGGTTCGATGCGGATGATCGGTCGCGTCAACCGGGTCTGCGCGTTGGTGCGGTCTTGCACCTCGCCAGCCAATTGGCCGCAGGCCGCATCGATGTCGTCGCCGCGGGTCTTGCGCACGGTGGTCACGATACCGGCATCCTGCAACTGCTTGGCGAAAGCCAGCACACGGTCACGCGGCGAGCGTTTCAAGCCCGAAGCCGGGAACGGGTTGAACGGAATCAGGTTGAACTTGCAGGGCACCCGCTGCGCATCGCCACGGCCCGACACCAGCGCGATCAGCTGCTGCGCCTGCTCGGGCCCGTCGTTCACCCCGTCGAGCATGCAATATTCGAAGGTGATGAAGTCACGCGGCGCCGCGGCCAGGTACTGCCGGCAGGCGGCCAGCAAGTCGGCCAGCGGGTACTTGCGGTTCAGCGGCACCAGCTGGTCGCGCAAGGCGTCGGTTGGCGCGTGCAACGACACCGCCAGCGCCACCGGGCAATCGACCTGCAGCCGCTCGATCATCGGCACCACGCCCGAGGTGGACACGGTGACCCGCCGGCGCGACAAGCCGTAGCCATGGTCGTCCAACATCACCCGCAGCGCCGGCACCAGCGCACCGTAGTTCTGCAGCGGCTCGCCCATGCCCATCATCACGACGTTGGAGATGACGCGTTCGCCCGGCGGGCGGTTCAAGCGGATGCGCAGATGGTGCTCGGCGAACCACAGTTGGGCAACGATTTCAGCCGTGCTCAAGTTGCGGCTGAAACCCTGGTGGCCGGTGGAACAGAAGCGGCATCCCACTGCACAACCGGCCTGCGACGAAATGCACAGCGTGCCGCGGTCGTCCTCGGGGATGAAGACGGTCTCGACCGCATCGCCACCGCCGACGTCGAACAACCACTTGATGGTGCCGTCGGCCGACGCCTGTTCACTGAGGATCGGCAGCGCCTGCACCACCGCCGCCCCGGCCAGCTTGTCGCGCAGCGACTTGGCGAGGTCGGACATGCGGGCGAAGTCGCTCTCGCCACGCTGGTGGATCCAGCGAAACAACTGCACGGCGCGAAAACGCTTCTCGCCGCGGGCCTCGCACCAGGCGGTGAGCGCGGCCAGATCGAAATCGAGCAGGTTGACCGGGGTCACGGTCGTCGAAGCCGGGGCCGTGCCGAGCGCTGGATCACGTGCCGCTGAGATCAGCGGCTGTAGACGTTCAAGCCGGCGAAGAAGAACGCGATCTCGACCGCGGCGGTCTCGGCGGCGTCGGAGCCGTGCACTGCGTTGGCGTCGATCGAATCGGCGAAGTCGGCGCGGATCGTGCCCTTTTCGGCCTTCTTCGGGTCAGTGGCGCCCATCAGATCGCGGTGCTTGAGGATCGCGCCCTCGCCTTCCAGCGCGGTGATCATCACCGGGCCGGAGATCATGAACTCGACCAGGTCCTTGAAGAACGGTCGCGCCTTGTGCACGGCATAGAAGGCCTCGGCCTCGCCGCGTGACAGGTGCGCCATGCGCGCAGCGATGACCTTGAGACCGGCACCTTCGAAGCGGGCGTAGATCTGGCCGATCACGTTCTTGGCGACGGCGTCGGGCTTGATGATCGAGAGGGTGCGTTCAGTCTTTGCGGAATCGGCCATGAAAATTCTCCTGAAATCAATAACTTGAAGATAAACCCAGCATTCTAGCGTGGCTGTGTATTGGGCCTTTGACGGCAGCCGGCCGCGGTGTGCACCGCGCCGTCGGGGCCGAGGCCCGACCGGCCTGGTGACTTCAACGGCCGCCGCCGCCGCCGCGGCGACCGCCACCGCCACCGCCACCGCCACCGCCACCGCCACCGCCACCACCACCGCCACCGCCACCGCCACCGCCGGTGCGGCGGCCACCACGGTTACCGCCACCGCCACCGCCACCGCCGGCGCCGTTGTTGCCCTGGAACTTGCGCACGAAGGCATCGGCGCCGATATAGCCCAGCGAGGTCTTCATCGGGTCGGGTTGACCACCGCCCTCACCACCACCACCGCCCTTGCGGCCGCCACCGCCACCACCACCGCCACCGCCGATGCCGAAGCCCTTGGGTTTCTGCACGAAGCGCTTGTCGTAGGTCTGCTCCAACGGGTTCGGAATCGGGCCGTCCTCGGAGATTTCGCGGCGGGGTGCACGGGCTTCGCGGATCGCGCGCTTGTCGAAGGTCTGCATCAGCGGGTTGGGGATCGCCGCGAAGTTTTCCTGCTCGAAGTCACCGTCGGCTGCCGGCGGACGCGGCGCCGGCCGCTCCCGACGCTCTTGCGGCCTGTTGGGCTGGCCGCCGGGGCCGCGGTCGGGCCGCGCTTCGCGTTCGGGGCGATCGGGGCGGTCACCCCGATCGGCCCGCTGCTGCGGCGGGCTGCCGCGGCGGTTGTTGTTGTTGCCCCGGTTCTGGCCCTGCCCTTGGCCTTCACGCGGGCCCTGCCCGTCGCGCGGCGCCTGGCCTTCTCGCGGGCCGGCTGCATCGGGCCGCGGTGTGCGTGGTGCGGCGGCCGGCTGGTCGCGAGTCACTGCAGCCAGGCGACGCACCTCGCGCACCTCGGCCTCGTTCAGGTCGACGAACAGCCCGCGGCGCAGGCCACGCGGCAGCACCACGCAGCCGTAGCGGATGCGGATCAGCCGGCTGACGCCCAGCCCGACCTTGTCGAACAGCTTGCGGACCTCGCGGTTGCGGCCTTCGGTGATGACCACGCGGTACCAGCGGTTGACACCCTCGCCACCGCCGTCCTCGACCGACTGGAACATGGCGCGCTGGCCGTCGATGTCCACCCCTTCGAGCAGGCGTGCCTTGGCATCGGCCTCCAGCGTGCCGAGCACGCGCACTGCGTACTCGCGCTCGACGCCGAAGCGCGGGTGCATCAGCTGGTTGGCCAGCTCACCCGAGTTGGTGAACAGCAGCAGGCCTTCGGTGTTGATGTCGAGCCGACCGACCGATTGCCACTTGCCGTGCGCCAGGCGCGGCAACCGGCGGTACACCGTCGGGCGGTGCTGCGGGTCGTCGTTGGTGACGACCTCGCCCACCGGCTTGTGGTAGGCAATGACACGCGGCGGCGGCGGCGCGATGCGCACCTTGATCAACTTGCCGGCCACGCTGATGCGGTCACCGAACGAGATGCGCTGGCCGGTGTGGGCCACCTGGCCATTGACCTGCACCTGGCCCTCGGCGATCAGTTCTTCCATGTCGCGGCGCGAGCCGATGCCGGCCTGCGCCAACACCTTGTGCAGCTTGGGCGCGTCGGGCTCGGCGGCCAGCACACGCTTCTCGGGCTCGGCCGGCGCACCGGCATCGGCCGGCTCGGCGTCGTAATCGCCCGACAGCACGGCGGCGAAGGTTTCGCCGGCGTCCAGCGGAGCGGCGCGCGGCACCTCGACGCGGGGCGACCCGCTGCGCTCGTCATCGTCGTCGTCGTCGCCGGACGGGGTGGTGACGGTCGGTTCGGCGCCTTCTTCTGCGGCTGAGCCATCCTCGCGCAGTGCCCGGTCGGCGCCGCCGCGGCGGCCTCGCCGACGGTTGCGGTTGCGGCGACGCGTGCCATCGGCCTCGGCGCCCTCCGCATCGACTGCGTCCGGCGCAACGCCTTCGGCAGGAGCCGCGGCGCGATCGCTGCCTTCGGCGGTCATGGCCGTCGCCACTGCCGTCGCGACAGGCGAAGCGGTGTCGTCAGCCGGCACTGGCGAGGCGGCCACCAAAACGGCCGCATCGGCCACCGCCGGCACCGGCTCGGCAGCGCCGGCCGCCGCGGCAGTGCGGCGCCGCGGCTTGGCCGGCGGCGCGGCGCCGGGACCAGCCGTCTCGGTCACGGCCATGGCCACTGTGACGACCGGCACGGCGACCTCGGCAGGCGCAGGCGCCGCGCTGTCACTGAAGCGGGTCTGCACATCGGGCTGCAAATCGACCAGCCCATCGGCCGCTTTGCGACGGCTTCGCTTGGGCTTGGCAGGCGCTGCGTCGGCGGGGTCGTCAACCGAGGCCGGCGCGGGCTCAGCATACGGTGGGGCTGCCTCGGAGGGCGCTTCGGATGCAGCCACCGGCGCTGCGCTCACGGCGCGTTTGCGCCGAGGCTTGGGCGACGACGCGGCGTCGACAGGCGACGGGTCGCCCGGCAGGTCGGACAGGGGTAGATCTTGGTCTTGCGGGTTCATGCGTGTGCAGCGGGGGTGGAATCATCGGACGCTGGCGTCGGCGCCGGCGCAGGGGGTTCGGTCAAAGAATCGGCCGACAAATCGAAAACGGGCGGTACGGCACCCGAGCTGGGCTCGGGCAAAGGCAAAGGCGTCTGGGCTTCGTCTTCCAGCAACGACACCTGGCCAGCCGTGCCGGGGTCGAACACCGCCGCGGTAGGCGGTCCTTCGAGTACGGGCAATTGGTCGAGGCTGGCCAGGCCCAGGTCGTCGAGGAATTGACGCGTGGTGGCGTACAGACCCGGTCGGCCGGGTGCTTCGCGGTATCCGATCACTTCGACCCAGCCGCGATCCTCGAACTGCTTGACGATCTGGCTGGACACCGTGACCCCCCGGATGTCCTCGATGTCGCCGCGGGTCACGGGTTGCCGGTAGGCCATGATGGCCAAGGTTTCCATCGCCGCGCGGGAGTAGCGCGGGGGCTTCTCAGGGTGCAGGCGGTCGAGGTACTCGCGCATGTCGGGGCGGCTCTGGAAGCGCCATCCCGAGGCCAGTGCCACCAGTTCGACGCCGCGGTCTTGCCAGTCGCGCACCAGTTCATCGAGCAGCAGGCGCACGGTGTCGGCGCCCACTTGTTCGTCAAACAGGCTGCGCATGTCGCGCAGCGGCATCGGTTGTTGGGCGCAGATCAGCGCGGTCTCGAGGATCCGCTTGGCCTCGTGTGTGTTCATGAACCTCTGTTCATCGGTGGCCGTTGTCGCGCAACGGCGGGGTGCTTCGCATCGGTCGGCGACGGGCGTTGCCTGTCGGCGGCTGGGTGGCCTGGGTCGGCCGTCGATCGCATGTCAGGCGTCTTGTGGACGGCTGCGCACTTTGATTCAAGCTGGGGGTCCGGACACCCGGCAACCGCCGCTGTGTCCCGTGGAGCCCGGCCGCAAACCCTGCGGCCCTGGCATCTGCCGCAGGCCGTTTCGGCCCGCGTGTCGGGTGCCGGCGGCGGAGCGGGATGTCACATCCACCGCTTCACTCGCCAACATTCACTGTTGATTGTAGCGCTGGAACGCTCGACCCTGCGCGTGAGGTGTCAGCTCGGCACCACAACGCCCCAGGCCGCGGCCAAGTCAGCGGGCAACGGCGCCTCGAACGCCCGCAGTTGGCCATCGCCGGGATGTTCGAAGGCCAGTTCGGCGGCATGCAGTGCTTGCCGCGTCAGGCCCAGCATCGGCCGCCCGCCATACAGCACGTCGCCAACCAACGGGTGACCGCGCGAGGCCATGTGCACCCGGATCTGATGGGTGCGGCCGGTGTGCAGCTTGCAGCGCACGGCGCTGATCGGACTGGCCGCCGGCCCGCGAGCCTGGGTGGGCGCATCCGGCTCCCAGACAGCCAGGCGCACGACATCGGTGCGCGCCGGCTTGCCGCTGGGGACCACCGCCATGCGCAGCCGCGCAGTCGGATCACGCCCGATCGGCGCCTCGATGCACGCCTCGTCCCAAGGGATGCGGCCGTGGGCCAGCGCCAGGTAGACGCGGCGCACCTCGCGGGCGGCGATCTGGCGCACCAGCGAGGTCATCGCCGGCACGGTCTTGGCAACGACCATCAGGCCGCTGGTGTCCTTGTCGAGCCGGTGCACGATGCCGGCCCGCGGCAGGCTGGCGGCGCCGACATGGTGGGCCAGCAGGCCGTTGAGCAAGGTGCCAGACCAGTTGCCCGGCGCCGGGTGCACCACCAGCCCGACCGGCTTGTCGACCACCAGCAGGTGTGCATCCTCGTAGACGATGGCCAGCGCCATGGCCTCAGGCCGGAACGCCAGGCTCTCGGCCGTGGGGGCCAGCGCCACCTGCAGCCGCTGCCCGACCTTGATCTTGCGCGACGCCGAGGTCTGCACCTGGTCGTCCAGCCGCACATGGCCGCGGTCGATCAGCTGCTGCAGCCAGCTGCGCGAAAACTCGGGCGCCAGCGCCACCAGCGCCTTGTCCAGCCGCAGGCCATGCTGCGCGGACGACACGGTGGCCAAGCGGGTCTCGACCTCGGCCGCGTCGACCTTCTCGATGCTGCCCTCGGCTTGCGCCGCCGCGTCGAGCAGCAGGTCGGTGTCGTGGTCGGCGTCGGCGTCGGGGTCGACGTCACGGTCGGCAGGCGCTGCCGCAGGGGACGAAGGGTCAGAAGGTACGGCCATTAGAATCTGAGGAGTGGCGAATTTGCCTGAATGCATGAACTGCCTGGAAGGACGCCGGCCGCAAGGCTGCCGAAACCGATGAGCTTGTTGAAGTCGATGCGCCCCGCGGCGCCCGAGATTGCCGGACATCGCCGGGCCGGATGGGTGGCGGTGGCGTTGTTGTCGGCCGCCGTACTGGCCGGTTGCGCCAGCAGCGGCAAGGACGATTTGTCCGGCTCGGCCGAGAAATTGTATGCAGATGCCCGCGAAGACCTGAATTCGGGCAGTTACGACAAGGCCATCCCCGCGCTGGAAAAGGTCGAAGGACGCGCCGCAGGCACGCTGTTGGCACAGCAGGCGGCGCTCGATCTGGCATTCGCCAAGTGGAAGAGCGGCGAGCGGGTGGAGGCCATCACCAAGCTCGACCGCTTCCTGCGGCTGTACCCGTCGAGCCCGGCGCTGGACTACGCGCTCTACCTCAAGGGCGTGGTCAACTTCAACGAGAACACCGGCTTCCTGACCAGCATCTCGCGCCAGAACGTGTCCGAGCGCGACCAGCAGGCGTCGCGCGATTCGTACCAGGCATTCGCCCAGTTGGTCGAGCAGTACCCGGCCTCGAAGTACAGCGAGGATGCCCGGCTGCGCATGGACTACATCATCAACTCGCTGGCCGAGTACGAGGTGCATGTGGCGCGCTACTACTACCGCCGCCAGGCCTTCGTGGCCGCGGCCAACCGAGCCCAGCTGGCGGTGCGCGAATTCCAGCGCGCCCCGGCCACCGAAGAGGCGCTCTACATCATGGCGGCCAGCTACGACAAGCTGGGCCTTCCGGTGCTGCGTGAAGACGCCGAGCGGGTGCTGAAGTCGAACTTCCCGGACACCCAGTACTTCAAGAACGGCGTGCGCCTGCCCGACCGGGCCTGGTGGCAGTTCTGGTGAGCGGGGTCGCCCGCCGCCTGCGCTGAGGCCGGGCGACCACGCGGCGGCAACGGGTCAATGCCCCGCCGCCAGCTCCCCCAGCCAATCCAGCGCGTCGGCTTCGGTGTCGAGCGTGCCCATCGCGGGCAACGCGGCGCGCAGACGGCGGCCGTAGGGCATCTGGCGCAGCCGCGGGTCGGTGATGACCAGCAAGCCGCGGTCGGACTCGCTGCGGATCAGCCGCCCGGCGCCCTGCTTCAGCGAGATCGCCGCCTCGGCCACGAAATAGTCGTTGAAGGGGTCGCGGCCGCGGGATTCCAGCTCCTTGCTGCGGGCCTGCACCAGCGGGTCGTTGGGCGGCGGGAACGGCAGCTTGTCGATGATCACGCACTGCAGCGCGTCGCCCGGCACGTCGATGCCTTCCCAAAAGCTGGCCGAACCGACCAGCACGCTGCGCGGGGTGTCGAGAAAACGCTGCAGCAGCGTGCGCTTGGGGTGCGTGCCCTGCACCAGCACCTGCAGCGGTTCACCGGCCGCGGCAGCTTCGTCGTTCAGCGCCTGGGCGATCAGCGGCAGCACCCGCAGCGTGGTGGTCAGCACGAAGGTGCGCCCGCCCAGCCGACCGGCCAGCCGGGCCGCCAACGCGCCCACCGCTGCCGGATGGCCGGGCTCGCTGGGCTTGGGAAAGCGCGGCGGCACCCAGGTGCGGGCATGGGCGGCATAGTCGAACGGGCTGCCCACCCGCAGCTTGCGGGCGTCTTCCATCGCCGCGGCTTCGCTGAACCAGCTCAATGCGTCATCGCTGCCCAGCGTGGCCGAGGTGAAGATCCAGGCCCGCGGCGCGACCGCACGCTGCTCGGTGAACAGGTCGCGGATGTGCAGCGGCGACTCGACCAGCCGGGCGTCGCGCGGGCCGACGTCGATCCAGCGCACCCGGTCGGCGGCGGCTTCGGCTTCGAACGCATGGGCCAGCTGGGCGACACGGCGGCCGCGCTCGACCAAGCGGGTGAAGTCGGGCGCAGTGGCCTCGACCAGCAACGCGGCGTCGCGCGCCAAGTCGGCGGCCTTGGCCAGGCCGGCCAGTGCATCCTGAAACGGCGCTTGCGGCGCACGTTCGTCTCAGCGCAGTTTGAGAATGCCTTTCAGCTCGCGCAGCGGCCCGGCACAGGCCAGCCGCAGGTCGCGTGCGGCACGGTCCAGCGCGCCGGCGGTGGCCGCCCAGTCGACCAGACCGCGGGCATGGGTGAGCCCGGCGGCCAGCAGGTCACGGCCGAAGTCGA
>JBBQVF010000010.1:0-56150 GCA_038211805.1 Burkholderiales bacterium | reverse complement strand
CTCCTCCTTTACCTGCGTCATCCGGTCACCCGACGCCCTCGTCCCGGACGCTGCGGTGGTGGCTTGCGGGCTTTTGAATTCAAGGCAACGACGCCGCGGTGGTGATGGCGCGTCGGGGTGGGCGGGCGTGGGTGGCGGGCGTAAAGGAGGTGACCGCGGCCGCCACGCCGGCGGCGGGGGGCAAGGAGCCCAACACGCCAGCCCGGCCCGATGCGCTCGCGCAGAAATGGAACGCCTGCTTTCCGGCAACAACGCAACGTCTGCATCGAGCCGTCACGAGTCACGGTCGCCAGCGCGCAAATTCAGGCCCGCATCAAGGTGCTCTTGCCGAACAGGCTCTCGATCAGGTCAACGGCCAGTTCGGCGGTCTGGTTGCGAACGTCGAGTGCAGGGTTCAGCTCCATCACGTCCAGGCTGGCCAGCCGCCGGGTGTCGGCGATCATCTCCATGCACAGCTGCGCTTCGCGGTAGGTCGGTCCGCCGGGTACCGTGGTGCCCACGCCCGGGGCGATCGCCGGGTCGAGGAAATCGACGTCGAAGCTGACATGCAGGTGGGTGTTGGCGTCCAGCGTGGCCAGCGCCAGCTCCATCGCGTGGCGCATGCCCATCTCGTCGATGTAGCGCATGTCGAAGACCTCCAACCCCGCTTGATGCACGAATCGCTTCTCGCCCGGGTCGACACTGCGGATGCCGATTTGCCGCACCACCTTGGCGTTGATCGCCGGCACCGTGCCGCCGATCTCCACCAGCGCCTGCGGGCCATGTCCGCAGAGGCAGGCCACCGGCATGCCGTGGACGTTGCCGCTGGGCGTCAACAGGCTGGTGTTGAAGTCGGCATGGGCGTCCAGCCACAGCACGCGCAGCTTCTTGCCGGCTTCGCGGCAATACCGCGCCACCGCGCTGATCGAACCAATGCCCAGGCAGTGATCGCCGCCCAGCAGGATGGGCAGCCGACCGGCGCGCAACTCGGCCAGCATTGCGTCATGCACCGCCTGGTTCCAGGCCACCACCTCGGCGAGGTGGCGGTAACCGTCGACCGGCGGCAACCAGGGGTTGGCCGGGCCGGCCAGGTTGCCGCGGTCCTGCACCTCCAGGCCGCGACTCTCCAGCGCGGCACGCAGGCCGGCCACACGCAGCGCCTCGGGCCCCATGCTGGCGCCCCGGGCCCCGGCGCCGATGTCGGTCGGCGCGCCGATCAGGCTGATTCCTGGGTTCATGGTTCAGACCGAGCCGGCGGTGTCGACCCGCCCGGCTTGGCGGGTGTCACTGGTGTCGCTGGTGTTTCTGGTGTTGCCGCCCTCGAAGCCGTCGAAGCGGTAATAGGCGGCCAGGTGGTCCCAGGCCTCCTCGGCTGTTTCGACGAAGTGGAACAGGCCCAGGTCTTCCGGGCTGATCATGCCGGTGTCCACCAGGTGCTGGAAGTCGACCAGCTTCTCCCAGAAGGTGCGGCCGAACAACAGGATCGGCCGGCGCCGGCTTTTTCCGGTCTGGATCAGCGTCATCGTCTCGAACAACTCGTCCAGTGTGCCGAAGCCGCCCGGAAAGCACACCAGCGCGATGCTGCGCATCACGAAGTGCATCTTGCGCAGCGCGAAGTAGTGGAACTGGAAGCACAACTCGGGCGTGATGTAGGCGTTGGGCTCCTGCTCGTGGGGCAGCACGATGTTCAGGCCGATGCTCTTGCCGCCGACCTCGTGCGCGCCGCGGTTGCCCGCCTCCATGATGCCGGGCCCGCCGCCGGTGACGACGTAGATCGGCGTGTCCAGCGATCGTGAGCGCTCGGTCACCACCGCGGCGAAGCGGCGCGCCGCGTCGTAATACGGGCTCATCGCCTGGGCGGTGCGGGCGCGGGCGACGGCTTGGGCATCGCCGCTGACCAGCGCCATGCTCAGGCGCTCGGCGGCCGCCTCGGGGCTGGGAATGCGCGCGCTGCCGAAGATCACGATGGTCGACTCGATGCCCTGCTCGCGCTGGATCAACTCGGGCTTGAGCATCTCGAGCTGCATGCGCACCGTGCGCAGTTCCTCGCGCAGCAGGAAGTCGGTGTCGGTGAAGGCCAGCTTGAAGGCGCTTCCTGCACCGCCATAGCGGGACGGCGGCTGGGCAGCCTGGGCATCTTCTTGAGCGGTCGGGAAATTGCGGGCGGTGAGTTCAGCGGTCTTTTGGTCCATGGCGGCAGCTTAGCAAGCCGGCGTGTCGGCCACGGCCGGCAGGGGCTCGGTCTACCATCGCGGCACGATGACCCTGCACGCGCTGACGTTGGACCTGGACGACACCCTCTGGCCGGTGGGGCCCACCATCGTCCGTGCCGACCGCGAGATGTGGCGGTGGCTGGGTCAGCACGCCCCGGCCACCCATGCCGCCCGCGACAGCGCCGCGTTGGCGGCGTTGCGCGCCGCCGTGGCCCGCGACCGGCCCGACTGGGCCCACGACATGAGCGCGATGCGGCTGGAAACCGTGCGCCGGGCGCTGCGGGCCGCGGGCGACGACCCGGCGCTGGCCGAGACAGCGTTCGAGGTCTTCTTCAGCGAGCGCCAGCGGGTGGCGCTGTACGACGACGTGCTGCCCGCGCTGGCCCGGTTGGCGGCGCGCTGGCCGCTGGTGGCGCTGTCCAACGGCAATGCCGACGTGCGGCGGATACCCGGGTTGGCGCCGTTTTTCCACGCCGCCGTCAGCGCGCGCGACCTGGGTTTGGCCAAGCCGGCGCCCGAGGCCTTTGCCGAGGCCTGCCGGCGCGCCGGCGCCGCGCCGGGGAGCACCCTGCACATCGGCGACGACCCGGCGACGGACGTCGACGGCGCCCTGGCCGCCGGTCTGCAGGCCGCCTGGGTGCAGCGGCCCGACGCGCTGGCCGCACACCGCCCGACCGGCACGCCGCACCACGAGGTGAGTGCGCTGGACACCCTGGCCGATCGGCTGGGGGCTTGACGACGGCAGCCAGGCCGCGCAGCCCTGCCGTGCCCGCTGGACGGCCTTGACTCCAAAACGACCCGGGTTGCCGTGCAACTTTCACGCCAGCCCCGAGTCCCAATCGCCAGTGCGGCCATATACTGGCCGATGGATCGAATCGTTGGCAGGGCCACAGGCCCCAAGGCAGGCAACATGACGGGCAAGTACAAGGTGGTGGGGCTGCTGGCCGTGGGGGCCATCGCAGGCGCGCTCACCACGATGCAGTTGCAGGCTTTTGCGCGCAATTCTTTGTCGCCACTGCCGCTGGAAGAATTGCAGCAGCTCGCCGCGGTGTTCGGCATGGTCAAGAGCGACTATGTCGAGCCGGTCGACGAGAAGAAGCTGATCTCCGATGCCATCGGCGGCATGGTCGCCGGGCTGGATCCGCACTCGATCTACTTCGACAAGAAGACCTACAAGGAATTTCGCGAAGGCACCACCGGCAAGTTCGTCGGTGTGGGCATCGAGATCGGCATGGAGGACGGCCTTGTCAAGGTGGTCTCGCCGATCGAAGGCTCACCGGCCTTCCGTGCCGGGTTGAAATCGGGCGACTTGATCACCCGCATCGACGACACGCCGGTCAAGGGCCTGACGATGGACCAGGCCGTCAAGAAAATGCGCGGCGAGCCCAACACCAAGGTGCAGCTCACCGTCTTCCGCAAGGACGAGACGCGCAGCTTCCCGGTGACCATCGTGCGCGAAGAGATCCGTCTGCAGAGCGTGCGAGCCAGGATCGTCGAGCCGGGCTACGGCTGGATCCGCGTCAGCCAGTTCCAGGACCGCACGATCGACGATTTCGCCCGCAAGATCGAAGAGCTGTACAAGGCCGACCCGAACCTGAAGGGCCTGGTGCTCGACCTGCGCAATGATCCGGGTGGTCTGCTCGAAGGCGCGGTGGCGCTGTCGGCCGCCTTCCTGCCCACCGATGTGACGGTGGTGTCGACCAATGGCCAGATCGCCGAGTCGCGCGCCACCTTCAAGGCCTCGCCCGAGTACTACGTGCGTCGGGGCAGCAGCGATCCGCTGCGCCGGCTGCCCGCCGCGCTGAAGAGCGTGCCGCTGGTGGTGCTGGTCAACGAAGGCTCGGCCTCCGCCAGCGAGATCGTCGCCGGCGCGCTGCAAGACCACAAGCGCGCCACCATCATGGGTGCGCAGACCTTCGGCAAGGGCTCGGTGCAGACCGTGCGCCCGCTGTCGGCCGACACCGCGTTGAAGATCACCACCGCGCGCTACTACACGCCGGCCGGTCGGTCGATCCAGGCCAAGGGCATCGTGCCCGACATCTGGCTCGACGAAACCGCCGAGGGCAACGTCTTTGCCGCTTTGCGGATGCGCGAGGCTGACCTGGAAAAGCATCTCGGCGGTGCCGACGAGAAAAAGGACGCCGCGCGCGAAAAGGCCCGCGAGGAAGCCCGCACCAAGCTCGAGGAGTTGTCGGCCAAGACCAAGGAGCCGCCCAAGCCCCTGCCCGAATTCGGCACTGCCGGCGACTTTCCGCTGGTCCAGGCACTCAACCAGCTCAAGGGCAAGCCGGTGGCGGTCAGCAAGACCCAGGCCGAGCGCAAGGCCGAGTTGGACGTCGACAAGAAATAAACTTTTGCTGACCAGCACGCCACGGGCCCGCTTCGGCGGGCTTTGTCTTTGGCAACCGCTGTTCTTGGCAGCCGCTGTTTTGGCGGCAAGTCCGCGGGACGCTATGCTCGTATCGATGAACGATGACCAGTTGCTGCGTTATTCGCGCCACATCCTGCTCGACGACATCGGCGTCGAGGGCCAGGCCCGGTTGCTGGCCAGTCACGCGCTGGTGATCGGCGCCGGCGGCCTGGGCTCGCCGGTGGCGCTGTACCTGGGCACGGCGGGGGTGGGCCGCATCACGCTGGTCGACCACGACACGGTGGATGTGACCAACCTGCAGCGCCAGATCGCCCACAACCTGGCCCGCGTCGGCCACCCCAAGGCCGAGTCGGCGCGCGAGACCATCGCCGCCATCAACCCCGATGTCCAGGTGATCGCGGTGAACCACCGTGCCGACGCGGCCTGGCTGGACGCCGCGGTGCAGCAGGCCGACGTGGTGGTTGATTGCAGCGACAACTTCCAGACCCGCCAAACGGTCAACGCCGCCTGCGTGCAGCATGGCAAGCCGCTGGTGTCGGGCGCGGCGATCGGCTTCGACGGCCAGGTCTCGGTCTACGACACGCGCCAGGCTGGCGCGCCTTGTTATGCCTGCATCTTCCCGCCCGAGGCGACCTTCGAGGAAGTGCGCTGCGCCACGATGGGGGTGTTTGCGCCGCTGGTCGGCATCATCGGCACGGTGCAGGCCGCCGAGGCGCTGAAATTGCTGGCCGGTGTGGGCCAATCCCTGGCGGGCCGCCTGCAGATGCTGGACGCGCGCACGATGGAATGGACCGAGATCCGCATGGCGCGGCAGGCGGGCTGCGCGGTCTGCGGCCCGGCCCGGGGCTGATCGTCAGCCCGGCGGGCGGTCGTCGGCCAGCCGCGCCAATTGGTCGGATTCGAGCACCGTGGTGCCTGGGGCCGCGTCCACCATGGCCAGGCGCAGGGCCGCGGCGACCGCACTGGCGCTGATGGGTCGCAGCTTGCGCGGCAACAGCCAGCCCAGCGCGGGCATCAACAGCTGCGCGATGCGCTCACCGGGCCGGCTGGTTTGGCCCAGCGCCTGGCGATCCCCCAACAACAGCGACGGCCGCGCGACCACCAACTGCTGGAAGCCCAGCGCAGCCAGCGCCTGCTCGGCCTCGCCTTTGACACGGTTGTAGAAGACCCGCGCGTGGTGGTGGGCACCCATCGCCGACACCAGGGCCAGCCGGGTCACGCCAGCGGCCCGCGCCGCTTGGGCAAAGGCCAGCACGGCGTCGAAATCGACGGCTCGGAAGGCGGCCTGCGAGCCGGCCGTCTTGATCGTGGTGCCCAGGCAGCAGAAGGCCCAGTCGGCTGCAGGCAGGGCCGGCGCACCGGGTTGTCCCAGCGTCGTGTAGTCGACCACCTGGGCCGTGACGCCACGCGGCAGGCCCTGGCGCTGGCCCGCTTGGCGCACCAGGGCGGTGACAGTGCGGCAGCGCGGGTCGGCCACCAGTTGGGCCAGCATGGCCCGGCCGACCAGGCCGGTGCCACCGGCCACCAGCACGCGCACCTGCGCGGCTTTCGGTACGCGGCCCGATGCCGGTACGGTATTGGCGCGAACCGCCAGCCGGCTCGAGGGCGTTCGGCGTGCCATCGGTTTCAGCGCTTGGGCGGATTGCTGCGGCCGCCGGGGCGACCACTGCCACCGCCACCGCCACCACCGGCGCCGCCGCCACCGCCACCGCTGCGCGAGGGGCCGCCGGACGAGCGTGCACCGCCCAGCCCGGTGCCGCCGGCCGGACGTCCGCCGCCCGCGTTGGCAGGCCGGGCGCCGCCGAAGCCGCCACCGCCGGCCGCCGGGCGGCCACCACCGCTGCCGCCATCGCGTCGGCCCTGACCACCACCACCACCGCCACCGCCACCACCGCCACCGCCACCGCCGGAGCGACCACCGCCGCCACCGCCGGAGCGGCCGCCACCGCCACCACCGCCACCACCGCCAAAGCCGCCACCCGCGTTGCGGCGTGTGCCGCCCACGCCAATGGTCATGCGGCCCAGCACGATCGGCTCGGCCTTCTCGCTGCTGGGCGGCTCGAAACCGGGCACGATCTCGCTGGGGATGCTGCGCTTGATCAGCTTCTCGATGTCACGCAAGAAGATGTCTTCGTCGACACAGACCAGGCTGATCGCCTCGCCGGTGGCGCCGGCACGGCCGGTGCGGCCGATCCGGTGCACATAGTCTTCGGGCACGTTGGGCAGCTCGAAGTTGACGACGTGCGGCAGCATGTCGATGTCGATGCCGCGCGCGGCGATGTCGGTGGCCACCAGCACCTGCAGGTCGTTGGTCTTGAAGTCGGCCAGCGCCTTGGTGCGTGCACCCTGGCTCTTGTTGCCGTGGATCGCCATCGCCGTGATGCCCTCGTC
The DNA here is from genome assembly GCA_038211805.1 of Burkholderiales bacterium. Classification (GTDB taxonomy): domain Bacteria; phylum Pseudomonadota; class Gammaproteobacteria; order Burkholderiales; family Burkholderiaceae_C; genus Pseudaquabacterium. The sequence continues at coordinate 49,196 of JBBQVF010000010.1, read as the reverse complement.
ATTGAGGAACTCGGCCAGCCGGTTGGCACCGTGCTTCATGCGCGTGAACACCAGCACCTGGTGCCAGTTGCCGCTCTTGATCAGGTGGCTCAGCAGCGCCTTCTTCTTCTCGCGACCTACCGGATGCACCTTCTGCGCAATGGTCTCGGCGGTCTGGTTGCGGCGGGCCACCTCGATCAGGCCCGGGTTGTTCAGCAGCCGGTCGGCCAGGGCCTTGATCTCGTCGGAGAAGGTGGCCGAGAACAGCAGGCTCTGCTTCTTGGCCGGCAGGTAGCTCAGCACCTTCTTGATGTCATGGATGAAACCCATGTCGAGCATGCGGTCGGCTTCGTCGAGCACGAAGATCTGCACGTGGCTCAGGTCGAGCGTGCCCTGCTGGTGGTGGTCGAGCAGGCGGCCTGGCGTGGCCACCAGGATGTCGACGCCGCGGCGCAGCGCGTTGATCTGCGGCTGCATGCCGACGCCGCCGAACATCACCATGCTGGTCAGCTTGAGGTACTTGCCGTAGGTGCGCACGCTTTCCTCGACCTGCGCCGCCAGCTCGCGGGTGGGCGTGAGGATCAGCGCGCGGATGCAGATGCGGCCCTTGGCGTCCTTCTTGGACGGCTCGCTGGACAAGCGCTGCAGCATCGGCAGCGTGAAACCGGCGGTCTTGCCGGTGCCGGTCTGGGCGCCGCCCATCAGGTCGCCGCCTTGCAGCACCACCGGAATGGCCTGCGCCTGGATCGGCGTGGGGGTGTCATAGCCCTGATCGGCAATGGCGCGCAACAGCGGCTCGGCCAAGCCGAGGTCGGTGAATTTCATGGGAGTGGGTTCGCCCCCGATGTGTCGGGAGGCGCCGTGCGATCGGCCTGCAGCCGCTTGTTGCCAAGGGCCCCAGTCGGGGAGGCAGATGGGTCGATGCAGAGGTCGAGAGTCGACTGTGAAGGCGTGACTGGTAGCGCCTCAACCTCATCAGTGTAACCGCCACCCCCGTGAAGACCCTTGGATGTACCGGGCAATGGCCTTGCTGATCGACACCAAGGCGCACGGCGCCGCCGGCTCCCCAAGCCCGACAGCCTCCTAGAATCGAAGGCTTCAAGACATGGCGCGGCGCCCACCCGGCCCGACGCCTCACCGGAAGCCTCACCATGGACACCCGCGTCAACCCCGTTCGTGAACGACTGGACCAGCTGCGCCAAGCCTTGGCCCGCCACGGCGCGCATGCGCTGCTGGTGCCCAGCGCCGACCCGCACCTGTCCGAATACCTGCCCGGCCGCTGGCAGGGCCGCGAGTGGTTGTCGGGCTTCACGGGCTCGATGGCCACGCTGGTGGTCACCGCCGATCGCGCGGCGCTGTTTGCCGACAGCCGCTACTGGCAGCAGGCGGTCACCGAGTTGATGGGCAGTGGCATCGACCTGGTGAAGATCCCCACCGGCGCGGCCACCCACCACATCCAGTGGCTGGTCGAGCAGACACCGCGCGGTGCCACGGTCCGCGCCGACGGCCAGGTGCTGGGCCTGGCCGCAGCGCAACAGCTGCGCGCGGCGCTCGACGCGGCGGGCATCGTGCTGCAGACCGACGGCGACCTGTTCACCGAAGTCTGGCCCGACCGCCCCGCGCTGCCCGCCGCCGCGGTGTATGCCCACGCGGCACCGCAGGCCGTCGAGTCGCGCGCCGCCAGGCTGGCCCGGGTGCGCGAGGCGATGGCGCGGCACGGCGCCAGCCACCATTTCGTCTCCACCGTCGACGACATCGCCTGGATCAGCAACCTGCGTGGCGCCGACGTCGACTACAACCCGGTGTTCCTGGCGCACCTGTTGATCGACGCGACGCTCGCCACGCTGTTCGTCGGCGCCGGCAAGGTGCCTGGCGCGCTGGCCGCGCAGCTGGCGGACGACGGCTTCAGGTTGGCCGACTACGCGGCAGCCGCACCGGCGCTGGACGCATTGCCGACCGGCAGCGTGCTGCTGGTCGACCCGCGCCGCATCACGCTGGGCTTTCGCCAGGCCGTGCCGGCGGGCGTGCGGGTGGTCGAGGCGATCAACCCCAGCACGCTGTTCAAGAGCCGCAAGACCGACGCCGAAGCCGCCTTCGTGCGCGAGGCCATGGTCGAGGACGGCGTCGCGATGTGCCGCTTCTATGCCTGGTTCGAGGCCGCGCTGGCGCGCGGCGAGCGTGTCAGCGAGCTGACGGTCGATGAAAAACTGTCGGCCGAGCGCGCCTTGCGGCCCGGCTTCGTGGGGCTGAGCTTTTCCACCATCGCCGGCTTCAACGCCAACGGCGCGTTGCCGCACTACCGCGCCACGCCGTCGTCGTATGCCTGGATCGAGGGAAACGGCCTGCTGCTGATCGACTCGGGCGGCCAGTACCTGGGCGGCACCACCGACATCACCCGGGTCTGGCCGATCGGCCAGGTCAGCGCGGCGCAGCGGCGCGACTTCACGCTGGTGCTGAAGGCGATGATGAACCTGGCGGGAGCGCGGTTTCCGCGCGGCACCCTGAGCCCGTTTCTCGACACGTTGGCGCGCGCGCCGCTGTGGCAGCACGGTATCGATTTCGGCCACGGCACCGGCCATGGCGTGGGCTATTTCCTCAACGTGCACGAAGGCCCGCAGACCATCAGCAAGGCCCAGCCCGAGCCACACCACGCGATGGAGCCCGGCATGATCACCAGTGACGAGCCGGGTGTGTACCGGCCCGGTCAGTGGGGCGTGCGGATCGAGAACCTGCTGCTCAACGTGGCGGTGGCCACGCCAGAGGACGGCGCCTTCGGCGAGATGCTCGAATTCGAGACCCTGACGCTGTGCCCGATCGACGCCCGCTGCATCGACCAGACGCTGCTGCGCCCGGACGAGATCGACTGGCTGAACGGCTACCACGACACCGTGCGCGAGCGTCTGGCGCCCAGGCTGGACGGTGACGCGCTGGCCTGGCTGATCCTGCGCACCGAACCGGTCTGACCACGGTGGGCTCGCCAAGCCCGACGCCGCCCTTCGCGCTGGGCATCGACCTGGGCGGCACCAAGACCGAGGCGCTGTTGCTCGATGCGCGCGGCGCCGAGGTCTGGCGCCAGCGCATCGCCACGCCGGCGGGCCAGGGCTATGACGCGGTGCTGGACGCGCTGATCGGCCTGGTGGCCGATGCCCGCCAGGCGCTGGCCCTGGCACCCGGTGCGCCGCTCGCGGTCGGCATCGGCACGCCCGGCAGCTTGACCGCCGCAGGGCTGGTCAAGAACGCCAACACCCTGTGCCTGAACGGCCGCTCGCTGCAAGCCGACCTGGCGGCGCGGCTGGGTCGGCCGGTGGCCATCGCCAACGACGCCAACTGCCTGGTGCTGTCGGAAGCCACCGACGGCGCGGGCACTGGCGCGCCTGTGGTGTTTGCCGCCATCCTTGGCACCGGCACGGGCGCCGGCATCGCGGTGCACGGCCGGGTGCTGACGGGCCCCAACCGGCTGGCCGGCGAATGGGGCCACAACCCCATGCCCTGGGCCGAGGCGGACGAGGCGCGACTGGCCTGCTACTGCGGCCAAGCGGGCTGTGTCGAGACGCTGGTCAGCGGCCCGGGCATGGCGGGGGACCACCAGCGGCGGCACGGTGGCACGGCCACGGCTGCGTTCACGGCTGCGTTGACGGCGGCGCAGATCGCCGCGGCCGCTGCGCTCGGCGATGCGGCCTGCGCCGAGACGATCGCGCGCTGGCAACAACGCCTGGCGCGCGCGCTGGCCGGCGTGATCAACCTGCTGGATCCGGACGTGATCGTGCTGGGCGGCGGCCTGTCGCGCATCGCCAGCACCTACACCGCCGTGCCGGCGCTGTGGGGCCGCTGGGTGTTTTCGGGCGGGCTGCGCGAGCCGGTGCGCACCCGGCTGCTGCCGGCGCTGCACGGCGATGCGTCGGGCGTGCGCGGCGCCGCCTGGCTGGGGCGCGACACCCGACTCACGGTCTGACGACGAACGTCAGGCCGCGCCGGCTTCAGACGCCAGCGCGCTGCAGCGGCGCCGCCAGGGCGCTGCGCAGCGACTCGGCGCTGTCCTGCAGGTGAGCCCGCGCATCGGCGCCCAGCGCCTTGTGCCGGCTGGCCTGGTCGATGCGCTGGGCCAGCGCCGTGGCGCGGCTGCGCACCAGTGAGCGCGCGTCGCTGCGGCTCAGGATGCCGGGGCGCAGCACCAGCGTCACTAAGCGGTTGATGTACTCGCGCTGCAGTTCGCGGCGCGGCTGCGGGATGTCGGCGCGCTCAGCGAGTTCGCTCCAGACGTCGGTTTCCAGCTGGGCATACAGCTCGGTCAGCCGCAGCGGCTTGTCGGGCGCGCTGACCTTGCCCTCGTTGTCGAGCATGCGGGCGGCCAGGGCGTCGCTCATCAAGCGGTTGAGCAGGCTGCGTTGCAGGTCGAGCACGGTCTGGGTCAGCGAGTACTCGGTGTCGCCGCTCTGCGACTCGTCGCGCTCGAAGTAGTCGGGCGCCAGCTTGCGCTGCAGTGCCGGGCTGACGACCAGGCTGTCGGCCGACAGCACGCGCTGCGACAACAACTGCAGTGCCGCACGCTGGGCCGCCGCCGGCACCGGCTGCAGCGGGTCGCGCCCGGTGTTGGGCTGGTCGCGCAGCGTGCGCACGCCGCCCACCTGGCGCAGCAGGATGCCGGCGGCCCGACCGGCGTCGCGCACCGCGTAGCTCAGCGAGCGGCGCAGCCGGGCGTAGTCGTCACCGGCTTGCAGGCCCCGCGTCTCCTGGCGGCGGAACAGGTCTTGGGCGATGTCGAAGCGGCGCCGGGCGAAGACCAGCGGATCGTCGCCCAGGTCGAACGTCAACGCCTCGGGGTCGAGGCCGAGGAAGTTGTCCTCGTCGGTGCCGTAGGCCAGCGCCGGCTCGCCGCTGCGCGCGGCGATGCGGGCCAGCTCGACCGCCTGCGCCTCGGGCGCGATCGGCTTGTAGGCGTACTCGATCGCCCAGTAGTCGTAGGGCCCCAGCGTGGCCTGGAACGGCGCCGCTGCCGGCTCACCCGGGCGCGGCAGGTTGATCGGTGCGTACTCCATCACCGACCCGGTGAAGGCCTCGCGGCGGCTGAACCCGGGGTCGGCGACCTGGGCCGCCGAGACGGCATGCGAGGCACGGAAGTTGTGCCGCAGGCCCAGCGTGTGGCCGACCTCGTGCATCGTCACGTCCTTCATGTAATCGAGCACGAACTGCCGGGCCTCGGCGCTGTCGGGGTCGATCTCGCCGCGGGCGGCCAGCACGTCCATCGCATAGCCCAGCTGCTCGGCGGCATGGTCGCCGAACCGGCAGGCCCGGGCGTCGTGGCCGGCCAGTGCGTCGGAGGCGGCCTCGGGTCCGCCGATCTGCAGCAATTCGTCCCAGTCGCGCGCGGCGGCGGCGGTGCCCGCGCTGCCCAGAATGCGGGCCCGCAGGTGGCGCTGGCTGCGCGAGCTGAGGCTCTCCAGGCCGATGTCGGCGTCGAGGATCTCGCCGCTGCGCGGGTCGACATGGCTGGGGCCGATGGCGCCGAAGGACGGCTCGCGGTTGGTCATCCAGCGCAGCGAGGCGATGCCGGCATCCAGCGTGTCGAAGTCGGCATCATCGGGCTGCTGCTTGACGACGATGGCGTTCTTGAAGCCCAGCGGCAGGAACGCCTTGTTCCACTCCAGCACGCCGGCGGTGATGGCTTCACGGTACTTCAGCGGGATGTTGCGGTCCAGCCAGTAGGTGACCGGCTTGACCGGCTCGGACAGCTCGGCGGCGGCGTCGGCCTTCTCCAGCCGCCAGCGGTTGACGAAGCGCTGGCGCGGGCTGCGCGCCAGGTCGTCGCTGAAGTCGTCGCTGGTCGAGACGAAGAACCCGATGCGGGCGTCGGCGGGCCGCGGCGCCATGGTCTGTGCCGGCAGCCGGGCCAGCGAGTAATGCACGCCCAGGAACAGGCTGCGCGGGTCGGGCACGCCGCTGGGCACGCTGGGTTGCGGCGCGCCGAGTGGGCCGCCCGGTTGGGGCAAGGCGATGATGGCCGCGGCAAAGTGGTTGCTGGTCTCCAGCACCAGCAGGTCGGGGTTGCCGCGCACGGTGACGAACGCCGAGTTGCGGGCATCCAGGCTGTAGCCCTGGCGGAAGTTGCGCTGCAGCGCCATGCCCAGCCCCAGCAGGTCGCCGAGGAAAATGCCGCTGGCATCGACCAGCACCGACTTGCGCTCGGGGTGCGGCAGGCTGGCCACCAGGTTGGCGCCCAGCAGGCTGGGAGACTGCGCGCTGGCCACGGCGCGGGCCTCTGGGCTGCCGGGCTTGGCCACCTGCTGCAGGTTCAGCGCGATCAACTGCACCACATTGTGCTGGCGGCGAAACTGCACCAGCCGCGGACTGGGCGCCATCAGCCCGCCGAACAGGCGTTTCTCGCCAATGCCCTGCGTCAGCTTGGGCGACAGGAAAAACGGCTGGTTGAAATCCTCGGGTCGCAGTTCGAGCCACAGCTTCTCGTCCTTCTGCCAAGCGGTGAACAAGCCGTCGATCTTGCGGGCATCCTTCATCACCACCGCGAACGGCGGCGGCTGGCCGGGCACCGGCGGCGGCGTGGGCACGTTGGCGCCCGGCGGTGTGACGCCCGAGGCCGCTGCCGCCGGCCGGGTGGCCGCCGAAGGACCGGTCAGGCCCGCGGCGCCGTTGGCCACGGCGGGCGGGGCCGCCGCGGCAGGCGGCCCCAGGCCCAGGCTGGCGCCGAAACCGGCCATGAAGCCGCTGCCGAAACCGCTGGGGCCGACCGAGGCGGCCGGTTTGGGCGCGGCCGCCGGCGGCGGTGCGGTGGTGGCGCAACTGGCCAGCAACACCGCGGCCGCCAACGCTGTGGAGCGCCATGCGGCGCCTGGGGTCACATCGGAGGGCAAGGGCATGGCGCGGGGGCGTCTTTCAGACGAAAAAGGTGTGAGGGCCAGCCGTCGCAGATGGTTCCCTGCCCGGGTCGGACCGCAGCCTTGCAGTTGACTTCAACGTGCCAGATTGCCCAAGCAGCACCCTCGACACACGCACCAGGCCAAACCAAGTAGACGCCGTGGATCCGGCTGCGCCGGGCCGCTGGGGTGCCTTGCAGGCCGCGCCGGGCCGGCTGGCCCGGCCCCTCGGCAGGCATGTGAGGTCCACTGGACCCTCCATGTCCGGGATCGGCCCCCTTGAAGGGCAGTGCTGCAGGCGCTGTCGTGGTGGGTCTACTTCAGGGCCTTGAAACGCAGCCGGTGCGGCTTGGCGCCTTCTTCGCCCAGCCGCTTTTTCTTGTCGACTTCGTATTCCTGGTAGTTGCCGTCGTAGAAGAACCACTGGCTGTTGCCCTCGGCGGCCAGGATGTGGGTGCAGATGCGGTCGAGGAACCAGCGATCGTGCGAGATGATCATCGCCGAGCCGGCAAATTCGAGCAACGCTTCTTCCAGCGCCCGCAGGGTTTCGACGTCGAGGTCGTTCGACGGCTCGTCCAGCATCAGCACGTTGCCACCCTGCGCCAGGGTCTTGGCCAGGTGCAGGCGGCCGCGCTCGCCGCCCGACAGGCTGCCGACCAGCTTCTGCTGGTCGTTGCCCTTGAAGTTGAAGCGGCCCAGGTACGCCCGGCTGGGCATCACGAACTTGCCGACGACGATGTTGTCGAGCCCGCCCGAGACGTCCTGCCACACCGTCTTCTCGGAGGCCAGGCTCTCGCGGCTCTGGTCGACGAAGGCCATCTGCGCGGTCTTGCCGATCAGCACCTCGCCGGCATCGGGCTTCTCGACGCCCTGCAGCAGGCGGAACAGCGTCGACTTGCCGGCGCCGTTGGGGCCGATGATGCCGACGATGGCGCCGGCCGGCACCTTGAAGCTGACGTTGTCCATCAGCAGCCGGTCACCGAAGCTCTTGCTGACGTTGACGAACTCGATCACCTCGTTGCCCAGGCGCTCGGCCACCGGGATGAAGATCTCGTTGGTCTCGTTGCGCTTCTGGTAATCGACGTCGCTCAGTTCCTCGAAACGGGCCAGCCGCGCCTTGCTCTTGGCCTGCCGGCCCTTGGCATTGCTGCGCACCCACTTCAGCTCTTCCTTCATCGCCTTCATGCGGGCGTCTTCGGTCTTCTGCTCGGTCTCCAGGCGCTTTTCCTTCTGGTCGAGCCAGTCGGAGTAGTTGCCCTTCCAGGGAATGCCCTGGCCGCGGTCGAGTTCGAGAATCCACTCGGCGGCGTTGTCGAGGAAGTAGCGGTCGTGGGTGATGGCTACCACGGTGCCGCTGAAGCGCTTCAAGAACTGCTCCAGCCAGTCGACCGATTCGGCGTCCAGGTGGTTGGTGGGCTCGTCGAGCAGCAGCATGTCGGGCTTGCTCAGCAGCAGGCGACACAGCGCCACCCGGCGCTTTTCACCGCCTGAGAGCAGGCCGATCTTGGCGTCCCAGGGCGGCAGGCGCAGCGCGTCGGCGGCCAGTTCGAGTTGCAGGTCGGTGTTCTCGCTGCCGGCGGCGGCGATGGTGGCTTCCAGCTCGGCCTGTTCGGCGGCCAGCTTGTCGAAGTCGGCGTCCTCGTTGGCGTACTCGCCGTAGACCTCGTCGAGCCGCTTCTTGGCAGCCAGCACACCGCCGATGCCTTCTTCCACCGCTTCGCGCACGGTCTGCTCGGCCGGCAGCAGCGGTTCTTGCGGCAGGTAGCCGATCTTCAGATCGGGCATGGCGTGGGCTTCGCCCTCGAAATCCTTGTCGACGCCGGCCATGATCTTCAGCAGCGTGCTCTTGCCCGAGCCGTTGATGCCCAGCATGCCGATCTTGGCGCCGGGGAAGAACGACAGCGAGATCCCTTTCAGTATCTGGCGCTTGGGCGGCACGATCTTGCCGACCTTGTTCATGGTAAAGACGTATTGGGCCATGTGCGGGCGTACCGGGTGAGCTGATGGGTGCGCCTGGCCGCCGTGCGGTCAGGGCATAACCGGTGGATTATCGGTGCAGCGCCGGTCTGGCGCGTCGCTCGGGCCGCTTCGCGCGTCGCGCCCGACGCTTCCTGCCAGCCAGTCGCGCCGCAGCAGGCCGTGCAGCGCCGTGTCCGACGCTTCGCCCGAGACGATCCAGCGCTCGCGCAGCAGGCCTTCGCGCTGGAAGCCCAGCCGGTCCAGCGTGCGCTGCGAGCCGGCGTTGCGCGGGTCGATGTCGGCCTCCACCCGGTTGAGGTCGAGCACACCGAAGCCGTAGTCCAGCAGCGTGAGCAACGCTTCGTGCATGTAACCCTGGCCCCAGCAGTCGCGGGCCAGGATGTAGCCGAGCTCGCAGCGCCGGCTGGGCAGGGTGAACGCAAACAGCGTGCACAGGCCAATCAGCCGGCGGTCGGATGGGCGCTCGATCCCCAGGCGGATGTAGTCGCCGGCGGCCATCGCGGCCAGGTCGCGGGCGATCAGCTCGTCGGCCAGCGCCGGGTCGGTCCACGGCGGCGTGCTCCAGTAGCGCAGGGTCACCGGATCGGCGTGCATGGCGTAGATCGCCGGCGCGTCGCTGGGTACCAGCGGGCGCAGCAGCAGGCGGGGCGTTTGCAGCAGCAACTGGTCGAAAAAAGTCATCGGAGAAGGAGCGCCGCAGGCTTTGTGAATGTGCTGCCGCTGATTGTGCCGCCGCTGGTCGTGCCGCCGCTGGTCGTGGGGCCGCTGGTGGGTCGGTTGGTCGGGCGGCAGGACGGTCGGTCGGTCGGTCGGTCTGGCCGTCGATCAGGTTGGCGGTCCGGTTGTCGGTCTGGTTGTCAGACAGGCTGAGGGCGGGCCTTGCTGCCTGCCACGCACTGCGCCAGGCCTTCCAGCAACAGGTCCTTGGGCAGGTGGCGGCCGATGAAGACCATCTTGCTGTGGCGCTTCTCACCCGCTTTCCAGGCCGCACCGGTGTCAGCGCCCATCAGCATGTGCACCCCCTGGAAGACGATGCGCTGGTCGTTGCCGCGGATGCTGAGCACGCCCTTGTAGCGCATCAGCTTCGTGCCGTAGACCTGCACCATGGCGCCGAGAAAGTCCTCCACCCGGTCCAGGTCCAGTGGCCTGTTCTCGCGGAAGACGAACGATGTCACGTCGTCGTCGTGGTCATGCGTGACGTCGTTCAGGAAGTCGGGCTCGATCTCGAGGATGGCGCCGAGGTTGAATCCTCGGATGTCGAGCAGGTCGTCGATGGCCGCCTCGCCGTGCCGGGCCTCGCCCACCTTGGCGCGCGGGTTCATCTGCACCAGGCGCTGTCGCAGCACGGCCACCTCGTTGGCGGGCACCAGGTCGGTCTTGGTGATCAGGATGCGGTCGGCAAAGCCCACCTGCTCCTGCGCCTCGTGGTGCTCGGCCAGTTGTTGCGGCGCGTGCTTGGCATCGACCATCGTCACCACCGCGTCCAGCAGGTAATGCTGGCTGATGTCGTCGTCGACAAAGAAGGTCTGCGCCACCGGCGCGGGGTCGGCCAGGCCGGTGGTCTCGATGACCACGCGGTCGAAGTGCAGCAGCCCGGCCGTTTTCTTGACATGCAGGTCGCCCAGGATGCGCACCAGGTCACCACGCACGGTGCAGCAGATGCAGCCGTTGTTCATCTCGATGATCTGCTCGTCGCGGTCCTGCACCAGCAGCTCGTTGTCGATGCCGGCTTCGCCGAACTCGTTCTCGATCACCGCGATGCGGTGGCCGTGTTGCCCTTTCAGGATGTGGTTGAGCAGCGTGGTCTTGCCGCTGCCCAGAAAGCCGGTGAGGATGGTGACGGGTATCTGGCTCATGGATCGTTCCTTCAAGTGAAAGTGAATCAGGGCGGGCCGCAGGCGGCGGACCAGTGCAACAGGTGGGCCTCGGTCAACTCGCCACGCTGGCGCGCGCACAGTCGGCCGTCGTGCAGCGCCACGCTGAACGGCAGGGCGCCATGGCGGTTGCCGGCGCTCTTCATCAGTGCGCCCACCTGGGCGCCGCGTCGCAGCACGGGCAGCTTCAGGCCCAGTTGCGCGGCCAACTCGCGGGCCTCGGTGGGTGCGTCGGTCGAGACCAGCCACACCGTCCAGTGCGGGTGGGCCGCGGCGAACGCTTCGAGCCGCGGCAGTTCAGCGATGCAGGGCCCGCAGTCCTTGGCCCAGAAATTGACCAGCAGCGGCCCCTTGACGGCCTCCGACGACACGAAGCGGCTGCCGTCCAGGCTGGGCAAGGTGAATGCCCATGCGGCTCCGAGCGGCGGCGCGGCCACTTCGGCGTGCGCGCCGTCGTGGGCCCGACTGACGCTGGCGACGGCCAGCAGCAACATCGGCAGCGCCAGCATCCCCCAACGCTGCAAACGCCCAGGACACCCCAGACGCCCAGGACGCCCCAGGCTCCTCAGGCGCCCCAGCATCGCGACCGCGCTGCAGGCCATCAAAAGCTCAGCTTCACGCCGGCGTAGCCATGGCGGCCGCGGTTCGGCCCCCACAGGTGCACCACGTCGGGCGCGCCATCGCCATCGACAAAGAGCGCGCTTTCGTGGTCGGATTGTTTGTAGTTCGTCACGTTGTCGACACCGACGTAGACGGCGACGGCCTTGCTGAAGGCGTATTCGCCACGCAGGTCGAGGGTGGCGAAGACCGGGCTTCTGTCACGCTTGGGGCTGCCGTCGAAGTTGAAGCGGTTCTGGCTGCCGCTGCCGTCGTCGTGAAACCTGCGCAGGTCCATCGGGCCGGTCCAGACCCATTTCGCGGTCAGATCCAGCGCGCCACTCTCGTAGTCGAAGCCCAGGTAGGCCTTGGCCTCGGGCCGGGCGAAGATCAAGGTGCCGGCCGGAAATCGGTAGCGGAAGGCTTCGGCCGCCACGGTCAGGGTCAGCGCCGGTGTGACCAGGTAGGACAGGTTGACATCTGCGCCGCGCACCGTGACCGCGCCGTCGGCACTGGTGAACAGGGTCACCGGGTCACCGGTCACCGGGTCTGCCGCCCCGGTGTCGAGCACGGCGAAATGGGTGATCCGGTTGTGGTTCAGCGAGGCCGTGACAGCCAGGCGGTCGTCGGCATAGCTCAGCGCATAGCTCAGGTTGGTGGAAACCTCGGGTTGGCTGATCTGCCGGTCGATGCGGATCGTGTCGAGGATGCCGTGATCTTGTTCGAAGAAACTGGTCGGCGCACGGAAACCCCTGCCGGCGCTGACCCGGCTCGACAGGCGGTCGGTGTGGTGGTACAGCGCGTTGATGCGCGGCGATGTGATGCCGCCAAAGACGTTGTGCCGGTCGTGACGGATCGAGCCATTGACCTCCAGCGCGTCGTCGAAGAACGTGCGGTAGACCTGCCCGTACAGGGCCGGCACGCGGTAGACATAGTCGTCGATGCCGACCACGGGCGTGCCGTCGGCGGTGGCGCCGGTGCTGCGCAGGTCCTCGTAGCGGTAATTCAAGCCGGCGGTCAGCCGCCAGTCGGCCAGCGGCATCTGCCAGGCGGCTTCGGCGTAGTACTGCCGCTGTCGGGCGTCGTACAGCGACCGCTCGTAGTAGCTGTCCTGCTGGTGCTGCGCGGCGCCGAAGGCCAGGCGCAGCTTGCTGTCGCCGAAACGCCGCTCCGCCGTCAGCAGCCCCTGCACCCGGTCGGTGAAGATGATTTCCGAGAAGCCGCCGCGGCCATCGTCGTAGACCACCAGCGTGCCGTCGGCCGGGTTGATCCAGCCGCTGCGATCGGGCGACCCGTTGACCCCCTGGCGCCAGTCGAACGGGTTGCCGCGGCTGCTGGCCTGTATGGCGTCGTAGTCGGTGCCGAGCGCACCGCCACCGCGTTTTTCGTTGACCACATCGACACGGCCCTTGAGCTTGAAGCCGCCGACATCGTCCAGGTACAGGCCGATGCCCGCCAATTGGCGGTTGTAGCCGGTGTATTCGCTGATGCCGTTGCCGTCGCCATCCACCGCGTCATGCTGGTTGTGGTGGGCAGTGGCGGTCACCGCACCGCCGGCAAACGGCCGGGCCAGGTAGGCATCGGCCTGTTGCGAGCCGAAGCTGCCGACCTGCAGGCGCACGCGGTTTTCGGCCTCGGTCGGGCGTTTGGTGACGATGTTGACCGTGCCGGCCAGTGCCTCGGGCGCGATCAGCGAAGCGCCTGCACCGCGGGCCACGTCGATGCGCTCCAGGCCATAGACGCTGACGCTGTCCAGCCCGTAGGCGGACGAGACCGAGCTGAAGATCGGCACGCCGTCGATCAGCAGCGTGGTGTAGCGCCCGGGCAGGTTGTTCAGCAGCACGTTGCGCACGTTGCAGATGGCGCACTCCACTTGCACCGAGATGCCGGGGTTCTTGTCCAGCGCTTCGTTGATGTTGGTGGCACCGGCGCGTTCGATGGCTTTCTCGCTGATCGATTCGGTTCTGACGAGGTCGTCGCGCAGCGCGCCCTTGCGCATGTCGCCCTGGTTCGTCTTGCCAGTGACGGTGACGGACTGCTGCGTCGTGGTCGTGGCCGTGGCCGTGGCCGTGGCCGTGGCCGTTGCCGTGGCAGCGGGTGCAGTTGCAGTTGCAGTTCCGGGCGGCGTCTGCGCGCTCGCCGCCAAAGCAGCCAGCGCCAGCGCCATCGGGGTGAGTCGGTGAATGATCATGAACTTCGTCGGGGTTCGGGGTGGCTCAAGGTGGCTCAAGGTGGCGACGTTGGCGGCGGCTGGTGTCGACGGGTGGGTCCTGCGGGCAAATTCGGCGCCGGGTTCGCCGCGGGGCATTGACGTTGCGTTGGCACCAGTGCAACACGCGTCCCTCGGGGGGCCGGGCGGTGGCCGGGCGGTGGCCAGGCGGTGGTGGCGCGGCGTGGTCCTGCCCACACCTGCAGTGAAGTGTTCTTGTTTGTAATGGTAGTGCATTATCATTAGAGATGATCCGAATCCGGTAATCTCCATGCATGGAACGCAACACCCGCCAGCGCAGCGCGATCCGCGACGCCATCGCCCAGGCCGACCGCCCGCTGCTGCCGCAAGAAGTGCTGGACGCTGCCCAGCAGGCGGTGCCGGGCCTGGGCATCGCCACGGTCTACCGCACCCTCAAGGCCTTGGTCGAGGATGGCGAGTTGCAGCCGGTACACCTGCCGGGCGAGAACCCGCGCTTCGAACTGGTGGGACATCAGCACCACCACCACTTCCAGTGCCGGCAGTGCCAGCGGGTGTTCGACGTGCATGCCTGCCCCGGCGATCTGTCGCGCCTGGCGCCGCAGGGGTTCACGGTGGAAGACCACGACCTGACGCTGTACGGCCGCTGCAAGGACTGTGCATCGCCGCAGGCTGGCGCCCGCCGCGGCGCTGCCCACCGACACCGCGTTTGACCTGCGCGGGGCTGCCGTGCTGACCGCAGGCGCGGTGGCGCGCCTGCTGGTCGCCACCGCGGTGATCGCCCCGCTGTGGCTGGCCGTCGCCTGGGCGCTGACATGACCTCGACCCTGACCTCGCCGGTGACCCCGACCCCGACCCCGACCCCGCTGGTCGCCAGCCCGGCCGCGCGCGCTGCCGTGCGCCTGCGCGACCTGACCGTGTCCTACCGCGGCCACCCCGCGGTGCACCACCTCAACGGGGCCTTCATCGCCGGCGCGCTGACGGCCGTGGTGGGGCCCAACGGCGCCGGCAAGAGCAGCCTGCTGGGCGCGCTGGGCGGCACGCTGCGCGACTTTGAAGGCGCCATCGACTGCGACCCGGCGCTGCGCCTGGCCTACCTGCCGCAGGCCTCGGCGCTGGACCGCAGCTTTCCGGTGCGGGTGCACGAGCTGGTGGCCATGGGCCTGTGGTCGCGTATCGGCAGCTTCGGGTCGCTGCAGCCGTCTGACCATGCGGCGGTCGCCGATGCGCTGACCGCCGTCGGCCTGGGCGGCTTCGGCCGGCGCTGGCTGGGCGAACTGTCGGCAGGCCAGGCGCAGCGGGTGCTGTTCGCGCGGGTGCTGATGCAGGACGCCGGCCTGATCCTGCTGGACGAGCCCTTCAACGCCATCGACGCCCGCACCACCGCCGACCTGCTGGCGCTGTTGCAGCGCTGGAAGCGCGAGTCGCGCACCGTCATCGCCGTGCTGCACGATATCGAGCAGGTGCGCGAGCACTTCGAGCAGGTACTGCTGCTGGCCCGCGAGCAGGTGGCCTGGGGGCCGACGGCCGAGGTGCTGAAGGCCGAGCACCTGTTCAAGGCGCGGCAGATGGCCGAGGCCTGGGACGAGTCGGCCACGGCCTGCCGGGTGTCGGCATGAGCCCGCCGGGCCGCCCCAAGGGCGAATACCGCAGTGCGCAGCACGCAGGCACTCCAGTGAGCCCGCCGGGCCGCCCCAAGGGCGAATACCGCAGTGCGCAGCACGAAGGCACTCCAGTAAGCCCGCCGGGCCGCGCCAAGGGCGAATACCGCAGTGCGCAGCACGAAGGCACTCCAGTGAGCCCGCCGGGCCGCCCCAAGGGCGAATACCGCAGTGCGCAGCACGAAGGTTGCCTGATGAGACCGCCGGGCCGCCCGAAGGACTCATACACCGCAGTGCGCAGCACGGAGCTTGCCTGATGAGCGGCCTGGGTTTGTCGTTGGGTGGGTCGCTGGGTGCTTCGCTGAGTGCGGCCCTGTTCGAGCCGTTCATCGAGTTTGCGTTCATGCGCCGGGCGCTGGTGGCCACGCTGGCGATGGCGCTGGGCTGTGCGCCGATCGGCTGCGTGCTGGTGCTGCGCCGCATGAGCCTGGTGGGCGATGCGATGGCCCACGCCGTGCTGCCGGGCGCGGCAGCGGGCTTCTTGCTGGCCGGCCTGTCGCTGCCGGCGATGAGCCTGGGCGGCTTCGTGGCCGCGCTGGCGGTGGCGCTGGCCGCCGGCTTCGTCACCCGCGCCACGCCGCAGCGCGAAGACGCCAGCTTCGCCGCGTTCTACCTCATCGCGCTGGCGTTGGGCGTGCTGCTGGTGTCGCTGCGCGGCAGCCAGATCGACCTGATGCACATGCTGTTCGGCAGCGTGCTGGCGGTCGACGACACCGCGCTGCTGCAGATCGCCGTGGTGGCCAGCGTCACGCTGTGGGCGCTGGCGCTGATTTACCGGCCGCTGGTGCTGGAGAGCTTCGACCCCGGCTTTCTGCGCAGCGTGGGCGGGCCGGGTGCCCGGGCGCACATGCTGTTGCTGGTGCTGCTGGTGGCCAACCTGGTCAGCGCCTTCCAGGCCCTGGGCACGCTGATGGCGGTGGGCTTGATGATGCTGCCGGCGGCGGCAGCGCGCTTCTGGGTGGCCAGTCTGCCGGCGATGGCCGCGCTGGCGGTGGCCATCGGCGCGGCCTCCGGCGCCGCCGGCCTGCTGCTGAGCTACCACGCCGAGTTGCCTTCCGGCCCTTGCATCGTGCTGGTGTGCGGCGCTGCCTACATCGCCTCGGTGCTGTTCGGCGCCCGCGACGGCATCGTCGTGCGTCGCCTGCAGGCCTCACTTCACCTCACCCGATGAGCGCCATGACCCTGAACCGTCGTCAGACCCTGCGCTGGGGCAGCGCCGCCCTGGCCGCGCTGCAGCCGCTGGCGCTGCGGGCGCAAGCGCCCGCCGCCAGCGTCGTCGCCAGCTTCTCGATCCTGGCCGACATGGCGCAGGCCCTGGTGCCCGACGGGGTGCAGGTGACCGCGCTGGTCGGCCCCGACGCCGATGCCCATGTCTACGAGCCCAGCCCCGCGGACGGCAGGCGTCTGGCCCGGGCCGACCTGGTGGTGGTCAACGGCCTGGGTTTCGAAGGCTGGATCGATCGCATGGTCAAGGTGTCGGGCTACCGCGGCACGGTGGCCGTGGCCAGCCAGGGCATTGCGCCGCGCACCGGCGGCCACCACGACACGGATCCCCATGCCTGGCAAGACCTGGCGCTGGCGCGGCGCTACGCCGCCAACCTGAGCGCGGCCTTCACCCAGCGCTGGCCGGCGCAGCGCGACCAGATCGCCCGGCGCGGCGCCGATTACCGGGCCCGCATCGACCAGCTGGATGGCCAGGTGCGCGACTGGCTGGGCGCGGTGCCGCGCAGCCAGCGCCGTGTCATCACCTCGCACGACGCCTTCCACTACTTCGGTGCGGCCTATGGCGTGGATTTCCTGGCGCCGCAGGGCTGGGCCACCCACAGTGAACCGTCGGCGGCGGCGGTGGCGCGCCTGATTCGCCAGATCAAGCAGGACGGCGTGCGGGCGGTCTTCATCGAGAACATCAGCGACCCGCGCCTGGTCGAGCGCATCGCCCGCGAGGGCGGCGTGCGCATCGGCGGAACCCTGTACTCCGACGCCCTGTCCAAGCCCGACGGACCGGCGCCGACCTACCTGCGCCTGATTGAACACAACGCGCGCAGCCTGGCTGCGGCGCTTCAGGGCTGACAGTCCCACCGTCCGACCGTTCCCACCGTCCCACCGTCCCACCCTTCCACCCTGCCACCCCAGGAACCCCGATGAACCGAACGACCTTTGCCTTGTTGCTGACGGGCCTGGCCTGTGCATCGCTGCCCGCCTGGTCGGCGGGCAAGGCGCATGAACATGGTGTCCTGACGCTCGACGTGGCGATCGAGGGCCAGCAACTCTCGATCGCCATGGCGGCGCCGCTGGACAACCTGCTCGGCTTCGAGCGGGCGCCGCGCACCGATGCCGAGCGCAAGGCGGCCGCCGATGTGCTGGCCCGGCTGCGCAGCCCGGCCACGGCCGCCGCGCTGTTCGTCACCGACGCTGCCGCGCAATGCACGATGATCAAGGCCGAGGTGCGCGCCGCGGTGCTTGAGCCGGCTGCCAAGCCCGCCGCCAAGCCCGCCGCCAAGCCAGCCGCCGGTGATGCCCATGCCGACCTCGATGCCGACTATGAATTCAGCTGCGCGCAGCCCGGCGAACTGCGCAACCTGGAGGTCGGGCTGTTCGATGCCTACCAGCGGCTCCAGCGCATCGACGTGCAGGTGGCCGGACCGAAAGGCCAGTCGAAGCTGACCTTGAAGCGGCCGGCGCGCAGCGTCAAGCTGGTGCGCTGAGCGGGACCAGCGGGTCCAACGGGTCCGGCGGTTCCAGCGGGTCCAGCGGCGCCAGCAGCGCTGGCAGGTCGTCGGCGGTCAGCAGCGCTGCTTTCAGCCCACCCGTCCCCCCACCCGTCGGCCCACCCGCCGCCCCGCCGGCGCTTCCCAGCACCGCCTCGGCCAGCGCTGCCTTGCGGGCCTGCAGTGCCAGCAGTTTCTCCTCGATGCTGCCGGCGGCCACCAGGCGGTAGACCAGCACCGGTTTGTCCTGCCCGATGCGGTGGGCCCGCGCGCTGGCCTGCCGCTCGACCGCCGGGTTCCACCAGGGGTCGAGGTGGATCACGGTGTCGGCAGCGGTCAGGTTCAGGCCCACGCCGCCGGCCTTCAGGCTGACCAGGAACAGCGGCGCCTCGCCGCGCTGGAAGCGCGCCACCACGTCGCCACGTTGCGCCGGGGGCGTGTCGCCGGTCAGCGTCAGCCAGGGCAAGCCGAGCGCGGTGAGTTCGGCTTCCACCAGCCGCAGCATGCGGGTGAATTGCGAGAACACCAGCACCCGCCGGCCTTGGTCCACCAGCGCGGGCAGGCGCTCGCGCAGCCAGTCGAGCTTGGCGCTGTAACCGTCGGGTGCCGGGCCGACCGCGCTTGCCTGGACTTCGGGCTGCAGCAGCCGCGGGTCGTTGCAGGCCTGGCGCAGCTTCAGCAGCGCATCGAGGATGCTGACCATCGCGCCGTCGAACCGCTGCTTGGCCAGCACGCGCCGCACCTGCTCGTCGGCGGCCAGCCGCACGCCCTCGTACAGCAGGCGTTGCGCGCCGGTCAGCGCCACGCGGTGCACCTGCTCGGTCAGCGGCGGCAGTTCGGTCGCCACGTCGTCCTTGCGGCGGCGCAGGATGAAAGGCGCCACCCGCTGCGCCAGCAGTTTGGCGCGCTGGGTTTCACCGTTCTTCTCGATCGGCGTGCGCCAGTCGCGCTGAAAGCTGCGGGCATCGCCCAGCCAGCCCGGCAACAGGAAGTGGAACTGCGCCCACAGCTCGCCGAGGTGGTTTTCCAGCGGCGTGCCGGTCAGGCTGAGGCGGTGGCGGGCGTTCAGCCGGCGCGCCGCGGTGGCGGTGCGGCTGCCGGCGTTCTTGACCATCTGCGATTCGTCCAGCACCACCAGGTGCCAGGGCTGGCGCTGTAGCGCCATCGCGTCGCGCCACAACAGCGGGTAGCTGGTCAGCACCAGGTCGTGCTGCGGGATGCGGGCCAGGTCCTGGCGGC
Source organism: Burkholderiales bacterium (assembly GCA_038211805.1). GTDB lineage: Bacteria > Pseudomonadota > Gammaproteobacteria > Burkholderiales > Burkholderiaceae_C > Pseudaquabacterium. Next base: position 30,101 of record JBBQVF010000010.1, on the reverse strand, counting down.
GCTGCGGGCCGCTCAGCGTCAGCAGCTTCAGCGCCGGCGCCACCCGGGCGGCCTCGGCCTGCCAGTTGAACAGCAGCGACGCCGGCGCCACCACCAGCGCCGGGCGGTCGAGCCGGCCGGCAAGTTGCTCCAGCAGCAGATGGGCCAGTGCCTGCGCGGTCTTGCCCAGGCCCATGTCGTCGGCCAGGATGCCGGCCATGCCGTGGCGGCGCAGCTGCTGCAGCCAGGCCAGGCCGTCGAGTTGATAGGGCCGCAGCGTGATGCCCAGGCCGGGCGGCGGCTCGACCCGCGGCGGCGGGCCGTCGACGCCCATCGTGGCCAGCCAGGCCAGGCCGGCGTCGCCCGTCAAGGCCCAGTCGCGGCGGGCGCTGGGGTGGCTGGCTGCGTTTGACAAGGCGGCGTCGCGCAGGCCGGCGCGCAGCAGCGCCAGGCGCTGCGCGTCCCAGCTCGACAGCAGCAGGCCGTCGTCGGCCTTGCCGGCCTTGCCGGCCTTGCCGACCTTGCGGTGGGGCCGGGCCAGCAGGTCGACCATCGCGCCGACGATGGCCTTCAGCGGCGCGGCCATGGCGTCGATGCGCCGCCCGCCGGGCGCGTGCAGGCGCACCAGCTCGTCGTCGGCGATGGCCCGCAGCGCATCGGCGTTGGTCCAGCGCCGGTCGCGGGCGATCAGCCGGGCCAGCAGTGGCACCAGGTCCAGTGTCTCGGCGCCGTGGCGGGTGTGCAGATCAATCTTCAGGCTCAGCAGCCACGAGCCCATGCCGCGTGGCTGGGTCAGCGGTTGCAGGGCTATCTGCCAACCCGCCACCGGTTCGGCGGCATGGGCGAAGCCGGGCGCCAGCTCGATGATCCAACCCTCGGCCTGCAGCACGGGCAGGGCGGTCTCGCAGAAATCACCGAAATCGGCTTCGCGCACCAGGCTGTAGAGCGGCTCGTCGGGCAGCGGCGAAGTCTCGCCGCGCCACTGCAGCGCGCTGGCCGGCAGCGGCTGCAGGCCGTGGCTGCGGGCCTGGACGATGGCGGAGGGGTCGGCATCGACCAGCCTCGCCACCGTCACCAGCGGGCCGCGGGCGCCGAACAGCGGCGTGCGCGCGGGCGGGCGCACCGGGCCGCAGGGGCGCAGGCCGAGCAGGCCGTCGCCGCGGTCCAGCGTCTGCAGCAGCAGCCGGGGTGCTCGCAGCGGGCGGGCGGGGTGGACAGGGGGCGGCGCTGGCATGGGCTGGCATTGTCGGGCGGCGGCGCAGGGCGTTGGTCTCGACGAAGGGCGCCCTGGCGGGCCCGCGCGATCGGCGGGTCGACCGCAAAATCATCGCTTCCGACGACGCCGGGCCCGCGCTGGCATCGAACAATCCCGGCATCTTTCACCTCCGCAGGATCTCTCATGGCCGAAGCCTTCATCGTCGCCGCCGCCCGCACCGCCGGCGGCCGCCGCAACGGCAAGTTGTCGGGCTGGCACCCGGCCGACCTGGCCGCCAACGTGCTGGACGCGTTGATCGCGCGCACCGGCTGCGACCCGGCGCTGGTCGAGGACGTCATCATGGGCTGCGTCGGCCAGGCCGGCGAGCAGGCCAACAACATCGCGCGCAATGCGGTGCTGGCCTCGCGCCTGCCCGAATCGGTGCCCGCGACCTCGGTCGACCGGCAGTGCGGCTCGTCGCAGCAGGCGCTGCACTTCGCGGCACAGGCGGTGATGTCGGGCACGATGGACATCGTCATCGCCGCCGGCGTCGAAAGCATGTCGCGGGTGCCGATGGGCTTGCCGGCCACGCTGCCGCTCAAGCACGGCCACGGCTTCTACGTCAGCCCCCAGATGGCCCTGCGTTATCCCGGCGTGCAGTTCAGCCAGTTCGCCGGCGCCGAGATGGTGGCCAGGAAGCACGGCCTGAGCCGCGCCGAACTCGACGACTACTCGTTCCGCAGCCACCAGCGCGCGATCGCCGCCACCCGGGCTGGCGCCTTCACCGCCGAGATCGTGCCCGTGGCTGTGCGCATGAACGATGGCGCCGAGACGGGAGACATGCACCTGGTCGACGAAGGCATCCGCTTCGACGCCACGCTCGAAGGCATCGCCGCTGTCAAGCTGCTGCAGGAGGGCGGTGTCTGCACCGCCGCCAATGCCAGCCAGATCTGCGACGGTGCCGCCGGCCTGATGGTCGTCAGCGAGCGTGGCCTCAAGCTGCTGGGCGTCAGGCCGCTGGCCCGGGTGCACCACATGAGCGTGATCGGCGGTGATCCGGTGGTGATGCTGGAAACCCCGATCCCGGCGACCACACGGGCGCTGAAGAAAGCCGGCATGACCATCGACGACATCGACCTGTTCGAGGTCAACGAGGCCTTCGCCGCCATTCCCGTGGCCTGGCAAAAGGCGCTGGGCGCTGATCCGGAGCGCCTCAACGTCAACGGCGGCGCCGTGGCGCTGGGCCATCCGCTGGGCGGCAGCGGTGCCAAGCTGATGACCACGCTGCTGCATGCGCTGCAGGCCCGCGGCAAGCGTTATGGCCTGCAGACCATGTGCGAAGGCGGTGGCCTGGCCAACGTCACCATCATCGAACGGCTCTGACGGCTTTGACGGCTCTCGGCATGCAGGCTGAGCTGCCCGCTGCGCTGTCGGTGGCCTTGGCGCAGGCTCTGGCGCCGACGCTGGGGCCGGCCACGCAGGTGCAGGGCCTGCGACGGCTGTCAGGCGGCGCCAGCCAGGAAACCTGGGCCTTCGAGGCGGTGGTGCCGGCAGGTCGGCCAACAAGTTCGCCGGCGCATCCGTCAGCGAACCCGCCAGCGCATCCGTCAGTGAACGCGTCAGCACAACCGCCAGCACAACCGCCAGCACAGCCGCCAGCACAACCGCCAGCACAGCCGTCAGTACATCCGTCAGAACAACCGCCAGCGCAGCCGCTGGCACCCCTGCCCGCCGGCCCCTGCGCCGCCGTGCGCGAACTGGTCCTGCGCCGGGCGCCGCCGGGTGCCGCCGGCCGCGCCAGCGGCAACCCCGGCCTGGCGGCCGAGGCGCAACTGATCCGCCTGGCCGGCGCCGCCGGTGTGCCGGTGCCCGAGGTGGTGCTGGTGCTGCAGCCCGCGCACGGCCTGGGCGAGGGCTTCGTCATGCAGCGCCTGCCTGGCGAAACCCTGGGTCGGCGGGTCGCCAGCGCCGAGCGTGGCACGCTGGCGTGGCAGTGTGGCCAGGCGCTGGCCCGCATCCACGCGCTGCCGGTGGCCGGTTTGCCACCGCTGCGCGCCACCCAGCCGCGCGCTGAAGTGGCGCACCTGCGCCAGTGGCATGCCCGCCATGGCGCGGCGCGGCCGGTGTTTCAGTTGGCGCTGCGCTGGCTGGATGCGCACGCGCCGGCCGACGGTGTGGCCACGCTGGTGCATGGCGATTTCCGCAACGGCAACCTGGTGGTCGACCTGATGGCGCCGGGCGGCGCCCTGGTCGGTGTGCTCGACTGGGAACTGGCCCACCTGGGCGACCCGATGGCCGACCTGGGCTGGCTCTGCGTCCCTTCCTGGCGCTTCGGCCAGTTGCAGCGGCCGGTCGGCGGCTTCGGCACGCTGGACGCGCTGCTCGAAGGTTACGCCGCCGCCGGCGGCCGGGCCGACCGCGACCGCCTGCATTGGTGGCAGGTGCTGGGCTCGCTGCGCTGGGGGGTCATCTGCGAAAGCATGGGCCAGGCCTGGCGCAGTGGTGCCGAGCCGGTGATGGAGAAGGCGGCGATCTCGCGACGGGCGTCCGAGGCCGAGATCGACCTGCTGGGCCTGCTGCTGCCGCGGCCGGTGGCCGCATGAGCGCTTACACCGCAGCGCGCATCGCGCAGCGCGCAGCATGCACCGCGAAGGCTGGTCCCCTGAGCGGGGCCCCCTGATGTTCGACAGCCCCGGCGTCGAAGAACTGCTGGCCGCCGTGGCCCGCTACCTGCGCGACGAGGCCGGCCCGGCCCTGGGCGCCGGCAGCGCGCCGGCCGACCACGCCGCGCTGGCCTACCAGGCCCGCGTGGCAGCCAACATGCTGGACATGGTGCGCCGCCAGGGCCTGCTGGCCCCTGCGGCCGACGCCGCCGAGCGTGCCCGCCTGCAGGCCTTGCTGGGCGAGACCTGCGAGGTCGGCGAGGTCGGCGAGGTCGGCGGCCCCGGCGCGGCCGCCGACCTGGCCCGCCTGAACCAGCACCTGGCCGACCGCATCGCCGACGGCACGCTGGACCTGGCCGCGCCCGGGTTGGCCGACCATCTCTGGCGCACCACGCTGGACAAGCTGGCGGTGGACCAGCCCGGCTACGCCAGCTACCTGCGCTGCATCGCCGACGCCGCCACCGGCCCGAGCGCCTGAACCCGCTGACCCACCGCGTGGTGCGCGACCTGGGCGTGCTGCCGCTGCCGGCGGCGGCACGGGCCTGGTGGGGGACCGCGTGTCCGATGCCCCACTGCCGGTCAAGGCCATGACCATCGCCTGCCGCCTGGCCGCAACCCCCGTTGCGATCAGGCCATCAGGCCATCAAGCGATCGATCGATCAAGCGATGAGACGCTCAGGCGCTCAGGCGCTCAGGCGGCCCTCAGGGCGGGCCGCCCAGCCAGCGCGGCCAGCGCCAGTTTGCGGCCGTGCCCGAGCCGGTGTCTTCGAGCGGGCCAATCAACTTCGTCGCGTCGCGGGCCTTGCCCTGCAACTGGTCGATCGACAGCGCACAAAACTCGCAGGCGTCCATGCGCACCGTGCCGTCGTCACTGGCCGACAGCAAGGCCTTGTCGCCGGGACCGAAGACCACCGCGTTGACCGCATCGGCATGGCGGTGGATGGCCGACAGCTCCTTGCCGCTGGCGGCATCCCACAGCCGCAGGCTGTTGTCGGTGCTGGCGGTGACCACCCGCAGGCCATCGGCGCTGAAGGCTGCGGCGGTCAGCGCCGCGCTGTGGCCGCCTTTCAGCACCACCGCCACCAGCGGCGACGCCGCTGCCGCGGCGGGCGCTGCGGGTGCGGCTGAAGTGGCGGCTGAAGTGGCTGCATCACCCAGCGGCCAGACCCGGGCGGTGCGATCGGCGCTGGCGGTGACCAGCGCCCGGCCGTCTCGGCTGAAGGCCAGGTGACGCACGTCACCCAGGTGGCCCGGCAGCTCGCGCGGCGGCGCGCCAGGGGCCAGGCGGTCCCACAGCAACACCCGGTGGCCGGCGGTGGCGGCCAGCCAGCGGCCATCGGCACTGGCATCGGCCAGCTGCAGGGCGGTGTTGCCGAGGCGGGTGCTCCACAGTGGTGAGCCGGCAGCGGCCCCGGCCAGCGCGGCCTGTGGCCACAGTGCCAGCTCGGTGCCGCCTGCGGGATCGGCGGCGGGGCGCAGCGTCAGCAACTCGGCGCGGCCCGGCACGAAGCGGGCCCAGGTCCAGGGCTTGAGCCAGGGCACGTCCAGCGTCTTGCGGCTGGCCGCATCCCACAGCAGCGGGCCGGTCGCCTGGTAGACGTCGTGGCTGACGCCCAGGCCCAGCACCAGCGTGCCGTCGCTGGAAAAACTGCCCTGCGTGACCATCTCGGCGGCCACCGGTTGCAGCCAGTCGGCGTCGGTCGCCGGCCGGCTGGCCAGGTCGACCAGCGGCGCGATGCGGCATTGCTGGCTGTGCTTGGCGCGGGCTTCGCCGCACAGCAGGGCTTGCTGGCCTTTGGGGTCGACGGTGGCGCTCAGCTGCCATTGCCGGCCGGCGGCCAGCATCACCGGCCGCGTCAGCCGCCATTGCCGCAGCGTGCGGTCGCGGCTGGTGGTGATGACCTGGTCGCCCTGCGGGCTGAACAGTGCGCGTGTCACTTCGTTGCTGTGGCCGCGCAACACGGCGACCGACGCGGCCGCCCGCGACGACCACAGGTGCGCCGTGCCGTCGCCGCTGGCCGAGGCGATCAACTCGCCGTCGCGCGAGATGTTGACGTCGGTCACCCAGTCGTTGTGGGCGCGGGCGTCGAAGGCGGTTTCGCTGGCCCAGAAGAACACCCGCTTGTCCGAGCGGGTCATCAGCGCGGTGGGGTCGTCGGCGCGGCGCACGAAGCGCGCACCGGTCACGGCGCGGTCGTGGCGCAGGGTGTACATGCCCTTCTGGCCGGCCTGGTCGGGCATCAGGCGGCGGCCGTCGAGGTCGAGCGTCCAGACCCGGGCGGTCTGGTCGTCCGACGCGGTGGCCAGCAGCGTGGTTTCGGTCGGGTGGAAGTTGATGTCGCGGATCGCCTGGCCATGGCGCAAGGGTGTGTTGCCGGGCAGGCCGATCCACGGCCGGTCGGCGACCCCGCGCTTCCAGACCAGCGCCAGGCCTTCCGAATCGGCCGACGCCAGGTACTGGCCGTCGCCCGAGAAGCTCAGCGCCAGCACGGTGCCGGCGCGGTCGTCGCCCGGGCGCAGGGCCTTGCGCGCCAGCACGCCGTCGGGCCCCAGGTCCCAGAGCAGCAGTTCGCCGTTGTAGCAACCGACCGCCAGCTGCGCGGGCAGCGCGCCCTGGGCGCCCGTCCTGGCAGCGCTGTAGGCCACGCTGGCAGCGGCGTTGCCGGCACCGCTGCACGACAGGCTGGCGCGCACCTGGCCGTCCATGGTCTGCACCTGCACCTTGGCATCGTCGGTGAAGCTGATGATCTGAGGCCCCAGTTGCCAGGCCTTGACCACCGCCGCCGGCGTGCGCACCTGGGCCACGGTCGCCAGGCTGCCGGCGTCCAGCAGCCACACCGTGCGATCGCCCGCCACCACCAGGCGGCTGCCGTCGTCGTTGTAGCGGGCCTCGGTGATCGGCGCATCGAAGCGCAAGATCCGCTCGGTCCGTGCGATCTCCAGCGACGCCATCGACTGCCGCAGCGCATACCCGGCGCGGTCGTTGTCGCTGTCCTGCGCCAGTGCGGCCAGGGCGTACTGCGCGCTGCGCACCGGGTCCTGCTGCAGCGCCAGCACGGCGCGGCTGACCAGGTCACGCGACTGCGCCTGCTGCTGCAGCGTGCGGCCCACCAACGCTGCGCCCACCGACACCACCACCACGCCGGCCGCCAGCGCGGCCAGCGCCTGCTTGCGGCGGCGCTTCTGCTGGCGGGCCTGGGCCTCGGCCGCCGCGCTCTGGTCGATGTAGGCCTGCAGTGCCTGGAAGCGGGCCACGCTGGCGTCGGCAGGCTCGCCGGCAGCGCCCGCCGTACACAGCTGCAGCCAGGACGCGGTGGGGCGGTTGGCGCGCTGCCATTCACGCGCCCGCTCCAGGCTGCGGCCGCGCAGCAGCTCGCCGCCCTCCTGTGTGTGGCGGCGGCTGTCTTCGACCAGCCGGCCGGCCTCGGCCGCCGCGTCGGCCTCCGCCGCCACCCAGCTGCGCAGGCGCCGCCACTGGCGGATCAGGCTCTCGTGCGAGATGTCGATCACCGGGTTGGCCGCCAGCGGCCATTCGCCGCCCGGCACCAGGAAGGCGGTGTCGGGCCGGCGGTAGCGCTCGACCACCTGGGTCACGTCGGCGATGCCCTGGTCGCCGCCGTCACCGCAAATGGCGCAGAGCTGGGTGAATTCGAGCGGGCGGCGCACCTCGGTGCCCTCGGCCACGCGCTCGGTCAGCGCGCGGAACACCCGCTCGACCACGCCGCCGGGCTCGCCCAACGCGCCGAGCGAGCGGCAGGCCTCGTCGGCATGGTCACTCAGCGCGCTGGCAGCGCCGCCGGTGGCTTCGTAGTCCTCGAGGTCGATCGACCGGCTGGCGCCACCGGTCTCGGCCCAACGCTGCCAGGTGCGGGCCAGCGCGTGCTGCATCACCGGCAGGTCGTCGAAATCATCGCTGACGTCGTTGAGCAGGCGCTGCACCAGCCGCGGTGCGATCCTGGCGCCCCGCAGCTCGACCGGCTTGACGATGGCTTCCTTGCGCTGTTCGCGCTTGAGCCTGGGCACCAGGTAGCCGCCGCGGCTCACCGCCTCGGGCAGGTCACGAAAGTCGGCACAGCCGCCCAGCGTGTCCGAGCGCAGCGTCAGCACCACGCTGACGGCGGATTCGGTATCGGCGGCAGCCTGCAGCAGCAGTTTGACGAAGGCCGCGGCTTCGTCGGGATCGGCCATGCGCTTGAAGCGGAACACTTCCTCGAACTGGTCGACCACCACCAGCACCCGCGCCCCGGCGGGCAGGCGCGACTGGCGCACCGCTTCCACCAGGCCCAGGCCGCCCAGGCGCAGCTGGCCGACCAGCGACGCGGTGCGCTGCTCCAACGCCAGCCGGTCGTCGTCGTCGAGGTCGGCCGCCGGCCCCCGGCTGGCGTCCAGACCCATCATCGCGGCGGCCAGCGGCGCGGCCAGGTTGGCGATCGGCCGGTTGCCGGGGCGCATCACCACCGGCCGCCAATCGGTGTCGAAGTCGTCGTCGTGGCGGCGCTTCAGCTCGGCCAGCAGGCCGGCCAGCACCAGCGACGACTTGCCGCAGCCCGACGCGCCCGACACCGCCAGCAGCGGCACCTCGGCCAGCCGGGCGACGAGTTCGTCGATCTGCTGGCCGCGGCCGAAGAAGCGGTCGGCCTCGCCGGGCTTGAACGAGCGCAGCCCCGGAAACGGGTTCGCTGCGATCAGCGCAAAAGCATCCATGCCGCTCACCGTGACCGTCATCCCGCGGCTCCCGGCAACGCGCCCAGGAAGCTGCGCAACTCGGCCTCACCCGGGCTGAACACAGCCGGGACCACCCGCGCCTTCTTGGTGGCGAAGGTGCTTTTTTCGGCCGAGTCCTCGCCGCTGGCGTAGATGCACAAGCGGTCGGGTCCCAGCCGGTCGGCCAGCGCGTCGAGGTCCATCAGGTCGAATACCCAGTCTTCGGATTGGCGTGACCAAAAAATGATCACCTGCTGGCAGGATGCCAGCGTGCGGGCCAGCCGCTCCTCGTCTTTCGGCGTCGCCCGGCTGAACTTGAGTGGCCGCGGCTCGACGCCCAGTTGGTCGGCCAGCAGCGATTTCAGCGGCCCCAGGTCGGCCAGGTCGCCGTCTTCGACCAGCACCGCGACGTCGCGCGGCTTGGCTGGCGTCTTCGGCGTGGGCCTGGGCAGCTTGTCGAGCATCAGCGTCTTCAGGTCCTCCAGGCTGCCCTGCAGGTAGTCGACGCCCTCGTTGGCCAGGTCGTTCTCGATGTAGTCGATCAGCGTGCGCGTGCTGCCATCGGTCTCGGCCGCGGGCTGGATCCAGACCAGCGGCGCGGGCCGGCCGCGCTGCTTCATTTCGGCATGGGCCAGTTCCAGCTGCACCCGGGCGCGCGCCGGCGTCAGCGGTTCGATCGACGCGGTGCGCGCCACCAGGTGGATGCACAGCAGCGATTCGGACAGGTCGCGCACGATGCGCTCGCGGTGGTCGTCGGCATTCCACAAGATCTCGCGCTCGGGCAGCACCAGGAAACCGCGCTGGCGCAGGTCGGTGCGCAGGCGTTCGCGTTCCTGCAGCAATTCGGGCCCGGTGTTGGCGACGAAGACCTTGCCCAGCGCGGTCTTCTTCTGCTGGCCCTGCAGGAATTCGAGCGCCTCCATCAGGTCGAACACCACCCGGCCCAGGCGCTCGTGGTAGTCGTCGTAGTCGCGCTTGGGGTCGAGCTCGCGCCAGGGCTTGGGGTTGAGGTTGAAGAACTCGTGGTGGCCGATCTCGGCCAGTTCGCGCGGCAGCTCTTGATCAGGCTTGGGCGGGTGCTTGAAGATCGGCAGCAGCTTGCGGCCGCCACCGACCACGCCCGCGCCGTCAGCGGTTTTCAGCCGACCCAGGAATCGGTCGAGCTCCTTGCGGCATTCGTCGCTGTCGAAGTAGGTGCGCGAGATCACCGCCAGGAAGATGCCGGCGGTGTCGACCGCGTCGGCGATCTCGGGCCGCCAGGCGTCGCCGGCGCGCAGCTCGCTGGTGTCGCGCCACATCTGCACATCGCCCACCAGGTCGCGCAGCGACGACCGCACGCTGTCGCAGAAGTTGTCGACCCACGGGTCCTGGCCCTCGTTCGAGCTGCGGCGGTAGCTGATGAACAAGTCGTTCTTGAACTGCGGCAGATAACCCATCGTGGTTTCCGGTTAAGACATGGGCAGGAACCGTCGCGAGCGGCCCGAGGTTGCGGCGAGTACCGCAGCCGTACACCCGTACGGCGAGGAACACAGTCGCAAGATCGGGTCGCGCAGCAGGTTCATGCCCATGTCTTCAGGCCTGTGGGGCCTTCTGCTGCGCCTTGTTCCAGTCGGCCACCCAGCCGCCGTACTCGCTGGCGATGGCGCGCTCGACCGTGTCGGCCAGGCGCCGCACGTTGGCCGGGTCTTGCGGGTCGGGCGAGACGCGCCATTCGTCGCGGATGGTCTTGAGCAGGTCGTAGGTGGCGAAGTACTTGGCGGCGATCTCGGCCTCGCGGGCGCCGGCGATGTGGCCGGTCACCGCCGCGGTGGCCGCCGCCACCACCGCCAGCAGCGGCAGCAGCGCGCTGATGGTGAAGATCTGCCGCACCGGATCGCCGCCGCCATCACCGGTCACGGCATTGCCGGTCAAGGCGCCCAGGATCACCGCGGTGATGCCCAGGCCGAACTCGATCGCCTGCAGCCGCTTGGCCGCGCGGCCGGCCGCCTCGCCCTTGCGGCGGTAGTAGCTGATCTGGCCTTCGACCCGCTCGGCCAGGTAGTCGTCCAGCGTCAGCTGGGTCTTGCGCGGGCGGTCGGCAGCGCGGGCCGCGGCGGCCACGCCGGCCAGGTCGACGGCGGCCAGCTTGATGGTGCGGCAGCGGCGCACCAGGTTGCCCGGGCCGGCGGCATCGGCTGGCGCCGAGCCATTGGCCAGTGGCTCGGGCGGCAGCACGCCCATCAGGTGGCGGTAGATCGCCTCTTTCAGCTGTTCGGCCACATTGCGCGCGGTGGTCCAGGATTGCACCCGTTCGGGCGACACCAGCCGCTGGCGCAGGTAGGGCACCAGCGCCAGCAGAAGCACGCCGACGGTGGTCAGGGCCATGCGCAGGCTGCCCTGGTCGGCGCCGGTCATCGTGCCGGCCAGGATGGTGAGGAACAAGCCGCCCAGCCCGGCCGCCGCTGCGACGATCCGCCACCAGCGGATCGAATCGCCGATCCGGGTGGCCACGGCCGACCACAGCGCCTGGTCGCTCCAGGCCGATGTGATCACTTGCGAGGGCTCGCCCTCAGCCGTCGACGGTGCGTCGAAATGGGGGCTGTTGCCCATGTGTTGTCTCCTCAGACAGCTGTTTTTTGGTGCGGGCCAGCAGCGCCATGGCCGGCTGCCCGTGCCTCGATCCACCATGCCCTCCCGGCAGGTGTGAACCGATTGAAAATCAGTATTGCATAGAACGAGCAGCCGTCAGGGGCTGTGCGGCCGGGCCGAACCCTGCCCCGGGTTGCGGCCAGAAGCGGGGCCCTCGCGCGGTCTCGACCTGACCCCGACCCGGCCTCGTCCCGGCCGCACAATGCAGCGTCGATGTCTGATCCCGCCGCCCCGAAACCACCCGCCAGCACGGCCCTCGCGCAGCCTTCTGCCGCGATCTGGGTGACTTTGCGGCACCCGGCATTTCGCAGCCTGTGGCTGACCAGCGGCCTGTACTTCATGGCCAATGCGATGCATGGCATGGCCGCCTCGTGGCTGATGGTCGAGCTGACCGGCTCGTCGTTCCTGGCCGCGCTGGTGCAGACGGCGGTGTTCCTGCCGATGTTCGTGCTGGCGCTGCCGGCCGGCGTGCTGGCCGACACCACCGACCGGCGCCGGCTGATCCTGGCCGCGCTGGGCGTGCAGGCGGCCAGCGCGGTGGTGCTGGCCGGGCTGCTGCTGGCCGGCTGGGGCGGGCCGGCCACGCTGCTGGTCTTCACCGCGATCACCGGCTGCTGCACCGCGATGATGACGCCGGCCTGGAATTCGGCGGTCGGCGAGATCCTGCCGCGCGACGAACTGCCGCAGGCCATCATCGCGATGAGCATTGCCTACAACGGCGCCCGCGCGCTGGGGCCGGCGCTGGCCGGCGTGGTCTTCGGCCTGGGCAGCGGCTGGGGCGGGCCGCTGGTGGGCGGTGGCACGGTGTTCATGCTGGCGGTGGCCGGCACCCTGGTGCTGGCCTGGGGCATCCACAACCGCCCGCCGCGGCCGCACCCGCCCAGCCGTTTGCCGCCCGAGCGCCTGTGGGGCGGCACGCTGGCCGGCCTGCGCTACGCCTGGCATGCCGAGACCATCCTGGCGCAGCTGGTGCGCACGGCGGCCTACAGCGCCGCCGGCTCGGCGCTGTGGGCGCTGCTGCCGGTCATCGGCCAGCAGCGGCTGGGCCTGGGCGCGGCCGGCTTCGGCGCGCTGATGGCCTGCCTGGGCACCGGCGCGGTGGCTGCCGGCCTGGTGATCGGCCCGCTGCGCCAGCGGCTGGGGTTGGAGCGGCTGGTCAGCATCTGCTGCGCGGTGTTCGCGGTGGTGATGGCGGTGGCCGCGCTGTCGCGCTGGGCCTGGCCGGTCTACCTCGGCCTGGTGGCGGGCGGTGCGGCCTGGATGAGCGCGATGAGCACCTTCAACACCGCTACCCAAACCAGCGCGCCGCCGTGGGTGCGCTCGCGTGCCACCGCGATGCACGTGCTGTCGGCGTTGGGCTCGTTCGCGCTGGGCTCGGCCTTCTGGGGCGCGGCGGCCGGGCTGCTGGGCCTGCAGGCCGCGCTGCTGCTGGCGAGCTCCCTGATGCTGGGCAACCTGCTGCTGGCGCGCCGCTTTCCGCTGCGCATGGGCGAGCTGCACGAGGTGACGCAGGCGCCGTTCGAGGACCTGCTGGTGGCCGACGCGCCCGACCCCGAGGCCGGCCCGGTGGCGGTGGAGGTGATCTACCGCGTGCGGCCTGGCGTCGCCGAGGCCTTCGTGGCCGAGCTGACGCTGCTGAAGGCGCCGCGCCGTCGCGACGGCGCCACCTTCTGGCGCATCTACCGCGACCTCGACGACCCGACCCGCTATGTCGAGCGTTTCGTCGTCACCCGCTGGGCCGACTACCTGCACCAGCGCGCCCGCGCCACCGTGGCCGACCAGGCGATCGAGGCACGCCTGCGCGACCTGGTGGTGCCCGGCCAGCCGGTGAAGATGCGCCACTACATCGCCGAGCGGTGATCAAGGCCTGAGCGCGCTGCGCGCCGGCCCTGGCGTGGGCCAGGAGATCATTCGGTGCGCGCACCCGCCTCGAACCAGCGCCCGATCAGCGCGCGCTCGTCGTCGGTGATCTGGCTGGCGTTGTTCATCGGCATCAGTTTCAGCACCACCACCTGCTGGTAGACCGCCGGGGCGTGCCGGGCGATCAGTGCCGGGGTGTGCAGCGCCACGTTCTTGTTCTGCAGACCAGCGTTGTGGCACATCGTGCAGCGCTGCTCGATCACCGCACGCACCTCGGCAAAAACCACCGGCCGGCTGGCCGCCGCCTGCGCCGCGGCCGACGGCGGCGCGGGCGGCGGCGGCGCCAGCCACACCGCCAGCCCCAGCAGGATCAGCGTGCCGATGACCGCGTACTGCCAGGGCGCCCGCCGGCCCAGCACATGGGCCTTGTGGCGGGCGACGAAGCTGTGGCGGATCAGCGCGCCGGCGGCCATCAGCAGCACCAGCACGGCCCAGTTGTCCGGCCCCTGGGTCAGCCAGCCGTGGTGGTTGCTCAACATCGCCACCAGCACCGGCAGCGTGAAGTAGGTGTTGTGCACGCTGCGCTGCTTGGCGCGCTGGCCGTGCACCGGATCTACCGCTTGCCCGGCCTTCATCTGCGCGATCACGCTGCGCTGGCCCGGGATGATCCAGAAGAACACGTTGGCGCTCATCGCGGTGGCCAGCATCGCGCCGGTGATCAGGAAGGCGGCGCGGCCGGCGAAAAGTTGGCACGACAACCACGACGAGACCACCACCGCCACCAGCACGCCGGCGGCAACGATCAGATCGCCGTTTTTCTTTTGGCCGAAGACGCGACAGATGCCGTCGTAGACGAACCAGAAGACCACCAGGAAAGCCAGCGCCGCGCCGATCGCCACGCCGGGCGACCAGGCGTGCACGCTCTTGTCGACCAGGAAGCTGCCGGCGTTGAACAGGTAGAGCACGGTGAACAGCGCGAAGCCGGTCAGCCAGGTGCTGTAGGCCTCCCAGTAGAACCAGTGCAGGTTGGGCGGCAATGAGGTGGGCGCCACCAGGTACTTCTGCGGGTTGTAGAAACCGCCGCCGTGCACCGCCCACAACTCGCCGTCGACGCCCTTGGCTTTCAGTTCGGGTGCGCTGGGTGGCGTCAGGCTGCTGTCGAGGAAGACAAAGTAGAACGACGAGCCGATCCAGGCGATCGCGGTGATGACGTGGGCCCAGCGCAGCAGCAGGTTGGCCCAGTCGAGCAGGTAGGTGTCCATCGTGCGGCGCAGCGCTCAGCTGCCGCGGTAGCTGCTGTAGGCCCAGGGGCTGACGAGCAAGGGCACGTGGTAGCGGCCGTCGGCATCGGCGATGCCGAAATCGAGCTGCACCGTGTCGATGAACGGTGGCTCGGGCAGCACCACGCCCAGCGCCCTGAAGTAGGGCGCCACCTCGAACAGCAGGCGGTAACGGCCGGGCGCCATCGCCCCGGCATCGAGCAGCGGACCGCCCGGGTTGCGGCCGTCGCCGTCGAGCGTCAGGCGCGCCAGCGTCTGCACCTGCTCACCTTGCAGGCGCTGCAGCGTGACCTGCATGCCGGCGGCGGGCCGGCCGTTCATCGTGTCCAGCACGTGGGTGCTGAGGTGTCCCATGGCATCCTTCCCAGGCTTGGCGGGGTGTCGGCAGTGATGAAAGTGTAGGGACCTTTCGTGGCTTGTCGACGGCCGGCTTCGACCGTCGCGACCCCAGCAACCTGCCACGCACCGCGGCCTGGCCCTCGCTGAAGCTGCGGTGGACGCGGCAACGGTTGCCGGCCTGCGCCATGCGTCTGCGGTGGCTGCTGTTGTTGCGGTGCCGGCTGTCGGTCTTCGGCTCGTTGCTGAATTTGGCTGTTTGCCGGAAAGGCGGCGTTCCGTGTCCTGCGCGAGCGCATCGGGCCGGACTGGCGTGTTTTGCTCCATGTCCCCCGCCGCCGGCCTGGCGGCCGCCAGCTCCTCCTTTACTTGCGCAAAACACGCCAGCCCACCCCGACGCGCCAGCACCACCGCGGCGTCGTTGCCTTGAATTCAAAAGCCACAGGCCACCACCGCAGCGTCCGGGACGAGGGCGTCGGGTGACCGGATGACGCAGGTAAAGGAGGAGTCGACGGGCTTGCGTTCGCGAGCACGTCGGCGGGGGACACGGAGTCATCCGGTCACCCGGCGGCCTCGGCCTAGTACCGACCTGAACCGGGTTTCAACGAAACAACAGAAAGCCGCCGCTCGCAACGTCAGCAACGAGCCGTCAGCCGCCCCGCCCGTATGTCGACGACGCTCAATCCGCCTTCGCGCCCGAATCCTTCACCACCTTGGCCCATTTGACGATCTCGGCGGCCTGGTACTTGGCCAGTTCCTCGGGCGTCGAGATCCACGGCTCCAGGCCCAGGGCTTTCAGCTTGTCGGCCACCTCGGGCAGCTTGAACACGCGCACCATCTCGGCATTGATGCGGGCCACCACGTCCTTGGGCGTGCCGGCCGGGGCGAACACGGCGAACCAGGTGGTGGCCTCGAAGCCGGGCACCGTCTCGGCCACGGTCGGCACGTCGGGCGCGGCCGGTGACCGTTTGGCGGTGGTCTGGGCCAGCGCGCGAATCTTGCCGTCCTTGGCCATCGGCAGCGCCGAGGGCATGTTGTCGAACATCACCTGGATCTGCCCGCCCACCAGGTCGGGGATGGCGAATTGCCGGCCCTTGTAGGGCACGTGCTGCATCGTGGTGCCGGTCATCGACTTGAACAATTCGCCCGACACGTGCACCGAGGTGCCGATACCCGGCGAGCCGAAGCTCAGCTTGTTCGGATTGGCCTTCATGTAGGTGATCAGCTCGGCCACCGTCTTGACCGGCAGGTCGTTGGTGACCACCAGCAGGTTGGGTGCACTGGCCACGTGGGCCACCGGGGTGAAGTCCTTGACCATGTCGTAGGACATCTTGCTGTAGAGCGAGCCGTTGATCGAATGCGTGCCCACCGTGCCCATCACCAGCGTGTAGCCGTCGGCCGGTGCCTTGGCCACCTTGTCGGCACCGATGTTGCCGCCCGCGCCGGGCACGTTGTCGACCACCACCGGCTGGCCGAACTGGGCCTTGTCGGCGAACAGCCGGGCCAGGATGTCGGGCGCGCCGGCGGCCGGGAAAGTGACCACCAGGCGGATCGGCTTGTTGGGAAAACCCTGGGCGCCGGCCGTGGCCGACAGGGTGGCCAGCGTGGTCGCCAGCAGCAAGGACTTGAGCGGGTTCATCGTGTCTCCGGAAGGTGGGTCGTCTGGCCTGAAGCCGGCCGCAGGATACGCGAGCGCCTGGCCATCCGCGGTCGCCCGCGTGACGACCGTGCAACCGCTGGTGGCGGCGCAAAATCGGCCGATGAAACGTCTCGATTCCCAAGCTTCGCGCCACCGGGCCGCCGCACGCCAAGCCCGATGGGCGGCCGGGCCGGTCGGCGCGATGGTGGTTGCGCTGGCCTGGGTGGCCGCCCTGCCGAGCCCGTTGCGGGCGCAGGCGTCAGCGCAGGCTTCTGCGCAGGCGCCTGCGCTGGCAAACGCCGCCGCCGGCGCGGGCAGGGCACCGGTGGCCGCGGCGCCTGCAGCCGTGGCCGTGGCCGCATCCGCCGGCGCACCGATGCTCACGCTGCAACCCCTGCAGTGGCTGGCCGGCTGCTGGCAGAGTGAACTGGACGAGGCCGGTTCGGGCGAGCAGTGGATGGCAGCGGCCGGCGGCACGATGCTGGGCATGGCGCGCACGCTCAAGGGTGGCCGGGTGGTGCAGTTCGAGTTCATGCAGATCCGCGAATCGGCGCTGGGCCTGGTGTTCATCGCCCACCCGTCGGCACAGGCCGGCACGCGTTTCGCTGCGGTCGAGATCAGCGCCACCGCAGCGGTGTTCGAGCAGCGCGGGCCTGGCTTTCCGCAGCGGGTGGCCTACCACCTGCTGCCCGATGGCCGCCTGGCCGGGCGCATCGAGGGCCTGCGCCATGGCGAATTGCGCTGGGTCGACTTTCCGATGCGGCGCGCCGTCTGTGACGGCCCTGCGGCTGCGCCGCCGGGCTCAGGCCGTGGCGGCCAGGGTGGCTGACGCCCGCGGCGTGGTCGCTGGTGATCGGGCCGGTTGATCCTGTGCGCCGGGCTGGGGGCCTCGCCGCGGCGGTGGCTCAAGTTCCTGCGCGGTGGAATTCCTGCTCGACCTGGGCCACCAGCGCATCGACCGTTTGAATCGATCGCACGCCAGACACGCTGTGGCCGGCGCTCCAGATGTCGCGCCAGCGCTTGGGGCCGTCGCCTTCGCTGCCGTCGCTGCCGTCGCTGCCGTCACCGCCTTGTGCGTCCGCATGGGATTTGCCGCCCCACAGCTGCGCGGCGGTGGGCGCGGTCACCGTCTCGTCCAGCGTGGCCGGATCGAGCCCTGCGCGGCGGATCGCCGGCAGCAGCATGCTGGTGGGCAGGCCGGTGAAGGCGCGGGTGAGCAGCACGTCGTCGATGCCGGACTCGACCAGCATCTGGCGGTAGGCGTCGGCGGCCAGGCTCTCGCGGCTGGCGATGAAGCGCGTGCCCATCATCCCGAGGTCGCAGCCCAGCAGCTGGGCGGCGCGCAGCGCGACGCCGTCGGCCATGCCGCCGGCCATCACCAGCGGGCCGTCGTACTCGGCGCGCAGCGCCCGCACGAAGGCAAACGGGTTCAGCCAGCCGGTCTGGCCGCCGGCACCCGCCGTCAGCAGCACCAGGCCGTCGGCGCCGGCGGCGATGGCCTTGCGCGCATGCGTCAGCGTGGCCACGTCGGCCAGCACCAGGCAGCCGACGGCGTGCAGCGGTGCGATCACCGGTGCGGGCGAGCCGACGCTGGCGATCACCAGCTCGACCCGGTGCGCGACCAGGCAGGCCAGGTCGTCGGCCAGCCGCGGCGAGCGCATGATCAGGTTGGGGCAGAACGGCGCGGCCTCCTCGGGCGCGGCGAACAGGCGCGATTCGATCTCGGTCAGCCACTGGTCGAGCTGCGTCGGGCTGCGCGCGTTGAGGGTGGGAAACGCGCCGATCACGCCGTTGCGGCAGGCCGCCACCACCAGGTCGACGCCCGAGACATTGAGCATCGGCGCCGAGATCAGCGGCAGCCGCAGGCGGCGGGCCAGGCGGTCGGGCAGGCGCGGCGGGCTGGCGTTCATGTCTCAGAGGGTGTTGACGAAATGAATGGCACCCGCGCCGAAGTGGCCCAGGGCGCTATGGAAGGCGCGGCGTGCGGCCCGGGCGGGGGGCCCGGGCAAGCGGCGCAACGCCCCACAGCGCCCAGGGCCGCCCGGCCCGCAGGGTGAGGCCCCGAAATGGGGCCCCACGTCGTTGCAAATGCTCGCCGGGCCTGCAGCCCGTCTGCGCTTGGCGTCTAGATCGGGCCCGTTTTGGGGTCTCACGCGGGTGCCATTCATTTCGTCAGCACCCTCTCAGTTCACGTTGCGGCTGCGGCCGGCCCAGAAGGGTGAGCGCAACGCGACTTTCTGGATCTTGCCGGCGGCGGTGATCGGCAGCGCGTCGCGGAACTCGACACTGCGCGGGCATTTGTAGCCGGCGATCTGGCTGCGGCAGTGGGCGATCAAGGCATCGGTGGTCAGCGCCTGGCCAGGGCGCAGCACCACCACCGCGTGCACCCGCTCGCCCCAGCGGTCGTCGGGCACGCCGATCACCGCGGCCATGCTGACCTGCGGCAGTTGGGTGATGGCGTTCTCGACCTCGGCCGAGTAGACGTTCTCGCCGCCGCTGACGACCATGTCCTTGAGGCGGTCGACGACGTAGACGTAGCCGTCGTCGTCCATGCGGCCGCCGTCGCCGGTGTGCATCCAGCCGCCGCGCAGTGCGGCGGCGGTCTGCTCGGGTTGCTCCCAGTAGCCCTGCATCACCAGCGGGCCGCGCACCACGATTTCGCCCACCGTGCCGTTCGGCACGGGCTGGTCGTCGGCGTCGACGATGCGCAGTTCGGCAATCGGCACCGGCCGGCCGACCGAGCGCAGGCGCCGGCGTTGCAAGGCGGGGTCCTGGCCCGGCGCATGGCAGACCGCCGGCAGCGCGGTGACCACCGGCGACAGCTCGGTCATGCCGTAGAGCTGGCAGAAGCCGGCCCCCGGCAGCGCGGCCTGGGCGGCCCCCAGCAGGGCCTCGTCGATCGGCGCGGCGCCGTACAGCACCAGCTGCAGGCAGGCGGTGTCGAACTCGGCAAAGCGCGGGTGCTCGACCAGGCGCTTGAGCATGGTGGGCACCAGGAAGGTCTCGCTGCCACGCTCTTCGGCGATCGCCTGCAGCACCGCCAATTCGTCGAAGCCCGGCAGGATCACCTGGCGGCTGAGCCGCTGGATCAGCTGCAGCGCCAGCCCCATGCCGCCGACATGGAACATCGGCGCGCAGTTGATCCCGACCGACGGGCCATGAAGCCCGTCGTCGACCGGCCGCTGCGCCGCCAGGTTGGCACACAGCGCGTTGGTGTAGAGGTTGGTGTGCGACAGCATCACGCCCTTGGGCCGGCCGGTGGTGCCGCCGGTGTACATCACCGCGGCCAGGTCGTTGCCGCTGCGCCCGGCATCGGCCACCGGCGTGGCGGCCGCCACCAGGGCCGGGCCGTCCAGCGCGCGGGTGGTCGCAAAGTCGGGCGCGGGGCCGTTGCCCCAGTGCATCAACGTGGCCAGGCTGCTGCTGCGCGATTGCAGCCCGGCGGTGGCGGCGTGGAAGTGCTCGTCGACCAGCAGGATCTTCGTGTCGCAGTCGTCCAGCGAGTAGGCGATCTCTTGGGCGCTCCAGCGGATGTTGACCGGGTTGATCACTGCGCCGGCCCACCAGCTGGCGTAGATGAAAGCGAGGTAGTGGTCGCTGTTGAGTCCCAGCATGCCGACCCGGTCGCCGGGTTGCACGCCATGGGCCTGCAGCACCGCGGCCAGCCGGGCGACGCGGTCGACGAAGCCGGACCAGTCGGTACGGCGCCCCGCGCACAGCATCGCCTCGGCGTGAGGCCGCTCGATCAGCGCCTTGTGCAGGGGCTGGGTGAGGTTCATCGGCCCGCCACCGCCACCGCCACCACCACCGCCACCGCCACCGCCAACCGCTGCCCGGTGATGTTCGCGACGTCGGCCAGGGCCAGCGCACCGGCCTCGCTCAGCGCCTGCGCCCGCTGGAACCCCGGCCCGCGCGTGCCGCCAGTGACCGGGGCCTTGCGTTCGGTGAGATCGGGCAGCTGTTGAACGGTGCGGGTGGTGGACATGTCGTGTTCGTTCACAGCGTCTCGGGTGGCCCTCATCGTAGGCAGCGGCTGCGACGGGTCTCAATCGTCGATTCGGACGATGTTGGGGCCATCCGCCGCTGCCTGCGACAAATCGCCAACCTGGACCGCCAAGCGTCCCTGCGCGCGCAACGGGCAGGGGGTGCGGGAGGTGCGGGAGGTGCGGAAGGTGCAAGACGTGCGGATAGGCGCGGCCAGTCAGGCCAGGGCCAGCAGGAAGCCGGCCTCGGCGACCACCCGGCCGTTGATGCGCACGTCCAGCGCGTGCGCGCCGGGGTGGTAGCGGCGGGTGGTGATGGCCTTCATCGAATGCCGCTTCAGCAGCTGCCTCGATTCGCCCGGTGCCAGATCGATCACCCAGCCCTTGAACACCTTGGCCGTGGTGTGGCCGCCGGCCTTGACGTGGTGCACCGCGTAGTCGATGGCCAGTCGCTGCGGGGCCGAGGCGGTGCTGTCGAGTTGCAGCCTCAGCTGCAAGCTGTCGCCCACCGTCACGTGGTCGACCGACAGCTGCAAGCCGGCGCGGCCGCAGAACGCCGCGCCCAGCCCCCAGGCCTGCAGCACCGCCACGTCAGCCGCCTTGATCAGCGAGCGGCTGGCGTGGCGCAGCAGCGCCCGCCGAGGCGCCGGTGCGCCCGGCAGGTGCTCGGCCAGCCACTGCGCCAGCAGCGCCGGGTGGTCGCGGGCGATGTCATTCAGGTGGTTGGCAACACTGCGGCGCACCTCCGCGCTGGGGTCGTCCTGCAGCGCGCGCAGCAGCGCCAGCGTGGGCGAGGGGTCGGCCACCAGCGAGCGCAGCCGCAGGCCCCAGGGCAGGCGGGGCCGGCTGCCTTCGCTGACCAGGCGCCGCACGGCGGCGCTGGGGTCGGTGGTCCAGCGCGCCAGCGTCGCGAAGCACAGCGCCGGGTGCTGCACGATGAACGGCCGAATCGCGAATTCGGCGGTGAAGCGCTGGGTCAGCGCATGCAGCGCGGCCAGCGCCCGCTCGGGACGGGCCTGCCCGCGCCGCGCGATGAACTCACCCACCGGCCACAAGATCCAGCCGGCCAGGCCGTCGGCAGCGGCGTGCAACCCGCCCAGCCACCGCTGGTGGTCGGGTGCGGGTGCCAGCACGGCCTCGATCACGCCTGCCGCGGTGTCGAAGTCGGCCGGCAAGTGGGCTTCCAATGCGTCAGCGATCTGCATCGCGCGGGCCTTCATTTCCAGCCCGTCCAGCCCGGCGGTGGCTGCTGCCGCGAAGGCCGCGACGTCGAAGCCGGGTGCCAGGCGCGCGAAGTGCCCGGCGGCCTGCATCACCAACGGGGCGTTCAACAGCAGCTTGAACGGTTCAGCCATCACGCCAGCATAGCCGGCGAAAAACGCACGACTTAAGTGCGCTTCGCACAAGAATCGAGCAGGAAAGCGGCCGCGGACAGCCGATCTGCGCCTGGATGGTGCCAGCGGCACGCACCAAGCCGGCACATCCTTTGCTTTATCTGGTGCAAATGAAGCCTGCGTTGGTGCACGGAAGCGCCCGTGACGCGGCGCCCACCCGCCAGAGGAGACAACACCCCATGGACTCGATCAAGCAGGGCACCGATGCCCTGTTCATCCTGCTGGGCGCCATCATGGTGCTGGCGATGCACGCCGGCTTTGCCTTTCTCGAATTGGGCACGGTGCGCAAGAAAAACCAGGTCAACGCGCTGGTCAAAATCCTGGTCGACTTCGCGGTCTCGACCATCGCCTACTTCTTCATCGGCTATGCGGTGGCCTACGGCACCAGCTTCTTCGTCGGCGCCGAGCAGTTGGCGGCCAAGAACGGCTACGAGTTGGTGAAGTTCTTCTTCTTGCTGACCTTCGCCGCGGCCATACCGGCCATCGTCTCGGGCGGCATCGCCGAGCGGGCGCGGTTCGGCCCGCAACTGATCGCCACCGCGGTGCTGGTGGGCCTGGTCTACCCGCTGTTCGAGGGGGTGGTGTGGAACCAGCGTTTCGGCATCCAGGGCTGGGTCAAGGCGACCACCGGCGCCGAGTTCCACGACTTTGCCGGCAGCGTGGTGGTGCATGCGGTGGGCGGCTGGATCGGCCTGGCCGCGGTGCTGCTGCTGGGGGCGCGCGCCGGCCGCTACCGCAAGGACGGGGTCATCAGCGCGCACCCGCCGTCGTCGATCCCGTTCCTGGCGCTGGGTGCCTGGATCCTGACGGTGGGCTGGTTCGGCTTCAACGTGATGAGCGCGCAGACCGTCGACAAGATCAGCGGCCTGGTGGCGGTGAACTCGCTGATGGCGATGGTCGGTGGCACGCTGGTCGCCACCCTGATGGGCAGGAACGACCCCGGCTTCGCCTACAACGGCCCGCTGGCCGGGTTGGTGGCGGTGTGCGCGGGGTCGGACGTGATGCACCCGATCGGCGCGCTGGTCACCGGCGGCATCGCCGGGGCGATCTTCGTCCGCCTGTTCACGCTGACGCAGAACAGATGGAAGATCGACGACGTGCTGGGCGTCTGGCCGCTGCACGGCCTGTGCGGCGCCTGGGGCGGCATCGCCTGCGGCATTTTCGGCAGCACGGCGCTGGGTGGCCTGGGTGGTGTCACGCTGGGCGCGCAACTGATCGGCACCGTGCTGGGCGTGGCCTGGGCGCTGGCCGGCGGCTTCGTGGTCTACGGGCTGTTGAAGCTGACGATGGGCCTGCGGCTGAGTGCCGAGGAGGAATACGACGGCGCCGACCTGTCGATCCACAAGATCGGCTCGACGCCGGACCGCGAAGTCAGCTGGTAGGCCGGGCGCGCCCTGCTGCGGCGGTTGCGGCGGTGGCGGTGGCGGCGGCGGTGCCGGCTTCTGGCATCGCAGCGGTTTGCTGCCGCCTCAACCCAGCACCACCGGCATCGCCGAAAAACCGCGGAAGCGCACCCGCCGGTCGCGCACCGGCGGGCCGGCCAGGTCGAGCCGCGGGCAACGCCGGGCCAGCGCGGTCAGTGCGAGTCGCGCCTCCAGCCGCGCCACGTTGAGCCCGGCGCAGGCATGGGCGCCGTGGCCAAAGGCCAGGTGCGGGTTGGGTTTGCGGGCCAGGTCCAGCCGCCCGGGCTGGTCGAACACGGTCGGATCGTGGTTGGCCGCGCCCAGGCCCAGCGTGAGGAAGTCGCCGGCCGGCAAGGTCAGTTCGCCCAACGTCAGCGGCGCGTCGAGCTGGCGGTTGTTCAGCTGCAGCGGGCTTTCGAAGCGCAGCAACTCCTCGACCGCGGTGTTGATCAACGCCGGCTCGGCCACCAGCCGGTCCCAGGCCTGGCGCTGGCTCAGCAGCGCATGCACGCCGTTGCCGATCAGGTTGGTGGTGGTCTCGTGCCCGGCGTTGAGCAGGAAGATGCAGTTGTGCAGCAGCTCGAGCTCGCTCAGCCGCTCGCCAGGCCCGTCACCCGACCGCTCGCCCTGGATCAGCCGCGTCAGCACATCGGCCTCGGGGTCGCCGGGGTGGGCACGGCGATGGGCGACCAGCGTGCGCAGCGCGTCGCAGAACGCGGTGACGGCGGCATGGCCGCGTGCCAGCACCGCGGCCGAGGGCGCGGGCTCCAGTGCCGACAGGATGGCCAGCGACCAGCCGCGCAGCGGTGTGCGGTCGGCGGCGGGCACGTCCAGCAGGTTGCCGATCACCTCGACCGGGATCTCGGCGGCGAAGTGGCCGATCAGGTCGGGTGCGGCTTGATCGGCGAGGCGGTCGAGCAGCCGCTCGACCAGCGCGCTGACGCCGGCTTCCATGCGGGCGATGGCGCGCTGGTTCAGCGCCCCCAGCAGCAGCCGGCGCACGCGGGTGTGCAGCGGCGCGTCGTTGAACACCAGGCTGGTGGTGTGGTGCTCGAACAGTGGCGTGCCGACGCCGAACTTCGGCCCGAATTCGCGCCGTTTGTCCGACCGCGCCTGCGGCGCGCGGTAGACCGCGGCCACGTCGTCGTGGCGGGTCAGCAGCCACTGGCCCGGGCCGATCGGCTGCACCGGGTGCAGGCGGCGCAGCGCGGCGTACCAGGGGTAGGGGTCGTCGACGAAGCCGGGCGGCGGGCTGGCCAGGGTGAAGCCGGCCAGCGCGGCGGCGGAGGGGGCAAAGGGTTCAGACATCATGGCGGCGGAAGAGCTGCGCACGCGGGCGCCGATGGTCTGCACTGTCGCATGCACTGCGGCATGCACTGCGCCATTTGCTGCGTCAGGTGCCGCGCCTGGTCCCGGCGGGATGCCTGGCACGCCCTCAGGGTCAGATCCGGTGGCCCCAGCGCGCCAGCGTGTCCGGCACGGTGTGGCGCATGTGCAGTGAAATCGCCAGCGCGGCCAGGTGGTTGCTGTTGCGGCCCAGGATGGTCTGCGACAGCGGCAGGAACTCGCGCTCCTCGAAAGCGGCATGGGCCAGGTAGCGGTCGACCAACTGCTGCACGGCAGCGGCGTCCAGGTCGCTGTCGCGGCCTTTGGCAACCGCCTTGAGGCCGGGTACCAGCTTGGCCCAGGCGGCTTCGATCTGGCGGTGCTCGGCCACCAGCTGATCGACCAGGGCCTGCACCCGATCACGTTCGGCGCCGCGCACGGCGCTGCCGATCACGGCCGGGAACAGTTCGCGCTCTTCCGAGCCGTGGTGCTCTTCGATCACCTCTTCGAAGAAGGTCAGCGATCCGGCGGCCAGCCGGCGCGCCTGCGCAGCCGGTGCCAGCAGCGCGGGCAGGCCGGCCAGGGCGGTCAGCCGGCTGGTGATGCCGACGTGGCACTGGGAGAAGTCGGTGATGGGATCGGGGATCGACCCGGGGGCGGTGGTGGGCAAGGTCATGCGCGGTCTCCAATGGGGGCTTGCCCACGGCGGTGGGGCCAGGTGCGCAAGCTTCGACCCAGGGGCCGGCCCGGAATTTGACATGTGTCAACGGGTGATGAATGGCCCCGCCCGGCCAATACACGCTGGTAACCTGCGAGGCTGATCCACCAGCCCGCTGCATCCCCCCATGTTCACCGGCATTGTTCAAGGCCTGGCCCGGGTGGCCGCCATCACCGACCGGCCCGGCCTGCGCAGCTTCGAGCTGGCCTTTCCGGCCGGCTTCGACAGCGGTCTGGAGATTGGCGCCAGCGTCGCCTGCGACGGCGTCTGCCTCACCGTCACCACGCTGCCGGCACCCGGCCGGGCCACCTTCGACGTGATGCAGCAGAGCCTGGGCCTGACCACGCTGGGCGCGCTGGGGGTGGGCAGCGCACTGAACGTCGAGCGCGCCGCGCGCGATGGCGCCGAGATCGGCGGCCACCCGCTCAGCGGCCATGTCGACTGCGTCGGCACGCTGTTGTCGGTCCGCCGGCCCGAGAACAACTGCGTGCTGCGCATCGCCGTGCCGGCCAGCCACATGCGCTATGTCTTCGCCAAAGGCTACATCGCGATCGACGGCGCCAGCCTGACGGTGGCCGAGGCCAGCCGGCGCGAGCGCTGGTTCGAGGTGTGGTTGATCCCCGAGACGCTGCGCATGACCACCTTCGGCGCCAGGCGCGAAGGCGATGTGCTGAACATCGAGATCGAGCGCAGCACGCAGGTGCTGGTCGACACCGTGCGCGACGCGCTGGACGAGCGGCTGGGCCCGCTGCTGCCGGCATTGGAGGCGCTGCTGGCGCAGCAGGGACATTCGCTCGACGACCTGGGTGCGGCGCTGCCGCCCCCGGTTGGCCCCAGGGAGCATCCGGGCTCTGGCAGCGGTGGCCTTTGAGCGGCTTGCGTCTGCTTAGACTTGTCAGCCATTGACAGCTCCTGGATGGAAAGCGCATGGACCACCTACCCGCACGCCGACGCACCTTGCTGGCAGCCCTCGCATCGGCCGCAGCTTGGGGCCTGGTGGCGCTGCCCGCCGCCGCCAAGCCCGCCTACACCGACCCGGCGATGCGAGCGCAGGTGCGCGCCGGCATGACCGCCGACGAGGTCACCCAACGGCTCGGCCGACCGTCCAAGACGCGCAAGTACCGGGCGGGCAGCAGCTGGGGCTACAAGCTCGGGCCCGAGAACTGGTTTGAGGTCGACTTCGACGCCGACGGCAGGGTCAAGGCAGCCGCGGAGCAGGTCATCCCGGCGTGGTGAGCGCGGGCTGACCGGCTTGATCAGCGGGTCGTCTTGCGGCGCGAGACCGCACCCACCACGGCCAGGCCCAGCAGCACCATCGCCAGCGATTGCGGCTCGGGCACGGCGGCGGCCACGGCGGTCAGGCGGACATCGTCGATGAAGCTGGTGCGGTCGTAGCTGCCGACGTTGAGCGCGCGGAACTTCAGTTCGCCGCCGTTGCTGGCGTCGAAACTGACGGTGTGCTCAGCCCAGGCCTGTGCGGTGCCGGTGGTGAAGGTGCCGAGGTCGGCACCTCCAAAGGACACGGTGTACTGCTGGTTGCCGCCGTTGTGGTTGCTGCGGCCAGCATCGAACCAGCTCAGCGTCATCCGGCTGGCCGTGCCCAGCGTGATGGCCTGTGCCAGCACCGAGTTGCTGCCCTGCAGGCCGATCTGCTGGCTGCCGAAGCCGGCACTCCAATTGCCCAGGCCGGAGGGTGTGCCCCACGGGCCGTTGTTGCTGGCCATCGTCGGCACGTTGCCGATCCAGCCCGGCATGGCCCCGCTGCAACTGCTGCCGAGGTAGCAATAGCCGCCAGCAGGCAAGCCCGACACGGCGCTTTCGAAGCTGCCATTGGTCAGCAGGTTGGTCAGCGGGATCGCGTGCGCGGTCGGCGTGGTGGCCGCCAGGGCGGTCAGAGCGGTCAGAGCGATCAGCGACGAGGTGAATACATTGCGGAATTTGATCATTTTGTTTATCCCAACGACGAAGACCCGATTCTTTTCGGCGGGGATGGCGCTGTCGCCCCCGAGCTGCGGGGAGCGTGCGTGCGAATTTGGCATTTCGGCGTCGCCCGGGCGGTCGCTCAGATGATCGCCAGCTCGACGAACGGCTGACCCGTCAGCAACCGCTGCGGACTGAAGGCCGACAGGTCCAGCGTCTGCCAGGCGCCAGTGAGCAACTGCTCGGCGACGCCGCGGCCGGCGCCGGGCGCGTGCTGCAGGCCGTGGCCCGAAAAACCGTTGCAGAGCCAGAAATTGGCGCAGGCCGGATGCGGCCCGATCAGCGCGTTGTGGTCGAGCGGGTGCACCTCGTAATATCCGGCCCAGGCGCGCTGCAGCCGCAGCGCCTCGAAGGCCGGCACGCGGTGGGCCAGCGCCGGCCAGACCCGCTCGTCGAACTGCGCCAGGTCGGGCTGGTCCAGCGGCAAGTCGTCGGGGTCGCTGTCGCCGGCGCCCGGTGACCAGCCGCCGACGAACGCTGCGCCTTCGCTGCGGAACCACACCCCCGAGGCGTCGACCACCAGCGGCGTCGGTGGCAAGGCGGTGGGGCAGCGCATCACGAACACCGAGCGCCGGCGCGCATGCACCGGCACCGCCAGCCCGGCCAGCGCGCCCACCGCGCCGGCCCACGGTCCGGCGGCGTTGACGAAGGCATCGGCCGCCAGCGTGGCGCCGCTGGCCAGCCGCGCCGCCCGCAGCCGCCCGCCGGACTGATCGAAGCCGACCACCCGGTCGCGCCGCCAGGCCGCGCCCAGCGAACGGGCCTTGGCGGCCAGCGCGCGGGCGAAGGCAAAGCCGTCGAGCCAGCCTTCGCCGGCCCGGCCCAGGCTGGCGAGCGCCAGGTCGTCGGTGCGCAGCCAGGGAAATCGGGCGGCCGCCTCGGCCGGCGTCAGCAGTGCGACGTCGGCACCCACCGCGCGCTGGGTGGCGTGGTTGCGTTGCAGCACCGCCGCCGCCGCCGCGCTGGCGCAGAACAGGTAGGCGCCGGGCACGAAGCCGACATCGACCGGCGTGCCGTCAACGCCCAGCCAATCGGTGGCGTGGCTGATGAACGCGTGGCCGAACTGCGACAGCTGCACGTTCACCGGGTTGCTGAACTGCTGGCGCACCGAACCGGCCGACAGCGCCGACGAGGCCATCGTCAGGGCGGGGTCGGGCTCGACCACCTGCACGTCGACCGCCGCGCCGCCCCCGCGCTTGAGAAACAGCGCCACCGCCGACCCCACCGCACCGCCACCGATCACCACCACCCGCATGCCTGCCCCTTTGCGACCCACTGTGCCGTGGCAGCGTAGCAGGGGCGCCGGTGCGCCCGGGCGGTTGACCAGGGGCGGGCGGTGGCTTGTGGCGGGCGGTCGTGCTGGGTAATCAACGACGCGCCAACGACGCGCCAACGACGCGCCAACGACGCACGAAAAGGGCCCGGCGGCGAGCGGCGAGCGGCGAGCGGCGAGCGGCCAGCGGCCCGGCCTCAGCCGGGCTCGGCGATCAGGTGCCGGGCCAGCGCATGAAAGGCCGGTAGCGAGCAGGGGTCGCTCAGCGCGTTGTGCGGCATCGGGTGCGAGGCGTAGCGGGCGATCACCATCTCGGCGGCCGGGTCGATGTAGAGCGCCTGGCCGTGCACCCCTCTGGCCATGAAGGCGCCGTGGGCGTTGTGGGTGGCCCACCACATCGACCGGTAGCGCCAGCCGGCCAGCGGCACGTCGATGCGCCGCAGCCGCACCGGCGCGTCGTCGCTGTGCTGCAGCCGCCGCACCGCGGCGGCGGGCACGATTCGGCGGCTGCCGGCGCTGCAGCCTGCCCCGCCACCCGTTGCCCCGTACGCCCCGCGCGCCCCGACGCCAGCGCTGCCATTGGTGCAACCGCCCAGGCGCAGCAACTCGCCCAGCCGCGCCAGGTCGCGCAGCGTGGTGTTGAGGCCGCCGCCGGCAAAGGCCACACCGTGGCCGTCGACGCTGAACCGGGCGTCGTGCTCGGCGCCCATCGGCTGCCACAGGCGCTGCGACAGCAGGGTGGCCAGCGGCAGGCCGGTGGTGTTCTCCAGCGCCCAGGCCAGCGCGTCGGTGTTGACGGTGCGGTAGCCGAAGACCTGGCCGTGCTCGCCGGTCGGGCCCACGGTCTGCAGGAAAGCCCGGAAGCCGTCGGGCCCGCAGTAGCCGGGCGGGCGCGGCAGCACGCCTCCGGCCGCGGCATGGGCCCAGATGCCCGACTGCGGGTCGGCGTAGTCCTCGCGGTAATCCAGCGCAGTGCTCATGCCCAGCAGCTGGCCGATGGTGGCGTTGCCGAAGCCGCTGGCGGCCAGATCGGGCACCAGGCTGGCCACCGGCGCCTGACGGTCCAGCATGCCGTCGGCGATCAGCATCTCGGCCAGCAGGCCCAGCACGCCCTTGGTCACCGACAGCGCGGTGTGCAGCCGGTCGGGTGCCATGACGCCGAAGTAGCGCTCCTGCACGATGCGGCCGCGGTGCAGCACCAGCACCGCGTCGGTGTAGTTGGCGGCCAGCGATTCGGCCCAGCTCATCGGGGTGGCGCTGCGCAGCGGGGTGAACAGCAGGTCGTCCAGGTCATTGCGTTCGGCACGCGGCAGCGCGGTGCCTGTGCCGCTGCCGCGCGGCACCGACACCGTCGGCACCAGCGCGGCCAGGTTGGCAAAGCTCCAGCGCAGTTGCGGAAACTGGTAGGCGCTGCCGTCGGCAAAGCGGATCTGCCGCTCGGGCGGCGGCGGCGAGCCAACCATCCAGCCCAGCCGCGCCGGGCAGCTGGCGATGGCGTCGGGCGGGCGGAAAGCCTGGACAAGGGCAAGCGGTGCATTCATCGGCGGGCCAGGGTGAACGGCCAGCGCCGGCCGGGTGATGCAGCGCGCTGTCCCTGCAGATCGGCCGCCGCCGGCCGATCTGTACCCTGGCGGGCCGGGCGTGGGGCCTATAGCACGGCGAATGGCCCGGCCACGGCCACGGCGCCGGCCCCGGCGACGGCCCCTACCACGGGCGCCCGGTGCCGCCCGTGCCGGGTCA
>JBBQVF010000009.1:0-60083 GCA_038211805.1 Burkholderiales bacterium | reverse complement strand
CGACCAATACGCCAATGTGC
This sequence comes from Burkholderiales bacterium, assembly GCA_038211805.1. GTDB lineage: Bacteria > Pseudomonadota > Gammaproteobacteria > Burkholderiales > Burkholderiaceae_C > Pseudaquabacterium. Next base: position 60,063 of record JBBQVF010000009.1, on the reverse strand, counting down.
GGCCCACCCGCATCCTGCCGGGCATCGACGCGCCGCTCAAGCGCTGCCGGCCGCAAGATCTGGACTGGGTGATCGTGCGCGAGAACAGCGAGGGCGAATACTCGGGCGTCGGCGGCCGGGTCCACCAGGGCCTGCCGATCGAGGTCGCGACCGACCTCTCGATGATGACGCGCGCCGGCGTCGAGCGCATCATGCGCTTCGCCTTCAAGCTGGCGCAGTCGCGGCCGCGCAAGCTGCTGACCGTGGTGACCAAGAGCAACGCCCAGCGCCATGCGATGGTGATGTGGGACGAGATCGCGCTGCAGGTCAGCCGCGAGTTTGCGGATGTCGGCTGGGACAAGGAACTGGTTGACGCCGCCACCGCCCGCATGGTCAACCGCCCGGCCACCCTGGACACGCTGGTGGCCACCAACCTGCACGCCGACATCCTGAGCGACCTGGCCGCCGCACTGGCCGGCAGCTTGGGGATTGCGCCCACCGGCAACATCGACCCGGAGCGCCGCTACCCGTCGATGTTCGAGCCGATCCACGGCTCGGCCTTCGACATCATGGGCCAGGGCCTGGCCAACCCGGTCGGCACTTTCTGGTCGGTGGTGATGCTGCTGGAGCACCTGGGCGAATTGCCCGCTTCGCAACGGGTGATGCAGGCCATCGAGCGGGTCACTGCCGACCCGGCGCTGCACACCCGGGACCTGGGGGGCCGGGCCACCACCGCCGAGGTCACCCGGGCGGTGTGCGGCTGGCTGACCAGCCACGCGGACACTTGAAGTTCGCTGGGTACCCGCCCTGCCGCTCCACCGTCGCGCCGACGTCTGCAACGCCGGGCAGGCGGCTGAGCTTCAGCGCCCGGCCGCGGCGGTCACTTCTTCTTGTCCTTGTCGACGCTGTTGCCGATCACCCCGCCCACCACCGCCCCGCCGACGGTGCCCGCGGTGCTGCCACCTGTCAGCACGGCACCGGCTACGCCGCCGATGGCGGCGCCGGCCGCGGTGTTCTGATCGCTGGTGGACAAGTTGCCGCAGGCCGCGAGTGACAACGCCAGGGCGGCGATGGAGAGATGACGCACGGTGAAAGTCTTCATGGTGAGTGCCTTGATGTGAGGTTTCGATCGAAAGGGTCTGCCTGGGCCGTTGACCGCCCAGAAGCTTGCCCTGCCGCACCCTTTTAAGACCATGGCAACGCGTTGTCTGTGCGCTGAGCGACGCTGGCCCTCGTCGGGAGGCCGGGCGCAGGCCGGGCGCAGGTTTGGCGCCTGTCTGGCGCACGCATGAAACGTGCATGGCGCTGGCCTGGCGCCAGCCGATACCATCGGGCGATGAGCGCGCTGCTGGATGACCTGAACAAGAAGTACGTGTCGCGCACGCCGCACATGCGCGACATCGGCGCCCGCATCACCGCGGTCGCCCACGCCCGCGGCTCGATGACGATGCCGGCCCGGCCCGACTGGGTGGGCGATCCGCTGCGCGGCCTGCTGCATCCCGGCGCCCTGACCGTGCTGGCCGATTCGGCCTGCGGGCTGGCGGTGGGTGCGGCGCTGGCCGAACGGGTGCCCTACGCCACACTGGACTTGCGCATGGATTACCTGCGCGCCGCCGGCCCGGGGCAAGACCTGCACTGCGACGCGCACTGTTTCCGCATCACCCGACACGTCGCCTTCGTGCGCGCCGAGGTCTGGCAGGACGACCCTGCGCAGCCGATCGCTGTCGCCCAAGCCTCGTTCATGCTGTCGACACCCGCCGGCACGCCCCGGCGGCCACCCGGGGCTGACTTGGCGGCCCCCGCCGCCCCGGTCGGCGACCACAGCCCCTGGACACCGCCCAGCGCCAGCCAGCCGGTGCTGCCCGAACGCCCGATTCCCTATGTCGAGTACCTGGGCATCCGGGTGGCGCCCGACGGCCAGCAGCCGCTGTACCGCCTGCCCTACCAGGACAAGCTGATCGGCAACCCCTACCTGCCGGCCCTGCATGGCGGCGTGGTCGCCGGCTTTGCCGAAACGGCGGCGATGCTGCACCTGATCGGCACGCTGCGAGGCGAAAAGCAGCCCAAGGGCATCGACTTCTCGATCGACTACCTGCGCGCCGGCCGGCCGGAAGAAACCTTCGCCTCCTGCGAGCTGGTGCGGGTGGGCTCGCGGGTGGCGCTGGTGCAGGTGCGCTGCTGGCAGAAAAGCCCCGACTACCCGATCACCGTGGCCCGCGGGCATTTTCTGCTGACGGCGACCGAGCCTGACCCGGCAGCGCCGGGCCCGGCCCCCGCCTGAAGGGCAAGCATTCAACGCTGCAGAGCAGGCGCCTGACATCTCGACCAAGGCCTGACGATGGCAAATGACCTGATCGACACCGCCGGACCCTCCGCCGCGACCGACGACAACGATGTGCACGGTGCGATCGGCTTGCTGACCCACCCGACCCGGCACCTGTTCTTCACCGGCAAGGGCGGCGTCGGCAAGACGTCGCTGTCGACTGCCGCCGCGCTGGCGCTGACCGACGCCGGCAAGACCGTGCTGCTGGTCAGCACCGACGCCGCATCCAACCTTGACGAGATGCTGGGCATCGAACTGCGCAACACACCGGTGCCGGTGCCCGGCGCGCCCGGCCTGTCGGTGTTGAACATCGACCCGGACCATGCCGCCGAGTCGTACCGCCTGCGGGTGCTGGCGCAGCTGGCCGCCGACGCCAGCGAGGCCGAACGCGCCACCGTGCGCGAGCAGCTGTCGGGCGCCTGCACCACCGAGATCGCAGCCTTCGACGAGTTTGCGTCGCTGCTGTCAGACGCCACCGCGCCCTACGACCACATCGTCTTCGACACCGCGCCGACCGGCCACACCTTGCGGCTGCTCAGCCTGCCCAAGGCCTGGACCGGGTTCCTCGACGGCAACGACCGCGGCGCCTCCTGCCTGGGGCCGCATTCGGGCCTGAAGATGCAGGAGCAGCGCTTCCAGGCTGCGCTCGACGCGCTGAGCGATCCGGCCCGGACCACGGTGATCCTGGTGACCCGGCCCGAGCCCGGCGCCATCGCCGAAGCGGCGCACACGTCGACCGAGCTGCAGGCCCTGGGCCTGCACAACCAGCGGCTGGCGATCAACGGCATCTTCCACGCCAGCGACCGCAGCGACGCGGTGGCCGCTGCCATCGAGCAGCTGGGCTTGCAGGCGCTGGCCGAGATGCCGCCAGCGCTGCGTGCCCTGCCGCAAGACTGCGTGCCGCTGCGCGCCTTCGACACGGTCGGCCTGCCGGCCTTGCGGGCCTTGTTGCGTGCCGACGACGGCCCGACCTCGATGGCCGCAGCCAAGCCCGGGGCGCCGGCGGCCGACATCCCCGAGCTGCGGCGTGGCCTGGACGCACTGGCCGACGAACTGGCCGCCGCCGGCCACGGGCTGATCATGGTGATGGGCAAGGGCGGCGTCGGCAAGACCACGGTGGCCGCGGCGCTGGCGCTGGGGCTGGTGCAGCGCGGCAAGACGGTGCACCTCAGCACCACCGATCCGGCTGCCCACCTAACAGCCACGTTGAACGGCGAGGTGCCCGGCCTGCAGGTGAGCCGCGTCGACCCGAAGGCCGAAACCCAGCGCTACATCGCCAAGATCATGGCGGCCCGCGCGCCCCAGCTCGACGCGGCCGCGCAGGCGCTGCTGCTCGAGGACCTGCAATCACCCTGCACCGAAGAGGTGGCGGTTTTCCACGCCTTCTCGCGCATCGTCGGCGAAGGCCGCAGCGCCTTCGTGGTGCTCGACACCGCGCCCACCGGCCATTCGATGTTGCTGATGGACGCCACCGGCGCCTACCACCGGCAGATGACCCGCGAGTTCGAGGGCCACGGCGGCGTCCGCATCGTCACGCCGCTGATGCGGCTGCAGGATGCCAGCTACACCAAGATCATCCTGGTCACGCTGCCCGAGGCGACACCGGTGTCGCAAGCCGCGGCGCTGCAGGACGACCTGCGCCGCGCCCAGATCGAGCCCTATGCCTGGGTGATCAACAAGAGCGTGCTGGCCGCCGGCACACAAGACCCGCTGCTGGCGGCGCGGCTGACCGGGGAGCGCCGGCAGATCGACCGCGTGGCCGACGGGCTGGCCAAGCGCCGCTTCACGTTGCCCTGGCTGACGGTGCCACCGATCGGCTTTGTCGAGTTGGGCAAACTGGTCAGCCCTGCAGCACCCGCGCCGGCGTCAGCGCCCGCTTCAGCACCGGCGTCAGCACCGATCAATCCGGTCAGCGGCCCAGGTCCTTCGCACTGACCCCGGCGATGCCCCAGTTCTGCTTGGGCACGTCGTGGATCCAGACGCGGATGGTTTCCTTCGGCGCGCCCACGGCCTCGTGCAGCGCCTGGGTGACTTTCTCGATCACCGCGCGTTTCTGGTCTTCGCTGCGGCCTTCGAGCATGTAGATCTGTGCGAATGGCATCTGGATTCTCCTGAAGGAAGTGGGTCAGACGAATCGGAGCGACACGCTGCCCAGCCCTTGCAGGCGCAACGTGACGTTGTCGCCGGCAGCCACCGCCACCGCCTCGGTGACGCCGCCCGACAGGATCAGCGTGCCGGCCGGGATCTCCTGGCCACGCCGGCCCAGGTGGTTGGCCAGCATCGCCACCGCGGCGGCCGGATGGCCCAGCACCGCCGCGCCGGCACCCAGCGACACCACCTGGCCGTTCTTCTCCATCACCACCCCCATCGTGCGCAGGTCGACGCGGTCGGGCGGCAGCGCCTGGCCGCCGACCACGAAGCGCGCCGCCGAGGTGTTGTCGGCGACCACGCTTTTCAAGTCGAACTTGAAGTCGCGGTAGCGGCTGTCGATCACCTCGATGCCGGGCAGCACGAAGTCGGTGGCCGCCAGCACCGAGCCGATGTGGCAGCCCGGGCCCCTGAGCGCGTGCTTGAGCACGAAGGCGATCTCGGGCTCGACCTTGGGATGGATCAACTCGGCCATCTTGACCTCGCCGCCCTCGGGCACGCAGAAGTTGTCGACCAGGAAGCCGAACACCGGTGATTCGACGCCCATCTGCTTCATCTTGGCGTGCGAGGTCAGGCCCGCCTTCAGGCCAATCAGGCGCGAGCCACGAGCCAGCTTGCGGCGCAGGATCTCGGCCTGGATCGCGTAGGCATCGTCCCAGTCCATCGTGGGATGTTCTTCGGTGATCTTCAGCGTGTCGCGGGCCTGCAGTTCGCAGGATTCCAGGTGCTCGGCCAGGCCGGCGATCGTGTGGGCGTCCAGTGCCATGGGGTCTCCTCAGGCCGCGCGGGCGGATGTGGGTGCCGGCGCGTTTGCGGGCGCGTTTGCAGGCACGTTTGCGTGCGTCTTGGCGGACGTCTTGGCGGACAAAAGGCCGCGTGCGCGGGCCATCGTCAGCGCTGTGTCCTCGATCATGTCTTCCTGCCCGCCGACCATGCCGCGCCGGCCCAGCTCGACCAGCAAGTCGCGTGCGGGCACGCCGTACTTCTTCTCGGCACGCTTGGCAAACAGCAGGAAGCTGCCGTAGACGCCGGCATAACCCAGCGTCAGCGCGTCGCGGTCGATGCGGATCGGAAAGTCCATCATCGGCACCACCCGGTCCTCGGCCACGTCCTGGATCTTCCAGACGTCGACGCCGGTCTCCAGCCCCATGCGGTCGCACACGGCCACCAGCACCTCCATCGGCGTGTTGCCGGCACCGGCGCCCAGCCCGGCGCTGGCCGCGTCGATGCGGTTGGCGCCGGCGGCGATGGCGGCGATCGAGTTCGCCACGCCCATCGCCAGGTTGTGGTGGCCGTGAAAGCCCAGCTCGGTCTCGGGCTTCAGCGCCGCGCGCACCGCACCCAGCCGGGCAGTCACGTCGTCCGGCAGCATGTAGCCGGCCGAGTCGGTGATGTAGATGCAGTTGGCGCCATAACCTTCCATCAGCAGCGCCTGCTTGACCAGGCCCTCGGGGCTGTTCATGTGCGCCATCATCAGGAAGCCCACCGTGTCCAGCCCCAACTTGCGCGCGGCAGTGATGTGCTGTTCCGAGACGTCTGCCTCGGTGCAATGGGTGGCCACGCGGATGGTCCGCACGCCCAGGCCATGCGCCATGTGCAGGTGGTCGACGGTTCCGATGCCCGGGATCAGCAGCGCCGAGACCTTGGCCTGCTTCATCAGCGGGATCACCGCGCCGAGGTACTGCTCGTCGGTGTGCGCCGGAAAGCCATAGTTGACCGAACTGCCGCCCAGGCCGTCGCCATGCGTCACCTCGATCAGCGGCACGCCGGCTTCGTCCAGCCCGGTGGCGATGTTCGTCATCTGCGCCAGCGTCATCAGGTGGCGCTTGGGGTGCATGCCGTCGCGCAGCGTCATGTCGTGCAGGGTGATCTTCTTGCCTTGGAGATTCATGATGGTTTCTTTCAGGCCGCAACGGGTTCGAGGGTGAGGGTGCCGGCCAGGATCTCTTCGGCAAACATCTCGGCGGTGCGCGCGGCGGCCGCGGTCATGATGTCCAGGTTGCCGGCGTACTTCGGCAGGTAGTCGCCCAGGCCTTCGACTTCCATGAATACCGAGACCCGGTTGCCGTCGAACACCGGGCCGTTGACCAGCTTGTAGCCGGGCACGTATTGCTGCACCTCGGCGATCATCTGGTGGATCGACCGCGTGATCGCGGCCTGGTCGGGCGTGGTTTCGGTCAGGCAGTGCACCGTGTCGCGCATGATCATCGGCGGCTCGGCCGGGTTGATCACGATGATGGCTTTGCCCTTTTTGGCACCGCCGACCCGCTCGACCGCGCCGGCCGTCGTGCGGGTGAACTCGTCGATGTTCTTGCGCGTGCCGGGCCCCACCGATTTGCTGGAGACGGTGGCGACGATCTCGCCATAGGCCACCGGCTGCACCCGCGAGACCGCGGCCACCATCGGAATGGTCGCCTGGCCGCCGCAGGTGACCATGTTGACGTTCATCTCGCGCTTGCCGACATGCTGCTTCAGGTTGACCGGCGGCACGCAGAACGGGCCGATCGCCGCCGGCGTCAGGTCGATCATCATCACGCCCAGCGCATTGAGCTTGCGGCTGTTCTCGGCATGCACATAGGCGCTGGTCGCGTCGAAGGCGATCTGCACGCCGTCGGCCAGCACATGCGGCAGCAGGCCGTCGACGCCGTCGGCGGTCGTCTTGATGCCCATCTCTCGAGCCCGCTTCAGGCCGTCGGAATGGGGGTCGATGCCGACCATCCACACCGGCTCGAGTACCCGGCTGCGTTGCAGCTTGGCCAGCAGATCGGTGCCGATGTTGCCGGGCCCGATAAGGGCGCATTTCACTTTCTTCATGCTGTCAACTCCTGGGTTCAAACCTGGGTTCAGACGAAGCGCACCGAACAGCCACCGATGCCGCCGATCGACACCCGCAAGCTGTCGCCGGCCTTGACCGGCACCATGATCGCCAGGCTGCCCGACAGCACCACCTCGCCGGCCTTCAACGGAATGCCGAGGCGCCCCAGCGTGTTGGCCAGCCAGGCCACCGCGTTGGCCGGCGCGCCCAGCGCGGCCGCGCCGGCGCCGGTGGCGACGATCTCGCCGTTCTTCTCGAGCACCATGCCGCAGGTGCTCAGGTCGAGCCCGCGCGGGTCGACCAGCCGGTCGCCAAGCACGAAGACGCCGCAGCTGGCGTTGTCGGCCACGGTGTCGGCGATGCCGATCTTCCAGTCGCGGATGCGCGAGTCGACGATCTCGAAGCAGGCCATCACGCCTTCGGTGGCGGCCAGCACGTCGGCGGCGCTGATGCCGGGGCCGATCAGGTGTTTCTTCAGCACGAAGGCGATCTCGCCCTCGGCCTTGGGCTGGATCAGCGTGGCCGCGACGATGGCCTCGCCCTCGTTGTAGACCATGGCGTCGGTCAGCAGTCCGAAATCGGGCTGGTAGACGCCCAGCATGTCCATCACCGCCCGGCTGGTGACGCCGATCTTCTTGCCGATGACGCGTTCGCCGGCCTCGATGCGGCGCGCGTTCAGGCGCTGCTGGATCGCGTAGGCCTGGTCGATCGTGATAGCGGGATGGCGGCTGGTCAGCGGCTCGACGACCTTGCAACCTTTCAGCGCGTCGTAGAGCTCGTCGCCCAGGGTGTTGATCAGTTCAGGGGTCATGGCGGTGTCATGCCTTCAGGGCTTGGGGGTTCATCGGCAGCGGCCCCGGCAGGGGGGTGCGGTTGCCGGCGGCGTCGACGCTGCGGCCGAGCTCCGGGTTGTCAGAGCTTGACGCAGACATTCTTCAGCTCGGTGTAGAACTCGAGCGAGTGCACGCCGCCCTCGCGGCCGATGCCCGACTGCTTGGCGCCACCGAAGGGCGTGCGCAGGTCGCGCAGGAACCAGCTGTTGACCCAGGCGATGCCGACGGCCATGCGCTGCGCGACGCGGTGCGCGCGCGAGACATCGCGGGTCCAGATGGCGGTGGCCAGGCCGTAGTCGTTGTCGTTGGCCTTGGCCAGCACCTCGTCCTCGGTGTCGAACGGGGCGATGTGGCAGCAGGGGCCGAAGATCTCTTCCCTGATCACCCGCGCGGTCTCGGGCAGGCCGGTCCAGATCGTCGGCTGCACCCAGGCGCCCCCCGCGAGGTCGCTCTCCAGGTCGCCGGGCATGCTCGGCTGGCCGCCGCCGGTGACCACTGTCGCGCCTTCGTCCCGGGCGATCTGGTAGTACGCCAGCACCTTGCGCTGGTGCTCGGCGCTGATCAGCGGGCCCAGCCCGGTGCTGGCGTCTTCGGGACGGCCCAGCTTCAGGCCTTCGGCGCCCGCCTTCATCGCGGCGACGAAGCGCTCGAACAGCGGCCGCTCGACATAGACCCGCTCGGTGCCCAGGCAGACCTGGCCGCAGTTGGCGAACACCGAGCGCATCGTGCCCTCGATGGCGGCATCGAAGTCGCAGTCGGCGAAGACGATCGCCGCGTTCTTGCCACCCATCTCCAGGCTGACCGGTCGCGCGCCGTGTGCGGCGGCCTTCATGATCACCTCGCCGGTGCGGGTCTCGCCGGTGAAGGTGATCGCATCGACCTGCGGATGGCTGGTGACGAACTCGCCGGCTGAATCGGGGCCGAAGCCATGCACCACGTTGTAGACGCCCTTGGGGATGCCGGCCTCGTTCATCACCTCGCCCAGCAACGCGGCGGTCTGTGGCGTCTCCTCCGACGGCTTGACGACCACGGCATTGCCGCAGGCCAGCGCCGGGCCGACCTTCCAGGTCATCAGCAGCAGCGGCAGGTTCCACGGGCAGATCACGCCGACCACACCCACCGGGCTGCGGTAGCCGTAGTTGATCGCGCCGCGGCCGTCGGGCGTGGCGAGTTCGAAGAACTCGGTCGGCACGTTCTTCACCACGTCGGCGAAGACCTTGAAGTTGGCCGCGCCGCGCGGGATGTCGATGTGGCGCGCCAGGCTCATCGGCTTGCCGGTGTCGGCACACTCGGCGGCCAGAAACTCGTCGAAGCGGCGGTTGATGCCATCGGCCACCGCGTACAAGCGGTCGACCCGCTCGGCCACGGTCATCTTGCCCCAGGGGCCTTTCAGCGCGGCACGCGCCGCGGCCACTGCGGCGTTCACCTCGTCGCGGCCGGCCTCGTGCACCTGGGCGATGACCTGGCCGTTCAGCGGCGAGCGCTTGTCGAAGGTTTTCGTGGTGGCGGTGTATTCGCCGTTGATGAAGTTCAGGATCTGTTTCATGTGACGGTACTCAGCTGGCAGAGGGCAGCCGCAACCCAGCGGCCGCCGCGGAACTGGCTCCGCCAGGCCGCTGGCGGCGCCCCCTGGGGGGAGCGCCCTTGGGCGCTACGGGGGGGGTCACGTGTACACGTCGGTGAACGACGGCACCGCTTCACCGGTGTGGTAGAAAATGCCGCTCCACAGCTTGTCTTCGGTCCAGGTGGTCACCGGCCGGTCGCGCTGGGCCAGGTAACCCAGGCCGGCAAAGGTCTCGTTGCGGTTGCCGCTGGGGTCGAAGAAGTAGATCGTCTCGCCGCGGGTGATGCCGTGGCGGGTGGGCGCCACGTCGATCTTGGTCTTGTTCTTGGCCATCACGTCGGCAGCCTTCAGCACGTCGTGCCAGCTGTCGAGGAAGAACGCGATGTGGTGCAGCCCGCTCTTGGCACCGCCGACGAAGGCGATGTCGTGCGGCGTGGTGGTGCGGCTCATCCAGGTGGCGGCCTGCATGTCGCCGTTGGGGCCGACCAGTACCTGCTCGGTCGTGAAGAAGTCCAGCGCCTCGATCATGAAGCGGGTGTTGTCGGCCACGGTGTTGACGCCGGCCTCGGGGTTCATCTCGCACATCAGCAGCAGGTGGTCCAGCCAGTGCGCGCCGGCGCCCTTCAGGCCATCGGGCCAGGGGTCGGGGTTGGTGATGCCGACTTCGGTGCCGACGTATTCCTTCATCGCGTACAGCCGCATCTCATGGCCGCTGGGCAGGTTGAACTGCAGCATGCGGCCGGTCGACGGCAGCGTGCCTTCGGGCAGCATCGTGGTCTTCTGACCCCAGGCTTCAACGCTCTTCTGCAGCGCGTCGAGGTCGGCATCCTTCTCGACCTTGTAGGCCACGTGGTTCAGCCCCGCCTGGTCGCTGGGCGTGAGGATCAGCGAGAACTTGTCCCACTCGTCCCAGCACTTCAGGTAGACGTTGCCGGCCTTGTCCTGCATCGTCGTCTTCAGGCCCAGCACGTTCTCGTAATGCCTGACCGCAGCGGCCATGTCCATCACCTTCAGGCTCGCGTGGCCAATTCTCATGACACCCATTTCAGTCTCCTCGAACACCAGTGGATAGATGGCTCACCGCAGTGGCGAACCCCTTGGAAAACGGTTTCTCGAACTTGCCGGCCACTTCCAGCCGCACGGCGGTGAGCGGTGCGACACGGCAGGCCAGCGTGCAGCCCTGGGCTTCTTCGTCGACGCTGACATGGGCCCGGCTGACCGGCCCCAGCGGCTTGACAACGCCTTCGAGGATGCGCACCTTGCACACCCCGCAGCCGCCGTTGACGCAGCCCACCGGGATGCCCTTGCGGCCCAGCTTCAACATGCCCTGCAGCAGGCTCTCGGTGGTGGCGCAGAGGTAGCTTTCGGCGGTCTGCGTGACCAGCACGCTGACCTTGGGGCGGGAATCGAACGAAAAGCCCATGGTCTTCCTGTGTTCCGTCGGATCGCCGCTCAGACGCGCTTGAACAGCGGACTGCGCTGCGCGCCGGCATCGGCTGCCGACAGGAACTTTTCGGTGTAGATGTCACGCTCGAACAGCCGGCCCTGCATCAGCGTGGCGATGCAGGCCTCGACCATCGGCGGCGGGCCGCACAGGTAGGCCTTGTGGCCGGCGAAGCTGGCCGCCCCGGAACCGCCGGCGAAGCTGGCCACCCCGGGACCGCCGGCGAAGCCGCCCACCCCGGGACCGCCGGCGAAGCCATCGGCAAAGTGCGCCCTGGCGGCCTCGTGCACGAAGCCGCGCGCGCCGGTCCAGCCCGAGCCCTCGGCCTCGTTCGACAGCGTCGGCACATAGCTGAAGTTGGCGTGCCGGGCGGCCAGCGCGCGGAACTGGTCGTCGTAGTACAGCTCGTCACGCGCGCGCTGACCGTAGACCAGCGTGATCGGCAGCGTGCAGCCGCCGTCGAGCAGGTCCAGGATCATGGCCCGCGGGCTCGACAGCCCTGAGCCGCCGGCCATGAAGATCATCGGCATCGCCGCCGACTGGCGCACGAAGAAGCGGCCGTAGGGCCCCGTCAGCCGCAGCCGGTCGCCGGCCTGCAGCGTGTGGTGCAGCCAGCCGGTGCCGGCGCCGCCAGCGACGATGCGCACGTTCAGCTCGATCTCGCCGGTCTGCTCGACTGCTGCCGGCGCGTTGGCGATCGAGAAGGCGCGGCTCTGACCGAGGCCCGGGATCTCCAGCTGCACGTACTGGCCGGCCTGGAAGTGGATCGGCTTGTCGAGCTGCAGGTGCAGCGCCTTGATCGTCGGCGTCAGCACCTCGATGCGCGAGACGGTGGCGGCGAAGTCGCGCACCGGGATGATCTCGGCATCGGGCTCCTCGTCGATGTCGGCCTCGATCGTGGCGTCACTCTGCAGGGTGCAGCAGCAGGCCAGCGTCTTGCCCTCGTCGCGCTCGAACTCCATCAGCGCGAACGGGTTGGCCGCGCCATGATCCACCTCACCATCGGCCACCTGCACCTTGCAGGTGCCGCACAGGCCGTGGCCGCAGGCATGCGGGATGTAGATGCCTTGTCGCAGCGCGGCGTCGAGCAGGGTCTGCCCTTCGGCCACGGCTATCGTCGCGCCCAGCGGCTCGATGGTGAGCTGATAACTCATGATGCGGTCCGTTGCGGTCTCAGCTGAACGAGCCCTTGATGCCGGTGAGCCCCGGCGTGCGGAAGCGGATCGCGTCCTTGTGCTTCAACCCGTTGTCGGCCAGCGACTTGGCCGGGTCGGGTTGCCAGGGTTGGCCACTCTTGAACCATTGCACCGTGGCCCACTCGATCTTCTCGAAGTCGGGGTGCACGCCATAGATGCCCGGCAACACCGCAGCGGCCAGCGCGCCGAAGGGCGTGTCGGGCGGCAGCGGCAGGCAGACCGGTGCGCAGAACATCAGGTGGTCTTCCCAGCCGATGTAGAGCAGTGGCGCGGGGAAGTTCTCCCGCTTGTCCTTGGCCGGAAAGCTGTAGGGCCCGAGGGCGACGACGCTCATGTCGCTTCTCCTTCGGCGGCGGCCGGCGCGCTGACCGGGGCACCGACCGGCACCGGCGGAGGGTCGCCGCGCCAGGCGGCGAAGTTCTTCTGGTCCTCCGAGCCTTCGAAGTCGAAGTTGTCGCGGCCGACGTTCATCTCGTAGTAGTCCAGCACCGCCAGCAGCGGGTTGAAGCCCTCGGCGGTCGGGTCGGTGCCGGGCTTGAAGCAGTGGCCCTGGTAGATCTGGTGCACCGGCAGCCAGCTCTGCACGTACTTCTCGGGCTCGTGGTCGAAGATGCCCTTGCAGTGGTCGCTGCAGAAGTGGTACTTGTCGCCCAGGTAGTCGCTCTCGCGGTAGCAGATCTTGCTGGCGTCGCCCGGCTCGGTGAACAGCATCGGGATCTGGCAGGTGGTGCACAGCATCGGCAACGTCATGTTGTAGAAGCGCTTGCCGGCCTGGTGCTGCTCGCGGTAGTGCTCCAGCCGCGGCCGGTAATACTTATCGAAGGTGTCGGGGTACTTCTCCGACAGCCAATCCAACTCTTGGTCGGTCGGCACCCAGGTGTGGAAGGGCGCGGCGCCGTTGTAGTTGTAGAAGGTGTTCCAGGCCTGGTGGCTGATGTGGTCCTTGCCTTCGCAGGCGTCCTTCCAGCCCTTGGGCTCGCGGATGCCGTAGCGCGCCAGGTCCTTGAACAGCGCGCCGCCGTTCTGCTCGGCGTACATCTCCCAAGCTTCCTTCCAGCTCATCACGCGCTTGGGCAGCATGTAGTCCTGCATCATCGCCACCAGCGACAGCAGGCGGTAGCCGCGCCAGAACCACTTGTCGATCCAGCCCTGCACGATCGGCACGTTGGCCGGGTCCTGCTCCAGCAGGAACTTGATGCATTCGATGCCCAGCGTCATGTGGCGCGATTCATCGCTCTGCGCACTGAAGCCGAAGGTCACGGTGGACATGTCGCCGTTGTGCGCCGCGCCGCTCATGAAGGGCACGAACAGCAGGTTGGTCAGCACGTACTCGAACGAGAAGCTCACCGCGACCAAGAATTCGAACGGCCCGCCGGTGATGGCGTCCTCGAAGAACGACTTCGGCACCGACAGGTACCACACGCGGTCGAACCAGTGGCTCGAGTGGTGCATGCCGTTGAAGTACTTGTTGTAGTGCGAGAGCGCATGCGTCTCGGTCTGGTAGTGGCGCAGCTCGTCGACCGACTGCATCTGCGCGGCCACCCGCGCGCCGGCGCCGGTGAACTGACGGCCGACGTGGGCGAAACCGCGGTGGGCGTTGTACTCCAGCGGTGTCACGCCCTGGATGAACAGCTTGAGCGCGTTGACATAACGGGCATCCGACACGCCCAGCTGGCCGTTGTTCTGCGCGAAGGCCTCGATCACCGCGTAAAGCTTCTTCTCCTTCTCGCCCTGGTACTTCCAGTAGGCGTCCATCGTCAGGCGGAACGGGTCTTCCCACTTGTTCCAGTCGTGGATCTTGATGCCCTCGTACTTGTCGTACGGGAATACCTTGTCCATCGGCTGGTAGCTGGTCTCCCAGCCGAGGCCGCGGGTCATCGCGGCGTAGCGGTCCTTCAGACCGAGCTTCTTCTTGGCAACACGGGTGTCCATGCTTGTCTCCGGTGGGGGTGTGGGCTCAATGCCTCCAGCTCAAGGTGAGCTGGTCGTCGTCTTCGTCGATGTGGCCCGACAGCGTCACCAGGTTGACGTGGATCTGCTGCAGGTCGTAGGGCCGACCGGTCTGTTCCTCGATCGTGGCGCGGCGGATCGTCAGGCTGTCGGGCGCGTCGATCTTGACCAGGCCGGGCGAGTGCACCAGCACCGCGGCGGGGTTGTCGGCGACGATCGCGTCGATCACCGGGCGCGACTCTTCGTTGTGCTGGAAGGCGATGAATACGTTGGACATGGGGGCTCCTGTCAGGGGTCAGGCGACGCCGGCCTTGGCGATGCGGGCGTCGAGTTGGGCGCGGGCTTCGTCCAGCGCGGCCTGGCCGGCATCACCCAGCGCCATCTCGGCCACCGGTGCCAGCGCGGCCTGGGCGCGCTCGGCCCACTGTTTTGTCCACTGCCGCAGCAGCGTGCGGTTGGCCTCGCTTTCGGCGCCGGCGGCCTTGACCACCGCATCCACCCAGCGCGTGGTCTCGTCGTGCCATTCGGTCATGAAGGCGGTGAGCATCGCCACCGCGGTGCCGCCCTTCAGCGCGATGTGGTCGTCGACGAAGCGGCCGTAGATCAGCGGATAGAGCAGGCCGTCGAGCGCCAGGTTCTGCGCCACGAACAACTCGAACGGGTCTTGCACCACGAAGGTGTCTTCGACATAGCGGCGCAGCACCTGCCAGCGCGGCTCGTCCAGCCAGGCCTGCTTGGCAGCGTCCAGCGCCTCGGGGTCGGCCAGCGCCAGCCCCAGCTTGGTGAGGTACTGCGCCACGCCCAGGTTGTCCATCGCATGGAACATCGCCGGCGCGGTGAAGGCGGTGCCAAAGCCGTAGGCGCAGATCGCGGTGTTGTTCATGTTGGCGCCCCAGGCCGCATGGCGCAGCGGCAGCAGCACCTGCAGGGCCTTGGCCTTGACCTCGTCGGGAATCATCGCGCCCAGGCCGCGCGACTCCACGAACTGGTAGTTCGACTCCACCGCGTCCTGCTGGCGGGCCCGGGTCATCGTCCAGTTGGCGTAGTAGTACTGGCGCGGATCCTTCAGCACGTACCAGTCGGCCAGCACGATTGCGCTGCGCGAGGCGTCGAACAGCTCGTGCGCCGGGTCCCAGGTGGGCCGGTAGTGGAAGTTGGCAGTCGACTGCGCGCCGTAGGTGGCCTCCTGGTAGCGCGAGGCCGGCTTGTCGTCGCCGACGTACCTGGCCACATGGGCAAAGGTGTTGCGCAGCGGGTCGATGCTGCGGGCCTGCAGGTCGATGTTCATCGGGTGTGTCTCCTCGGGGGCCGTTGGGGTGCTGGGGGGAATGGGAGGAATGGGGAACGGAGGAATGGGGGGCGGGAACTCAGAGGTCGAGCCGCTGCACCCGGTTGCGCTCGCAGAAGTCGGCAAAGGCGGCCGCCGGCAGCAGCAGGTCCACCGCCAGTTCCTGCCAGCCGATGGAAAACTCGAACGCCACCAGCCCATCGGCCCGGCGCTCGGTCAGCCGCACGAAACGGCGCGAGGTGTCGACCACCAGCGGTTCGTCCGCGGCCAGTGGCAGGTGGGTGGAGCGGGGGGCGGTGGGCATGGGGGTCAGCAGAGGCATCGTGAGACCGGTTGGGCCGAGAAACAACGCACAGCCCATGCCAGGCCCGGCGCAAATCCCAAAAAATCTCGATAAATTAAGGGAAAACCCCGAAAAAAGAACACGTTCGACTTCAACCGTGCCGCTGATCGGTCAGGCCTCTCGCAGCCAACAAGCCGCTCGTTGCAGTGCAACATGCCGAAATCGACACTTGCTATGGCTTGAGATTGCTGAAATGATGAACTCCTGCCGGCGACAGCCCGCAGACTCCACGATCCGGCATTTTTCAATATTCTCGATATTCCAGGCATGACTGCATCCAACCTGCCGCCGCTGCCAGCCGATGCCGATCTGCGGCGGCTGGTGCACTTCTCGGCCGGCGACGGCCGCATCTGGTTGGCGGGCCAGCGCATGGTGCTGGTCCATGCGGCGGCGCTCGGCAACCTGCGGCGCGAACTGATCCAGACCATCGGCCGCGAGCTGACCCGCCGCGTGCTGATGCGCGCCGGCTATGCCTCGGGCGAGCGCGATGCCGCGCTGGCACGCCAGGTGCGCCCCGGTGCCACCCCCTTCGACATGTTCGTCGTCGGGCCGCAGCTGCACATGCTCGAAGGCGCGGTGCAGGTCACGCCCGAGCAGTGCGAGCTCGATGTCGCCACGGGCCGTTTCCACGGCGTGTTCCGCTGGGACCATTCCTGGGAAGTCGAGACCCATCTGCGCGACTTCGGACCGCAGGACGATCCGGTCTGCTGGATGCTGCTGGGCTACGCCTCGGGCTACACCACCGCCTTCATGGGCCGGCCGGTGTTCTTCAAGGAAGTGGCCTGCAGCGCCTGTGGTGCAGCGCATTGCCGCATCGAAGGCCGGCCGCTGGCCGACTGGCCCGATGGCGATGCGCTGGCGCGCGACTACGACGCGCAATCGCTGCTGGTGCGGCTGGAAGACCTCAACACCCAGGTCGAGACGCTGCGCTCGACGCTGGAACCGGCCGACGAGCTGGGCCCGCTGATCGGCCGCTCGCGGGCCTACCTGGGCGCGGCCGCACTGCTGCGCAAGGCCGCCGGCACGCAGGTCACCGTGCTGCTGACCGGCGAGACCGGCGTCGGCAAAGAGCGTTTCGCCCGCGCCCTGCATGCGATGAGCCCGCGCGCGGGCAAGCCCTTCGTCGCCATCAACTGCGCCGCACTGCCCGGCGAGCTGATCGAGAGCGAGCTGTTCGGCGCCGAGAAAGGCGCCTTCACCGGCGCCGCTGCGGCCCGGCCGGGCCGCTTCGAGCGCGCCGACGGCGGCACCCTGCTGCTCGACGAACTGGGCGAGCTGCCGCTGGCGGCGCAGGCCAAGCTGCTGCGCGTGCTGCAGCACGGCGAGGTCGATCGCCTGGGCAGCACCCAGCCGCGCAAGGTCGACGTGCGGGTGATCGCCGCCACCAACGTCGACCTGGAGGCGGCGGTGGCCGCCGGGCGCTTCCGGCGCGACCTGATGTACCGGCTCAACGTCTACCCGATCCGCATCCCGCCGCTGCGCGAGCGGGTGGACGACATCGAGCCGCTGGCCCACCACCTGCTGCAGCGCTTTGCCGCGCTGCACGGCAAGCGCGTGGGTGGCCTCACCGACCGTGCGCTCGACGCCATGCGCCGCCACGCCTGGCCCGGCAACGTGCGCGAGCTGGAGAACCTGATCGAGCGCGGCGTGATCCTGTGCGGCGCGGGCGAACCGGTCGACGTGGGCGAACTGTTCGCGATGCCACAGGGTGCGCCGCCGGTGACCGTCAACGCCGACGGCCAGCTCGTGCGCAGCGCCGCCGCTGCCGCTGATGCCGGCACGCTGTACGACGAGTTGCAGCGTCGCGCGCTCAGCCTGGACGGCCTGGAAGACGCGCTGATGCAAGAGGCGGTGCAGCGCGCCGGTGGCAACCTGGCCGGTGCCGCACGCGCGCTGGGCCTGACCCGCGCGCAGCTCAGCTACCGGCTGCAGCGCTTGCGTGACCGGTGACCGGTGACCGCAGGCAGGACTGAACACCGTGGTCAAGCGCGCCTTTGCCCCACCCGATGCCCTCGCGACCGAGCAGCCGCCGGGCAGCGAGCTGCCCGACACCCCCCGCACGCTGATCGAGCGCGCCTATGCCCAGCTGCGTGACGACATCGTCGAGGGCCGGCTGGCGCCCGGCGAAAAGCTGCGGGTCGAGCACCTGAAAGCCCGCTACAGGGTGGGTGCGGGCACTTTGCGCGAGGCCATCACCCGGCTGGTCAGCGACGCGCTGGCAGTGGCCGAAGGCCAGCGCGGCTTTCGCGTCGCGCCGATGGCCGCCGGCGACCTGGAAGACCTGACCCGGCTGCGGGTGCACATCGAAATCGACGCACTGCGCCAATCGATCCGCCACGGCGATGCGGCCTGGCGCGCGCAGCTGCAGCGGGCCTATGACGAGCTGTCGTCCTTCGAGCAACCGATCCGCCCCGCGCAGCGGCGCCACTGGGAGGCGCTGAACACCCGCTTCCACGAGGCGCTGATCGCCGCCCAGGCTTCGCCCTGGACGCTGAAGGTGCTGCGCCTGCTGGCCCGCCACGGCGAACGCTACCGCCGCTGTGTGATCGACATCCCCGACAGTGGCCGCGACGTGCATGCCGAGCACCGCGAGATTTTCCTGCTGGCGATGGCCGGCCAGGAAGCCCGCGCGGCGCTGGCGCTGGAGGCGCACATCTGTGCCACCCCCGACCTGCTGGCGCGTGCACTCAGGCGCGGCTTGCCGGTGTTCGATCGCGCAGGCCCCCCAAGCGACTGAACCGACCCACCGTCGCAGCGTCGCACCGCGGTCAAGCGGTCAAGCGGTCAAGCGGGCCTGCGGGCCTGCGGGCCTGCGGGCATGGCGGTCGAAACCTGCCGACATGAACGGCCAGCGCTTCCAGCGGCGCCCTACAACTGCTTCAGCCAGTCCAGCAGCAGCGCGTTGACCGCGGCCGGCGCCTCCTGCTGGGTCCAGTGGCCGATGCCGGGCAGCACATGGGCGCCTTGCAGCGCCGGCAGGTGCGGGGCCATCAGGTCGACCGGTTTCAGGCCCGGGATCATCTTCAGCGCCAGGTCGCGCTCGCCGCCGATGAACAGCGCCGGCTGCTCGATGCGCAAGTGCTTGAAGCCCTGCTGCCAGTCGAAATCGCGTTGGTGGTTGCGGTAGCGATTCAACGGGCCACGGAAGCCCGAGGCCTCGAAATCGGCGACGAAGCGGTCGAGCTCGGCCGGCGGCAACCACGCCGGGAACGGTTGCGGGTCGACCAGCCGGTCGAGCAGGGTGGCACCATGGGGCTTGTCCGACGGCCAGGTGCCGACCGGCGCGTCGCCGCTGAGCGCGTAATAGAACTTGCGCAGCGCGCCGCGCACGTCGGCTTGCAGTTCAGCCTCGGCCACGCCTTCGTCCTGGAAATACACCTGGTAGAAGAACCGGCCCTTCGCGGTGAAGGCGGCCTGCACCACGTCCAGGAAGGGCGCCGCCGGCACACCGGTCCAGGGCACCGACAAGCCGGCCACCGCGCGCACCCGGTCGGGCCGGCTCAGTGCGGTGTTCCAGACGAGCGGCGCGCCCCAGTCGTGGCCCACCAGCACGGCGGTGCCCTCAGGCGACAGTTGTTCGACCACGCCGGCCAGGTCGGCGGTGATCTGCGCCAAGCTGTAGTCGGCCACGTCGGGCGGCTTGTCCGAGCCGCCGTAGCCGCGCACGTCGATCGCGCAGGCGGTGAATCCGGCCGCCGCGATCGGGCCGATCTGGTGGCGCCAGCTGTGCAAGCCCTCGGGAAAGCCATGCACCAGCAGCACCAGCGGGCCACGGCCCTCGATCACCGCGCGCAGCTCGATGCCGTTGGTGGGAATGGCGATGAAGGGGGGGACCATGGCGGGCTCGTTGCAGGGCGGGCAAAGCAGGGCGGGTCAGGGTGGCCACGATACCCGCCCCGTCGGGTATCGTCCGGTCGCCCCATCGACCTGCCGACCATGAACCTGCGCAAGCCCGCCAGCAGCGGCCTCGTCTACTCCACCGACAGTGGCCGCATGTGCCCCGCTTGCCGACAGCCGCTGGCCGCTTGTGGCTGCAAGGCGGCAGCCGCGGCGGCGGCTGCCAAGGGCGACGGCGTGGTGCGGGTCAGCTGCGAAACCAAGGGCCGCGGCGGCAAGGCGGTGACCGTCGTGCGCGGCCTGCCGCTGGACGCCGCGGCGCTGGCGGCGCTGGGCAAGCGGCTGCGCAGCGCCTGCGGCGCCGGTGGCGCGGTGAAGGACGGTGTGCTGGAAATCCAGGGCGACCACCGCAGCCGCGTGGTCGATGGCCTGAGGGCCGACGGCTGGACGGTCAAGCTGGCGGGCGGCTGATCGGCGGGTTCGGCGGGTTCGGCGATCGATCGATCGTTCTGCGGCCTGCGCGCTGCTGCGACCCCGTGTCTCGGCGTCTCCGCCTTGATCCAGCACAAGTTTCGACCTCGTGGAGACCGGCCTAGTTCGACAGGAGGATGGCGTCGCCGATCGCCATCCTCCTTCTGCCTTGCCAGCCAAGGCCACCGGACGGATGTTCAGCCGCACCCGGCCGCGTGACAGTCTCGGTATTCCATCGACGACTGCGACTCATGGCCACCACAACCCCTCCCATCCCGCGCCAAGCCTGGTCGGTGTTGATCGTCAGCACGCTGGCCTTCACCGTCTGCTTCATGGTCTGGATGATGTTCGGCGTCATCGGCATCCCGCTGAAGAAAACGCTGGGCCTCAACGCCACCGAATTCGGCCTGCTGACCGCCACCCCCGTGCTCACCGGCTCGCTGATCCGGGTGCCGCTGGGCATCTGGACCGACAAGTACGGCGGCCGCATCGTGATGACGCTGCTGATGGCCGCCACCGTGCCGGCGATCTGGATGATGAGCTACGCCACCGTCTACTGGCACTTCCTGGTCATCGGCCTGTTCGTCGGCCTGGCCGGCGGCTCGTTTTCGGTCGGCACCCCCTACGTCGCGCGCTGGTTCCCCAAGAACCGGCAGGGCATGGCGATGGGCGTGTACGGTGCCGGCAACTCGGGCTCGGCGGTCAACAAGTTCCTGGCACCGGCGCTGCTGCTGATCGGCGGCTGGACGCTGGTGCCGCAGGTCTATGCCGCGGTGATGCTGGGCACGGTGATCCTGTTCTGGTTCGGCAGCAGCAGCGACCCCAAGCACCTGGTGCCCTCGAACACCAAGTTCACCGACCAGCTGAAGATGCTGAAAGACCCCAAGGTGCTGAAGTACTGCCAGTACTACAGCATCGTCTTCGGCGGCTACGTGGCGCTGGCGCTGTGGATGGTGCAGTACTACGTCGGCGAGTTCGGCCTGTCGATCCAGACCGCCGCGTTGCTGGCGGCCTGCTTCTCGCTGCCGGGCGGCGTGCTGCGCGCGGCGGGCGGCATCCTGTCGGACAAGTACGGCGCGCACCAGGTCACCTGGTGGGTGCTGTGGGTCAGTTGGATCTGCCTGTTCCTGTTGAGCTACCCGCAGACTGATTTCACCGTGCTCACCGTCAACGGCCCCAAGACCTTCCACGTCGGCCTCAATGTCTACACCTTCACCGGCCTGATGTTCATCCTGGGCATCGCCTGGGCCTTCGGCAAGGCCAGCGTCTTCAAGTACATCGGCAACGACTACCCCGAGAACATCGGCACCGTCAGCGGCATCGTCGGCCTGGCCGGCGGCCTGGGCGGCTTCGTGCTGCCGATCATGTTCGGCGCGCTGATGGACCTGACCGGCATCCGCTCGAGCGCCTTCATGCTGATGTACGGCGTGGTCTGGGTCTCGCTGATCTGGATGTACTGGACCGAAGTCCGCAAGACCGAAATGATGGGCCAGAACGCACCCGTGTCGCCCCTGTCGCGCAGCTTCGCGCGCTAAAAGGAGAAGAAAAGATGGCCACGACCAACTCAAATGACCACGCCGACACGGGCCGCCGCGCCGGGCCGCCCCAAGCAAGGCCCGACCCTCTCGGAGGGTCGGTCGCCGTACCCGGCGACCGGGGTGCTGACATTCACGATTGGCGCCCCGAGGACGAGAAGTTCTGGGAATCCACCGGCAAGAAGATCGCCTACCGCAACCTGTGGATCTCGGTGCCCGCGCTGCTGTGCGGCTTCGCGGTCTGGGGCATGTGGGGCATCATCACCGTGCAGATGCTCAACCTGGGCTTCCCGTTCACCCAGGCCGAGTTGTTCACGCTGACCGCGATCGCCGGCATCTCGGGCGCCACGATGCGCATCCCGGCCTCGTTCCTGATCCGCCTGGCGGGTGGCCGCAACACCATCTTCCTGACCACCGCGATGCTGCTGGCGCCAGCCATCGGCACCGGCATCGCGCTGCAGAACCCCGGCTGGCCGCTGTGGGCCTTCCAGTTGATGGCACTGTGGTCGGGCGTGGGCGGCGGCAACTTCGCCTCGTCGATGTCCAACATCAGCACCTTCTTCCCGAAGAGGCTGCAAGGCACGGCGCTGGGCCTGAATGCCGGCCTGGGCAACTTCGGCGTCACCACGATGCAGATCGTGATCCCGCTGGTGATGACGGTCGGCCTGTTCGGTGCCTTCGGTGGTGAACCGATGACGCTGGTCAAGGACAGCGGCTGGATCTTCGGCAAGATCGCCGCCGGCACGCCGACCTGGATCCAGAACGCCGGCTTCGCCTGGGTGCTGTCGCTGGTGCCGCTGTCCATCCTGTGCTGGTGGGGCATGAACAACCTGAAGACGGTGTCGCCCGCCATTGGCACACCCGCGGGTTCGCCCCTCGTCGCCTTTGCCAAGATCACCTACCTGTACACGCTGGCCTTCGTGCCGGCGATCTTCATGCTCTACCTCTACCTGCCCAAGCCCACCGGGCTGGGGCTGCTGAGCATGTGGGTGGCGATCCCGCTCGACGTGATCCTGGCGCTGACGGTGATGAAGCTGGCCGCCTTCGGCGAGATGAAGGAAGGCGTGAAGAAGCAGTTCGCGATCTTCAGCAACAAGCACACCTGGTCGATGACGGCGCTGTACATCGTCACCTTCGGCTCGTTCATCGGCTTCTCGATGGCGCTGCCGCTGGCCATCACCGTGATCTTCGGCTACCAGCACGTGCCCGACGCGAATGGCGTGATGCAGCACGCGCTGAAGAACCCCAACGCGCCGTCGGCGCTGACCTACGCCTGGATGGGCCCCTTCATCGGCGCCGCAATCCGCCCGCTGGGCGGCTGGATTTCCGACAAGGTGGGCGGATCGATCGTCACCCAGGTGATCTCGGTGGTGATGGCAGGCGCCTCGGTGGGGGTGGGCTACGTGATGATGCAGGCCTACGGCTCGGCCACGCCCGAGCAGTACTTCCCGATGTTCCTGGGCCTGTTCATGGTGCTGTTCTTCGCCAGCGGCATCGGCAACGGCAGCACTTTCCGCACCATCGGCGTGATCTTCGACCGCACCCAGGCCGGCCCGGTGCTGGGCTGGACATCGGCCATCGCCGCCTACGGCGCCTTCATCGCGCCGGTGGTCATCGGCGCGCAGATCAAGGCCGGCACGCCGCAGCACGCGATGTACGGCTTCGCGATCTTCTACGCCGTGTGCCTGGTGCTGAACTGGTGGTTCTACCTGCGCCCCAACGCGTACGTGAAGAACCCCTGATCGCGCCGCGACCACGCCGCCTGCGCATCGCCCACCGCCCGCCCGTGCAAGCCACCATCGCCATGTCCGCCCTGCACGCCATCGCGCACTGGAACCCCGAAGACCCGGGGTTCTGGGAGCGCAGTGGCCGCCCGGTGGCCACGCGCAACCTGTGGCTGTCGGTGCTGGCGCTGACGCTGGCCTTCGCGGTCTGGATGGTCTGGTCGGTGGTGGTCGTCAACCTGCCGGCCGCAGGCTTTCGCTATTCGACCAACCAGTTGTTCTGGCTGGCCGCGCTGCCGGCGCTGTGCGGTGCCACGCTGCGCATCTTCTACGCCTTTGCGGTGCCCATCGTCGGCGGCCGGCGCTTCACGGCGTTCGCCACCGCCAGCCTGCTGCTGCCGGCACTGGGCATCGGCTTCGCGGTGCAAGACCCCAGCACGCCGTATGAATCGATGGTGGCGCTGGCGCTGCTGTGCGGCCTGGGCGGCGGCAACTTCGCCAGCTCGATGGCCCACATCAGCTTCTTCTACCCCAAGGCCAAACTCGGCTTCGCGCTGGGCCTGAACGCCGGCCTCGGCCACCTGGGCGTGTCGATCGTGCAACTGGCGGTGCCGCTGGTCATCGCCGCCAGCCTGTTCGGCAGCGTGGGCGGTGCGCCGCAAGGCACCGCGCAGGGCCCGCTGTGGCTGCAGAACGCGGGTTTCGTCTGGGTGCCGTTCATCGCCGCCAGCGCGCTGGCCTCGTGGTTCGGCATGAACGACCTGGCCGATGCCAAGGCCGGGTTCGCCGAACAGGCGGTCATCTTCACGCGCAAACACAACTGGCTGATGTGCTGGTTGTACCTGGGCACCTTCGGCAGCTTCATCGGCTATTCGGCGGGCTTGCCGCTGTTGCTCCAGACCCAGTTCCACGACGCCGACGCGCTGCAGCTGGCCTGGACCGGCCCGCTGCTGGGCGCCCTGGCGCGGCCGCTGGGCGGCTGGCTGGCCGACCGGGTGGGTGGCGCCCGCGTCACCTTCTGGTCCTTTGTCGTGATGGCGCTGGGTGTGCTGGCCGTGCTGGGCTGCCTGCCGCAAGGCGGTGGCGGCGGTGTGGGCGGCAACCTGAACGGCCTGCTGGCCAGCTTCGGGCTGCTGTTCGTTGCCGCCGGCATCGGCAACGGCAGCAGCTTTCGCATGATCCCGACGATCTTCCTGACCGAACGGCTGCGGGCTGCCGGCCCTTTGCCGAGCGACCGGCAGCGGGCCAAGCGGGACGCCAACAAGGAAGCGGCCGCGGTGCTGGGTTTTGCCAGCGCCATCGGCGCCTACGGCGGCTTCTTCATCCCCAAAAGCTATGGCACGGCCATTGCCCTGACCGGCAGCCCTGCGGCCGCGCTGCACGCCTTCATGTTCTTTTACCTCACCTGCATCGCGGTCACCTGGTGGCACTACAGCCGCCACAACGCGCCGATGCCTTGCTGATCTGTTGATGTACTTGCCAAGGACGACACCATGAGTCACTTTCTCGACCGCCTGACCCACTTCAGCCAACCCACCGAGTCGTTCTCCGGCGACCACGGCGTGGTCACCGGAGAAGACCGCACCTGGGAAGACGCCTACCGCAACCGCTGGGCCCACGACAAGATCGTGCGCAGCACCCACGGCGTCAACTGCACCGGCAGCTGCTCGTGGAAGATCTACGTCAAGGGCGGCATCGTGACCTGGGAAACCCAGCAGACCGACTACCCGCGCACCCGCTGGGACATGCCCAACCACGAGCCGCGCGGCTGCGCCCGCGGTGCCAGCTACAGCTGGTACCTGTACAGCGCCAACCGCGTCAAGTACCCGATGGTGCGCGGCCGCCTGCTCGAGCGCTGGCGCACCGCGTTGAAGACCGCCCAATCCCAGGGCAAGACGCCGGTCGAGGCCTGGGGCACCATCGTCGAGAACCCCGAGGCCCGCCGCGACTACCAGCAGGTGCGCGGCATGGGCGGTTTCGTGCGCAGCAGTTGGGACGAAGTGAACCAGCTGATCGCCGCATCGAACGTCTACACGATCAAGCAGCACGGCCCCGACCGCGTGGTGGGCTTTTCGCCGATCCCGGCGATGAGCATGGTGAGCTACGCCGCCGGCAGCCGCTACCTCAGCCTGATCGGCGGCGTCTGCATGAGCTTCTACGACTGGTACTGCGACCTGCCGCCGGCCAGCCCGCAGGTGTGGGGCGAACAGACCGACGTGCCCGAATCGGCCGACTGGTACAACAGCACCTACATCATCGCCTGGGGCAGCAACGTGCCGCAAACGCGCACGCCCGACGCGCACTTCTTCACCGAGGTGCGCTACAAGGGCGCCAAGACGGTGGCGGTGACGCCCGACTACAGCGAAGTGGCCAAGCTGGCCGACATCTGGCTGCACCCCAAGCAGGGCACCGACGCGGCCATGGCAATGGCTTTCGGTCACGTCGCGCTGAACGAGTTCTACTTCAAGCAACGTTCGCCCTACTTCGACAACTACGCCCGCCGCTACACCGACCTGCCGCTGCTGGTGATGTTGAAAGCGCACACCCTGGCCGACGGCAGCCAGACCCTGGTGCCCGATCGCTACCTGCGCGCCAGCGACTTCAACGGCAAGCTGGGCCAGGACAACAACCCCGAGTGGAAGACGGTGGCCTTCGACACGGCCGGCCGCGCCGTGCTGCCCAACGGCAGCATCGGCTTCCGCTGGACGCCCGAAGGCGGCGTCGACCAGGGCAAGTGGAACCTCGAGAACAAGGAGGCCCGCCACAACACCGAGGTCAAGCTGAAGCTGTCGGTGATGGAAGACGGCGCGCAGGACCACGAGGTCGTCGACCTGGCGCTGCCGTACTTCGGCGGCGTGACCACGCCGCACTTCAAGTCGAACGTGCAGAACGGCGAGATCAACTTCGTCAAGGTGCCGGCCGTGCGGCTGCGCCTGGGCAAGGAAGGCGACCCCCGTGAAGCCCTGGTGGCCACCGTGTTCGACCTGCAGGCCGCGCAATACGGCATCGACCGCGGGCTGGGTTCAGGCGCAAAGTCGTATGACGACGACGCCGCCTACACGCCGGCCTGGGCCGAAAGCATCACCGGCACGCCGCGCGACCAGATCATCACCGTGGCCCGCCAGTTCGCCGAGAACGCGCACAAGACGCAGGGCAAGTCGATGATCATCATCGGCGCGGCGATGAACCACTGGTACCACGCCGACATGAACTACCGCGGCGTCATCAACCTGCTGATGATGTGCGGCTGCATCGGCCAGAGCGGTGGCGGCTGGGCGCACTACGTCGGCCAGGAAAAACTGCGTCCGCAGACCGGCTGGACGGCGCTGGCCTTCGCACTCGACTGGATTCGGCCGCCGCGGCAGATGAACAGCACCAGCTTCTTCTACGCCCACACCGACCAGTGGCGCTACGAGAAGCTGGGCATGGAGGAGATCGTCTCGCCGCTGGCCGACAAGGCCACCTTCGCCGGCAGCATGATCGACTACAACGTGCGCGCCGAGCGCATGGGCTGGCTGCCCAGCGCGCCGCAGCTCAAGACCAACCCGCTGCAGGTGGTCAAGGACGCCACCACGGCCGGCATGGACCCCAAGGACTACCTGGTGCGCGGCCTCAAGGACGGCACCGTGCAGATGAGCTGCGAAGACCCGGACGCGCCGCAGAACTGGCCGCGGGTGCTGTTCGTCTGGCGCAGCAACCTGCTGGGCTCGTCGGGCAAGGGCCATGAGTATTTCTGCAAGCACCTGCTGGGCACCGAGAACGGCATCCAGGGCAAGGACCTCGGCCAGGACGATGCCAAGCCCAGCGAAGTGAAGTGGCACGCCGAAGCGCCTGTCGGCAAGCTGGACCTGGTGGTCACGCTCGACTTCCGCATGAGCACCACCTGCCTGTACAGCGACATCGTGCTGCCCACCGCGAGCTGGTACGAGAAGAACGACCTCAACACCAGCGACATGCACCCGTTCATCCACCCGCTGTCAGCGGCGGTCGATCCGGTGTGGCAGTCGCGCAGCGACTGGGAGATCTACAAAGGCTTCGCCAAGGCCTTCAGCGAAGTCTGCGTCGGCCACCTGGGCGTGGAGCGCGAGGTGGTGCTGACGCCGATCATGCACGACACCGCCGGTGAATTGGCCCAGCCCTTCGAGGTCAAGGAGTGGAAGAAGGGCCAGTGCGAGCTGATTCCCGGCAAGACCGCGCCACAGATCGCCGTGGTCGAACGCGACTACCCCAACGTCTACAAGCGCTTCATCGCGCTGGGACCGTTGATGGACAAGCTGGGCAACGGCGGCAAGGGCATTGGCTGGAAGACCGGCACCGAGGTCGAGCAACTGGGCCAGCTCAACGGCCTGACGCTCGCCGAGGGGGTCAGCAAGGGCATGCCCAAGATCGTGACCGACATCGACGCCTGCGAGGTCATCCTGCAGCTGGCGCCGGAGACCAATGGTCATGTTGCGGTGAAGGCCTGGCAGGCGCTGGGCAAGCAAACGGGGCGCGACCACACCCACCTGGCGCTGTACCGCGAGGACGAGAAGATCCGCTACCGCGACGTGCAGGCGCAGCCGCGCAAGATCATCAGCAGCCCGACCTGGAGCGGCATCGAGAGCGAGACCGTCAGCTACAACGCCGGCTACACCAACGTGCATGAATACATCCCATGGCGCACGCTGACCGGCCGCCAACAGTTCTACCTGGACCACCCTTGGGTGATCGCCTTCGGCGAGGGCTTCAGCAGCTACCGCCCGCCGGTCGACCTGAAGACCACCGCCGGCATCCACAACATCAAGCCCAACGGCCACAAGGAGATCTTGCTCAACTTCATCACGCCGCACCAGAAGTGGGGCATCCACAGCACCTACAGCGACAACCTGATGATGCTGACGCTCAACCGCGGCGGCCCGGTGGTGTGGCTCAGTGAAGACGACGCAAAAGTCGCCGGCGTCGAGGACAACGACTGGGTCGAAGTGTTCAACATCAACGGCGCCATCGCGGCCCGCGCGGTGGTCAGCCAGCGGGTGAACCCCGGCATGCTGATGATGTACCACGCGCAGGAGAAGATCATCAACACGCCCGGCTCGCAGATCACCGGCGTGCGCGGCGGCATCCACAACAGCGTGACGCGGATCGTGCTCAAGCCCACCCACATGATCGGCGGCTACGCGCAGTTCAGTTACGGCTTCAACTACTACGGAACCATCGGCACCAACCGCGATGAATTTGTCGTGGTGCGCAAGATGGAGAAGGTCGACTGGCTGGACACACCGCGTGACGATCACCTCGCCGCGGCCTACCAGGACCAAGGCGAAAATCCATGAGCCGCCACGCTCGTATGACGCCCCCACGCTCACTGGCGCTCGTATGACGACGCCGCCACGCTCGCCAGCGCTCGTGTGACGACGCCCCCACGCTTGCTAGCGCTCGCTGCCCCCCGAGGGGGCGTCCGCCTACGGCCCGGCATAGCCGGTTCCGTGGCGGGAAGCTTGGTCTAAAGAAGGAATTCCAAATGAAAATTCGCGCACAAGTCGGCATGGTCCTGAACCTGGACAAATGCATCGGCTGCCACACCTGCAGCGTGACCTGCAAGAACGTGTGGACCAGCCGCCCCGGCGTGGAATACGCCTGGTTCAACAACGTCGAGACCAAGCCCGGAATCGGTTACCCCAAGGAGTGGGAGAACCAGGACAAGTGGAACGGCGGCTGGATCCGCAAGGCCAACGGCAGCATCGAGCCGCGCCAGGGTGGCCGGTGGAAGCTGCTGATGCGCATCTTCGCCAACCCCAACCTGCCGCAGATCGACGACTACTACGAGCCCTTCACCTTCGACTACGACCACCTGCAGTCGGCGCCCGAGATGAAGCACGCGCCCACCGCGCGGCCGCGCAGCCTGATCACCGGCAAGCGGATGGAGAAGATCGTCTGGGGCCCGAACTGGGAAGAGATCCTCGGCGGTGAGTTCAGCAAGCGCAGCAAGGACAAGAACTTCGACGACATCCAGAAGGACATCTACGGCCAGTTCGAGAACACCTTCATGATGTACCTGCCCAGGCTGTGCGAGCACTGCCTGAACCCCGCGTGCGTCGCGTCGTGCCCGTCGGGCTCGATCTACAAGCGCGAGGAAGACGGCATCGTGCTGATCGACCAGGACAAGTGCCGCGGCTGGCGCATGTGCGTCTCGGGCTGCCCGTACAAGAAGATCTACTACAACTGGAAGAGCGGCAAGGCCGAGAAGTGCATCTTCTGCTACCCGCGCATCGAGGCCGGCCAGCCCACCGTGTGCAGCGAGACCTGCGTCGGTCGCATCCGCTACCTGGGCGTGCTGCTGTATGACGCCGACCGCATCCAGGAGGCGGCCAGCGTCGAGAAGGACAAGGACCTGTACGAGGCGCAACTCGCCATCTTCCTCGACCCGCACGACCCGAAGGTGCAGGCCCAGGCGCGGCTGGACGGCATTCCCGACAACTGGATCGCCGCAGCCCAGAACAGCCCGGTCTACAAGATGGCGGTCGACTGGAAGGTGGCGCTGCCGCTGCACCCCGAGTACCGCACGCTGCCGATGGTCTGGTACGTGCCGCCGCTGTCGCCGATCACCGCCGCGGCCAACGCCGGCCAGATGGGCACCAACGGCGAGATCCCCGACGTCAAGCAGTTGCGCATCCCGGTCAAGTACCTGGCCAACCTGCTGACCGCCGGTGACACCCCGCCGGTGGAACGCGCCCTGGAACGCATGCTGGCGATGCGCGCCTACCAGCGCGCCAAGCATGTGGATGGCGAGGCCAATCATGCGGCGATCGACCAGGTGGGCATCAGCGTCGCCCAGGTCGAGGACATGTACCAGGTGATGGCCATCGCCAACTACGAAGACCGCTTCGTGATCCCCACCACCCACCGCGAATATGCCGAGAACGCCTTCAACGTGCGCGGTGGCTGCGGCTTCAGCTTCGGCAACGGCTGCTCCGAGGGCAGCACCGAGACCAGCCTGTTCGGCAGCGAGAAGAAGCGCACCATCCCGATCAAGGCCACTGTATGAAATCAACCCCCATGCCGAAGACGCTGCGGGTGCTCGCGCACCTGCTGAGTTATCCCGGCGCCACCTTGCGCGAGTACCTGGGCGAGATGCGCGACGCGCTGCATGACGAGCGCGCCCTCACCGCCGGCCGGCTGATCGAGCTCGATGCCCTGATGGACCGGCTGCGTAGCGGCCGGCCGATGGACGTGGAGTCGGCCTATGTCGAGCTGTTCGACCGCGGCCACGGCACCGCCTTGCACCTGTTCGAGCATGTGCACGGCGACAGCCGCGACCGCGGCCCGGCGATGGTCGACCTGATCAAGACCTACGAGCAGGCCGGCCTGTTCATCGGCGAGGGCGAACTGCCCGACCACCTGACGGTGGTGCTGGAGTACGCGTCGACCCAGCCGGCCGCGCAGGCGCGCGAGTTCCTGCGCGAGGTCTCGCACATCCTGCAGGTGATCTTCAGCGCGCTGCTCAAGCGCGAAAGCGCCTACGCCAGCGTGCTGGCCGCCGTGCTCGACCTGGCCGGCGAAAGAGCCCAGGCCGTCAAGGTTCCCGACGAGCCGGCGATCGACGACAGCTGGGAAGAGCCGATGGCCTTCGACGGCTGCTCGACCCAGGGCCAGGCGCGGCCCGGCCAGCCGCAACCCATCCAGATCGTCAGGCGACCGCCCGTCGGCAGCACCGCCGACGCCGCGCCAACCTCTTCAGGAGCCCGCACATGAACACCACGTGGCACAACTTCGTCTTCAACGTCTACCCCTACGTCTGCCTCGCTGTCTTCTTCATGGGCAGCCTGGCCCGCTTCGACCGCGACCAGTACACCTGGAAGAGCGACAGCTCGCAGCTGCTGCGCGCCGGTCAGTTGCGCTGGGGCAGCAACCTGTTCCATATCGGCATCCTGTTCCTGTTCTTCGGCCACCTGTTTGGTCAGCTCACGCCGCACTGGATCTACGAGTACCTGCTCAGCGCCTCGCGCAAGCAGATGGTGGCCGTGGTGGCGGGCGGTATTGCCGGGCTGATCTGCTTCGTTGGTTTGAGCCTGTTGTTGCACCGGCGCATCTTCGACTCGCGCATCCGCCTGGCCAGCCACCGCACCGATCTGGCCATCCTGATCATCCTGTGGGTGCAGCTGGTGATCGGCCTGTCGACGCTGCCGGCCTCGCTGCAACACGTGGCCGACCCCCAGACCATGCTGAGATTGGCCAACTACCTGCAAGGCCTCGTGCTGTTCAGCCCGGATGCGGCGCTGGTACGCGGCATCGAGTGGCACTTCCAGGCCCACATGCTGCTGGGCATGACGATCTTCCTGCTGTTCCCGTTCAGCCGGCTGGTCCATGTGTGGAGCGGCTTCGGCTCGGTGGCCTACCTGTTCCGCCCTTACCAGGTGGTGCGTTCACGGCGGCTGAACCTGCCGGCGGGCCACGGCGAAGCCCGCCGCGGCTCGTGAACCCGGAGAACTTGATGACCGACATCGACACCCTGCCCGCCGTCAACGGCGTCTTGCTGGCCCGTCCTGAAGAAGAGGCCCTGAGCACCGAAGAACTGCGCCAGCGCGCCTGCACCGAATTGCTGCGCCAGGCCGCCATGCAGGCCGGCCTGCTGGCCGCCGATGACCCGGCACCGCTGGCCGGCGCCTTCAGCGAAGCCGCCACCAGCGCGATCGAAACCTTGCTCGACCAGGCGCTGACCCTGCCCGAGCCGTCCGACGAAGCCTGCCGCCGCTACCACGCCGCCCACATCGCACGTTATGCGGTGGGAGAACGCGCGCTGGTGCGCCATGTGCTTTTCGCGGTGACGCCGGGCGTGGACGTGAACGAGTTGCGCAAGCGCGCCGAGGCCTGCCTGCTCGACGTGCGCTGTGCCACTGCGCCCGAGGCCGGTGAGCTCGACCGCTTTGCGGTGGTGGCCGGCAGCACCTCCAACTGCCCCAGCGGCGCACAGGGCGGTGACCTGGGCTGGCTGACCGGCGACGACTGCGCCCCCGAGTTCGGCCGCGAGCTGTTCGGCCATGCCGAGATCGGCGTGCTGCCGCGGCTGGTGCACAGCCGCTTCGGCCTGCATGTGGTCGAGGTGCTGGGGCGCGAGGCCGGCGTGGTGCCGGCGTATGAATCGGTGCATGCCGCGGTGGCCCAGGCCTTGCGTCAACAGAGCTTCACCACCGCGCTGCGGCAGTACCTGCAGTTGCTGGCCGGCCAGGCCGACCTGCAGGGCGTCGACCTGGACGCTGCCGACTCGCCGCTGGTGCAGTAAACCGTCGAAGCCATGCGCACCCCTGGTGATCTGGCCATGCCCGACGAACTGCTGCAGCGCCTGCGCAGTTTCCACGATGACGCCTTTCCGCAGCACCGCAGCCACTTCCGGATGCTGGTCGACGATGGCCAGCACCCGACCACGCTGTTCATCGGCTGCAGCGATTCGCGCCTGGTGCCTTACCTGCTGACCGGTGCCGGGCCGGGCGAGTTGTTTCTGGTGCGCAACGTCGGCGCCTTCGTGCCGCCCTACGACGGCTACTTGCCTGACCCCCAAGACGCCTACGGCGTCGTCCCCCCGAGGGGGATCGCCCCGCTTGAGGCGGCTCGGCGCGTGGCGGGCTTTCACGGCACCGCGGCGGCGATCGAGTTCGCGGTGCTCAACCTGCAGGTCTCGCGCATCATCGTCTGCGGCCACAGCCATTGCGGCGGCATTCGGGCGCTCTACGGCGAGGTCAACCCCGCCGCGCGCAACCTGGCCCAGTGGCTGGAGCTGGGCCGTGAAGCCGCCTTGCCGGTGGCCGAGCCCGGCCCCGAGGTGCTGCGCCGCACCGAGCAGCGCGCGGTGGTGCTGCAGCTCGAGCGGCTGATGGCCTACCCGATGGTGCGCGAGCAGGTCGAAGCCCGCCGGCTCAGCTTGCACGGCTGGCACTACATGATCGAAGACGGTGAGGTCCATGTGTTCGACGTGCAGCTGGGCTGCTTTGTCGCCGCCTCCAGCTCCGAGCACGCCGGCACCGGGCCGTACCACCACTACGACGAGCCTGACCCGTCACCGGCTTGACGTTGCCGGCCGACCGGCCGACCGGCCGACCGGCCGAAAGGCCGAATGGCCGAGTGGCCGAGTGGCCCTACGCAGCGCCAGGCCGGGCTGGCCCAGTTGCTCAGCGTGCCATCAAGAACGTCGACTTTTCGCGCTGCTCAGCCGTGGGCTGGCCGGCGCTGTCGAGCAGGCTCACCGCCAGCGCCACCGGGGCCGAGGTCCCCGCAACGACAGGGCTGGCACCGGGTGGCAAGCGCAGGCGCACCACCACCGACCCGATGCCCACCGCAGGCACGGTCAGTTCCGGCGCCAGCACCTGCAGCCCGGGCAGGCCCTGGGCGCTGATGCGGTAGGTTTGCGGCAACTCGGTGCGGTTCGTGATCTGCAGCCGGTAGACGTTCTCGACCGCGCCGTCCTCGACCAGCCGGGCCAGCGCGCCGCGGTCTTTCACCACGTCGACCTGGAACGGGCTGCGCAGCACCACGCTGGCGGCAAAGGCCGCGCTGGCGCTGGCCAGAATGGCGCCGTAAATCAGCACACGGGGGCGCAGCGCGCGCTTGAACATCTGCAGCTTCGACCAGCCGTTGACCACGCCGTTCTCGGTCGAGTAGCGGATCAGCCCCTTGGGGTAGTTCATCTTGTCCATCACGTCGTTGCAGACGTCGATGCAGGCGGCGCAGCCGATGCACTCGTTCTGCAGGCCGTCGCGGATGTCGATGCCGGTGGGGCAGACCTGCACGCACAGCGTGCAATCGATGCAGTCGCCCAGCCCCTGGGCGGCCGCGCTGGCCTTGCGCGAGCGTGAGCCGCGCGGGTCGCCGCGGGCGCTGTCGTAGGTGATGATCAGCGAATCCTTGTCGATCAGCGCACTCTGGAAGCGGGCGTAGGGGCAGATGTACTTGCACATCTGCTCGCGCAGGTAGCCGGCATTGCCGTAGGTGGCCGCGCCGTAGAACAGGATCCAGAAGCTGTTCCACGGCGTCACGGTGAAGCTCAGCACCGCCTGGCTCAGCTCGCGGATCGGCGTGAAATAGCCGACGAAGCTGAAGCCCGTGAACAGTCCGATCGCCACCCAGGCGGCTTGCGTGCCGCCCTTGCGGGCGAGTTTCTCGGCCGACCACGGCGCCTGGTCCAGGCGCATGCGGGCGATGCGGTCGCCTTCGAACTGGCGTTCGACCCACATGAACATCTCGGTGTAGACCGTCTGCGGACAGGTGTAGCCGCACCACAGCCGGCCGGCCACCGCGGTGAAGAAGAACAAGGCCATCGCCGACAACACCAGCAGCGCAGCCAGGAAGATCAGGTCCTGCGGATACAGCACCAGGCCCAGGATGTAGAAGCGCTGCGCTTCCAGGTCGAACAGCAGGGCCTGCCGGCCACCCCATTGCAGCCAGGGCATGCCGTAGAACAGCAACTGGGTGAGCCAGACGAAGGTCCAGCGCCAGGCCGCAAACCAGCCTTTCACCGCCCGCGGGTAGATGTCGGGCTGCTTCTCGAACATCGAGACCAGGGCGGCGCCGTCGTCGGGCTCGCCCGCGGTGCCGATGGCGTTGCCCGCGCTGAGCGGGCGGATGGGGATGACGGGGCGGGTGGGTGTCTGGCTCATGGAACAAGCATCATCGTTTCAATTCGCCAAGCTTGGATTCGATCTGGCTCCAAGCCTCGGCATCCGGCAAGGCCTCCTTGGTGCGGGTGATCGGCTTCCACTCGCGGGCCAATTCGGCGTTCAAGGCGGTGAAATGCTGCTGATGGCCGGGCACGTCCTCTTCGGCGAAGATCGCGCTGACCGGGCATTCCGGCACGCACACCGCGCAGTCGATGCATTCGTCGGGATCGATGACGAGGAAGTTCGGCCCTTCGCAGAAGGCGTCGACCGGACACACGTCAACGCAGTCGGTGTACTTGCAGCGTATGCAGGATTCGGTGACGACGAAGGTCATGGCCGGTCGACTCTGCGATCAGCCGCCGCAGGCGCCGCCCGAGCAGCAGGAGCCGCCGGCCGCCGGGTCGGGCTTGGCGGCGACGCGGGTGATCTGCACTTGCCAGACCGCAGGCCCCGATTCGAGCGCAGCCCACTCGAACTGGCCGGAGGCGCGGTCGTCGAGCTGGTAGCGCAGCGGCAGCGGCGCGTGGTCGCTGATCAGTTGCAGCGACTGGCCCAGTGGCAGCGCCGCGAAACGCTTGAAGACGACGCTATGCCGATCACGCGGCGCGAGGGTGCGCAGGTCGATCTCGGCGGGGCTGGTGGCAGCGCTGGTAGTGGCGCTGGTGGTGGCGCTGGTGGTGGACATGATCGAGAAGCCCTTTCAAGGCCAGGTCGGAAAAAAACAGCATGCGCAGCCTGCGCGGGGACATCGGCGGGGCATCGGCAGGCTACCGGCACGACATCGACAGGACAGGCGCCGCATCAACCGTCCTTGCCGTCGAGGCGGGTGGACACCAGCCAGGGGGCGAAGACGAACAGATAGAGGGCGAAGGCAAGGGCCCAGGCCGCGGCAGCGACGATCAGCCAGAGCATCGTGTGCTGGGGCGCCAGCAGCGGCAACCCGACCCGCGCCAGCGCAGCGCCGGCCACCAACGCGTAGGCGGTCACTTCGAGCCGCGACACCTGCAGCGGCCGGCCGGTGTGGCCGCGTGCGGTGCGGGTCATCATGCCGATGATCAGCCCGCTGGTGGCGCCCACTGCCAGCGCGTGGATGCCGGCCGAGACACCGACCATGCCCCACTGGGCCAGCGCCAGCAGCCCCAGGCCGATCGGCAGCCAGGCGTAGGCGCCGTGCAGTACCCACAGGATTGGCCGGGCACGGGTACGCAGCGGCTGCCAGCGCCACAGGCGCTGGGCGTGCAGCAGCGCGGCAGCCCACAGCACCACGGCCGTGACGGTGCTGGGCGCTGCCAGCACCCACAGCGCAAAGCCGACGGCCGTGCTGGCAAGCGTGGCCAGTTCCAGCAGCGGCGGCGCCTGCAGCTTGACGCCGGGCAGTGCCGACATCGTGAAGGCCGGGATCACGCGGCCGGCGATCACGCACTCGATCATCACCACCAGCGCCAGCCCGGCATGCAGGGCACGGATCGGGGCGATGTCGAACAGGCCGAGCACGGCGCCATGAAACGCCACGTTGGCCCCGGTCAGCAGCGCCAGGATCAACACCAGCGGCAGGTTGCGTCGGTTGCCGGCGCGCAGCAGCACGGCGGCGAGGATGCCCGCCACCAGCGGCAGCAGCAGCACATCGAGCGCCGCATAGACGGCATAGGGCGCCAACACCGCCGCCAACCGGGCCGCCAGCCACATCGACACCAGCGCTGCCAGCACACCACCACGCGGCGTGGCCAGGCCGGTCCAGGCCTTGCCCGCGGTCAGCAGGAAGCCCACGATCACCGCCACCGCAAAGCCGAACAGCATCTCGTGGGCATGCCACAGCACCGGCGCGACGCTGAGGTTCAACGACAGCTGGCCCCCCCACAGCGCGATCCACAACGGGATGGCCAGCATGCCGTACACGGCGGCCCCCAGGTAGAACGGGCGGAAGCCGAGCCGGAACACCGGCCAACCGCGCAGCGGCAGGGCCGGGGCGGCGCGGGCCGGGGCGGCGGCGGGTGTGGCGGTGGTGGTGGCGGTGGCGGTGGCGGTGGCGGTGGCGGTGGCGGCAGGTGCGGCAGCTGCAGCAGCCGGCAGCGGCGAAAGTGGAATCGTCATGGCGTGAGCAGCGCAGGTGTTCAGGTCGGGGCGGTCGGTTTGAAAAACATCTAAATTACATGAATCTTAAGGTTCAACCGGGTTTAAAGCAATACACTGCATTCATCTTTAGGGTCATCGATGCGGCTTTCCGAATACACCGACTACACCTTGCGCGTGCTGATGTACTGCGCCAGGCACCGGCAACGCCTGGTCACGATCGGTGAACTGGCCGAGCAGCACGGCCTGTCGAAGGGCCACTTGATGAAGGTGGTGAACGACCTGGCGCGGCAGGGCTTGATCGAGACCACGCGGGGGCGCGGCGGCGGCCTGCGCCTGTTGAAGGAACCCGGCAACATCCGCATCGGCGATGTGGTGCGGGCCTCTGAAACCGACTTCCGGCTGGTCGAGTGTTTCGACGCCCGCACCAACGCCTGCACCTTGAGCCCCAGTTGCCAACTGAAACACCTGTTCGACGCCGCGCTGCGCGGCTACTTCCAGGCCCTCGACGGCGCCACGCTGGCCGACCTGACGCCCGAGCTGCCAAGGGCCGAACAGCACCCGGGCCGGCCGGCCCCTCCGCCGCAGCCGGCTGCGGCTGCTGCCGCGACCCTGGCCGTCTCGGTGGCTGTCCCGATCCAGATGTCCGGCCCCCGCCCCACCCGGGCGCTGCGGCCGCCGCGGCCCACCAAGGCACTTGTGCGGCCCTGACCTTTTTCAGTGAACCCACCATGACCCTCACCATCCCAGGCCACTCCGCCCCCTCTGCCAGCTTCGAGGTGCCGCTTGAAATGCTGGCGGCCTGCCACCTGCGGGTGCAGGACCAATGCACGACGCTGCTGCGCCTGGTGCCACACCTCGCGGCGCAGGGCGCCGATCAGCCGGCGCAACAAGCCGCCACGGCGGTGATGCGCTATTTCGACACCGCGGCCCGCCACCACCATGACGACGAAGAGCGCGATCTCTTCCCGGCGCTGATCGAATCGATGGCGGGGTCGGATGCGGTTTGCCTGCGCGACCTGACCTCGTCGCTGATCGCCGACCACCGCGCGCTCGAAGCCCGCTGGGCCGCCCTGCGCGCCGTGCTGGTGCAGGTGGCGGCCGGCACGGCCGCACTGCTGGCAGCAGCCGACGTGAGTGGCTTCACCGGCCTGTACGCCCAGCACATCGCACGGGAAGAAGCCGAACTGCTGCCGATGGCCCAGCGGCTGTTGAGCGATGCCGAACTCGACCGCATCGGCCTGTCGATGCGCCTGCGCCGTGCCGTGCCGTCGCCAACGCAGCCGATGCCCTGAGGTCCGCCCGTCGGCCCGTCGGCCCGTCGGCCCGGCGGCCCGCCCGCCATTGGCCCGCCATTGGCCCCTCCCTTCAACCCTCAGAAACCCCCAGGAACCCACCATGTCTGCGCCCCACCTGCACCTGTCGCCCGACGCCCTCTACCCCTTCGACGCCCGCGGCGTCGCCAAACGCTTCCGGCATGCCGCGATATTCGGCGCGCTCGACAGCCTGCATCCCGGCGAAACCATGCGCTTCGCCAACGACCACGATCCGCTGCCGCTGCTGGCGCAGATCGAGCAGCGCTACGGCGCGCGGGTCGGCGTCGCCTACCGCCAGCGCGAGCCCGGCCACATCGTGATCGACTTCAGCGTGCTCTGAACGCGACCGAGACGACCCCCCTGCCATGCTCAAGGAGACCGTGATGAAAAAATCCACCTGGCGCCAGATCACGCGCACGCTCGCCACCGCGGGCCTGGTGGCCGCAGGCTTGGCGACCAGCCTCGCGGGCCCGGCGCTGGCGCAAACGGCCGGCCACCGCCACGATGGCGCCGCGCCGAACGCGCAGCACGCACAGCAAGCGCGAAACGCGCCACACGCGCTCAGCCTCAACCAGGGGCACAAGTGGGCCTCCGACGAGGCCTTGCGCCAAGGCATGAACCGCATCCGCGCCCTGGTCGCGCCGCGCCTGGGCGATGCCCATGCCGGCAAGCTCAACGCCACTCAATACCGCGATCTGGCCCGGCAGGTCGAGACCGAGGTGGCCGGCATCGTCGCCACCTGCAAGCTCGAACCCCAGGCCGACGCGATGCTGCACCTGGTCATTGCCGACCTGGGCACCGGCATCGACGGCATGGCCGGCAAGACCGCCAAGCTGCCGCCGGCGCAGGGCCTGGTCAAGGTGGCCCAAGCCGTCAACGGCTACGCCAGCCACTTCCAGCATCCCGGCTTCAAGCCGATCGCCACCGGGCATTGAACCGGCCCGCAGCGCTGCCGTGGTGACGATCATGATCGTGCCCATGCTCGTGCCCACCCCTGCTGCAACCCCACGACCGGCCACCCCATGACGAATCGATCGCCCGTGACCACCATGAAGCTTCCCGCCTTCTTCGACAGCGTGCCGCGGATCACGCTGGCCGATCCGTTGGCCGACCTGCTGGGGGCGGCCGAAGGCGGCATCCTGGCCTACAGCTACCTCGACGCGGTCAAGCTGGCCGGCCATTCGTGCCCGACGGTGGCCGGGGCCTACCTGATGACCCGCACGGCGCTGGCCCGGCTCTATCCCGACGACACGCCCCGCCGGGGCGGGTTGCGGGTCGAATTGCGCCAGGCGCTCGACGACGGCGTGGCCGGCGTCATCGCCAGCGTCGCCGGGCTGATCACCGGCGCGGCGAACGCCGGGGGTTTCAAGGGCCTGGCAGGCCGCTTCGGGCGCGACGGCTTGCTGCAGTTCGGCGTGCCGATGACCGGCGAGATCCGCTTCACGCGGCTGGACACCGGCCAGGCAGTCGAACTGTCGCACCGGCCGCAAGCGGTGCCGCGGCCGGCAGCGCTCGCCGGCCTGATGCAGCAGGCCTTGCTACCGGGCGCCGAGGCGGCCACGCGCCAGGCCTTTGCCGAGGCCTGGCAAGGCTGGGTCCGGACCCTGCTCATCGAGCACGCCGATGACCCTGCGCTGATCACCGTCGTGCACTGACGCTGCGCAGGCTGACTGCAAGCGCGGCAAGCGCTTGCGACCCGCTCTTGCGGCAAGCGCTTGCGACGTCGGCGTGCTACCCGCATCTGCTGCGTACGCCGCCGCACCGACCCCCGCGGCAGCGGGCGTCCACACTGCGCCCGGTCAACGCGGTTGTTTTCCGGCCGACCGGCACCCGGTCGCCAAGACACAGCCCGACCGCCTCGGGACGTGACGTGACGTGACATGACGTGACGAGGTGTGCAGCCCAGGAGGCGATGCCCATGAATGACTTGCAGGTTCAACGGCGGCTCGGCAGTGCGGACGAACCCCCGCCCGACGACGCTCCGCTGACCAATGCCGAAGTGGTGCAACTGCGCATCCGCGTGATCGCGTTGGAAAACCTGGTCATCGCCCTGCTGGCCGAGGCACCCGACCGACAACGGGCCCTGGTGCGGGAGATGGCGACCTACATCACGCCGCGGGCAGGCTTCACCCCCCACCCGGTGACGCTGCGGGCCGCCGACGAGATGCTGAGCCTGGTCGATCGTGCTGACCGCTATGCCTGCCCACCGCCCGCCGCCCGAACGCTGTGATGCCGTGATGCCGTGAAACCCTGACGCCCTGACGCCCCAGGTTGCCACCATGCACACATTCCAGATCTACCGCTACGACCCGGACGCCGACGAGAAGCCGCGCATACAGGTCGTCGAGCTGGAGGTCGACCCCGGTGACCGCATGCTGCTGGACGTGCTGACGCGCCTGAAGGCCATCGACCCGAGCCTGAGCTTTCGCCGCTCCTGCCGCGAAGGCATCTGCGGGTCCGACGCGATGAACATCAACGGCCGCAACGGCCTCGCCTGCATCACCAACATGCGCTCGCTGCCGAACACCGTGGTGCTGAAACCGCTGCCGGGGCTGCCGGTGATCCGCGACCTGTTCGGCGACATGACCGGCTTCTTCGGGCAGTACCACTCGATCAAGCCCTGGCTGGTCAACGACGACCCGCCGCCCGAGCGCGAGCGACTGCAGTCGCCCGAAGCCCGCGATGAGCTCAACGGCCTGTACGAATGCATCCTGTGCGCCTGCTGCTCCA
The DNA here is from genome assembly GCA_038211805.1 of Burkholderiales bacterium. Classification (GTDB taxonomy): domain Bacteria; phylum Pseudomonadota; class Gammaproteobacteria; order Burkholderiales; family Burkholderiaceae_C; genus Pseudaquabacterium. The sequence goes on along the minus strand of JBBQVF010000009.1, from coordinate 18,870 downwards.
GCGCCTGCCCCAGCTTCTGGTGGAACCCCGACAAGTACGTCGGTCCGGCCGGGCTGCTGCAGGCCTATCGCTTCTTGGTGGACAGCCGCGACCAGGCCAGCGGCGAGCGGCTCGACGACCTGGAAGACCCCTACCGCCTGTTCCGCTGCCGCACCATCCTGAACTGCACCGACGTCTGCCCGAAGGGGCTGAACCCGGCGCGGGCGATCGGCAAGATCAAGGAGATGATGCTGCGGCGCAGCCTGTGAGCGCCTGGGCCGGGATGCCCGCCGCCTATCGGCCAAAGACGCGCCTTCATGTCGCCCCGGCCGTTTGCGGCCGGGCGGCGATCAAGCCAGGTTGACGGCCTGGCCCTGGCGGTCGAACGGAATCAGCTTGGCCACGTCGCCGGTGCGCACGGCCTCGACCAGCGTTTCCAGTGCGGTGTCGACCTGGGCATCCGACGGCGCCAGGCCGTCACGGCCCGACAGCGCCGCAGCGAACACCAGCGCCCAGGCCGGGCCCGCGATCTCCGCCTCGGCGATCAGCGCCTCGAAATCGGCCAGCGCCTGCGGGTCTTTGGCCACGCACATCAGCGGGGCGAGTTCGCCCGCTTCACCGGCCTCGAAGTGGGCCCGCTGCTCGGGTGTGGGGTGGTCGGGCAGGCTGGCACCGGCAAACACCAGCAGCAAGCGCTGCGGCTGGGTCTGCAGGCGTGCCGCCTGGAGAAGGTCGTCGAAGTGGCTGATGTCCATGTCCGCGATTATCCGCAGCTTCGAGCGCGGGCGCTGGCGCGGAGGCGCGGAGGCGCAAGGGCACAAGGGCACAAGGGCGCACGGTAAAGTGCGGCCATGGTCAGAGCCCTTTCCTTGTCGACCAAGCTCAGCGCCATCGGGGCGCTGCTGCTGATGATGGCGCTGGCCTCGATCGGCCTGACCTTGTGGGTCACCTGGCAACTCGAAGGCGGCGCCGCAGCCGTCAATGAAGCCGGCCGCATGCGCATGCAGACCTGGCGCCTGGCGCAGAACCTGGCCAGCGGCGACAGCGCGCGGCTGCAAGCCCAGTTCGACCAGTTCGACCAGACCCTGACGCTGCTGCGCAACGGCGACCCGGCCCGGCCGTTGTTCGTGCCGAACGATGACCGCAGCCAGGCCGCCTTTGCCGACGTGCGGCAGCAGTGGGCCGACCTGCGCACCGCTTGGACGGTGCGGCCGCTGCCCGACCCCGGCCGGGTCGCCAGTCAGGCCGATACCTTCGTGGTGCGGGTCGATGCCTTCGTCAGCGCCATCGAGCATCAACTGGCGCGGCACACCGCGCTGCTCAATGCCTTCCAGTTCGTGATGATGGCGCTGGCCATCGGCAGCGCGGTGGCGCTGCTGTATGCCGCCTACCTGTTCGTCTTCAATCCGCTGGCGCGGTTGCAGGCCGGGCTGCTGCAGGTGGGCGAGGGCGATCTGTCGGCGCGGGTCGAAGTGGGCAACGCCGATGAGTTTGGCGAGCTGTCGGCGGGTTTCAACCGCATGGCCGAAACGCTGCAGGGCCTGTACCTCAGCCTGGAGTCGCGGGTGCGCGAAAAAACCGAGGGGCTGGAGGCCGAGCGGGCCCGCCTGGCCGCGCTGTACGAGGCCGCCGCCTTCGTCGCGTCGGCCACCGCGCTGGACGACCTGGCGCTGGGCTTCGCACGGCAGGTGCGCCGGGTCGCCGGCGCTGATGCGTCGGCCGTGCGCTGGTCGGACGAATCCAACCAGCGCTATGTGCTGCTGGCCTCCGATTGCCTGCCCGCGCATGTGGTCGAGGCCGAGCACTGCGTGCCCACCGGCGGCTGCTTCTGTGGCCAGCCGCAGGGCGATGCGCAGACCCGCGTGATCCCGATCCGGCCGCTGGACGGTGCCACCATGCCCGGCCATTGCGAGCGTGCCGGCTATGCCACCGTGGTCAGCGTGCCGGTGCGGCTGCACGAGCGCATGGTCGGCGAGCTGAACCTGTTCTACCGCCATGCCGCGGTGCTGACGGCCGAAGACCGGACCCTGCTCGAAACCCTGGCCAGCCACCTGGCCGGCGCGATCGAGGGCCTGCGCGCCGGTGCGCTGGAGCGCGAAGCGGCGGTGGCCGAAGAGCGCAGCCTGCTGGCGCGCGAGCTGCACGACTCGATCGCCCAGAGCCTGTCGTTCCTGAAGATCCAGGCCGGCCTGCTGCGCGACGACCTGAAGCGGCAAGACCCGGCCCGCGTCGACCGCACGCTGGCCGAGCTGGACGCCGGCATCCGCGAGAGCGTGGCCGACGTGCGTGAGCTGCTGATGCACTTCCGCACCCGCACCAACACCGAGGACATCGCGCCGGCGCTGCGCACCACGCTGACCAAGTTCGAGCACCAGACCGGCCTGACCACCCACCTGGCGATCGAGGGCGACGGCCTGCCGCTGCCGGCCGACGTGCAGGTGCAGGTGCTGCACGTGGTGCAGGAGGCACTGTCGAATGTGCGCAAGCATGCCCAGGCCCGCGAGGTCTGGGTGGAAGTGCAGCAGAGCCCGCCCTGGCGGCTGGAGGTGCGCGACGATGGCCGCGGTTTCGACGACGGCCGCCCGTTGGCCGACGACGAAACCCATGTCGGCCTGCGCATCATGCGCGAGCGGGCACAGCGCATCGGCGCATCGGTGGAGGTGGCGTCGGTGCCGGGGTCGGGCACCTGCGTCGTGCTCACGCTGCCGCAGCGGTTGGCGGTGGCCGCATGATGCGCACACGATGACCTTGCCCCCGCCGATCCGCATCCTGGTGGTCGACGACCACACGCTGTTCCGGCGCGGGCTCACCGCCTTGCTGGCGACGCAGCCACGCTTCAACGTGGTCGGCGAGGCCGGTGATGCCGGCGAGGCCCACCGCCGCGCCGGCGAACTGCAGCCCGACGTGATCCTGCTCGACCACCACCTGCCCGGCGTGGCGGGCGTCGACGCCATCCAGGGCCTGCGCGAAGTGGCGCCGCGCGCCCGCATCCTGATGCTGACGGTCAGCGAAGACGGCGCCACCCTGGCCCGGGCGCTGCAGCGCGGCGCCAGCGGCTACCTGCTGAAGACGGTGGACAGCGACGTGCTGGCCAACGCCATCGAGCGCGCCGTGCTGGGTGAGTCGACCATCAGCCCCGAGATGACCGGCAAGCTGGTGAGCGCCTTCCAGGCGCTGCAGGGCGGCGCCGAAGCCGATGCGCCTGCACCGTCGACCGACCCGTCGCAGGCCTTGTCGCCGCGCGAGCAGCAGATCCTGGCCGAGATCGCGCTGGGCGCCAGCAACAAGGAGATTGCCCGCACGCTGGGCATCGCCGAGACCACGGTGAAGATCCACGTCCAGCACATCCTGCGCAAGCTGAACCTCAGCTCGCGGGTGCAGGCGGCGGTGTACGCCACCACCCGGCAGGCTTGAGATCGGTCAACGCCGGCGAGCACCGGGCCAGGTGGCGCGTCGGGCAGCCGCCTCGCAGGCTGTGGTGTTTTCTCGATCGAGGCATTGCCCGGCTCAAGTACCTAGGGCTTGAGTCGTTAAAGGGCCACGAATCGACTCCGGGACTCCGATCATGAACAGCTTCAGGCATTTGGGCATTGGCGTGCGCCTGGCATTGGGATTTGGTGCGCTGCTGGCGCTGATGGCACTGGTCATCGGCTTGTCCACCCTGCGCTTTGGCGAGGTGGGCCAGGCGATGAACCGCATCGTCGACGAAGACTGGGCCAAAGCCGATGCCGCCAACACGATCGACGCCACCGCGCGGGCCAACGCCCGCCGCACGATGGAGCTGCTGCTGGTGACCGACCCGGCCCGCGCCGGCACGGTGCGCGGCCGGATCCAGAAAAACAGGCAGCGCATCGACGAGGCCCTGGCCACGCTGGACCGGCTGGTCCAGTCGCCCGAGGGCAAGGCCCTGGTGGCTGCGCTGAAGACCGACCGTGCCGCCTACGTGGCCAGCTTTTCGAAGGTCGACGAGTTGGTCAGGAGCGGCCAGCGGGACGACGCCACGCGCACGATGCTGGACGAGACCCTGCCGGCGATGGACCGGCTGCAGGCCCGGGCGGACGCCCTGGTCACGCTGCAGAAGACCGTGGCGAAGAACAGCAGCGCCGCCACCCAGGCCAGCATCCGCAGCACGCAGGCGATGCTGATGATTGCCGGCGCGGTGATGCTGGGCCTGGGCGCCGCAGCGGCCTGGTGGCTGTCGCGATCGATCACCGGGCCGATCGCCCAGGCGGTGGGCGTGGCCGAGGCGGTGGCCGCGGGCGACCTCAGCTCGGTCGTCGACACCGACGCCCGCGACGAGACCGGCCGCCTGCTGCAGGCCTTGAAGACGATGAACGAGAGCCTGCGCCGCGTCGTCGGCGAGGTGCGCGAAGGCAGCGAGAGCATCGCCACCGGGTCGGGCCAGATCGCCAGCGGCACGGCCGACCTGTCGCAGCGCACCGAAGAGCAGGCGGCCAACCTGCAGCAGACCGCCGCGTCGATGGAGCAGCTGGCGGCCACCGTGCGGCACAGCGCCCAGACGGCGCGCGAGGCCAGCGACCTGGCCAGCCGGGCCAGCGCCACCGCGGTGCAGGGCGGCGTGGTGGTCGGGCAGGTGGTCACGACGATGGACGACATCGCCACCGCCAGCCGCAAGATCGGCGACATCGTCGGCGTGATCGACGGCATCGCTTTCCAGACCAACATCCTGGCGCTGAACGCGGCGGTCGAGGCTGCCCGCGCCGGCGAGCAGGGCCGCGGCTTTGCGGTGGTGGCGGCCGAGGTGCGGGGCCTGGCCATGCGCAGCGCGGCGTCGGCGCGCGAGATCAAGCGCCTGATCCAGGCCAGTGTCGAGCAGGTATCCGCCGGCAGCCAGCTGGTGGGCGCCGCCGGCCGCACCATGCAGGACGTGGTGACCCAGGTGCAGCAGGCCAGCGTGATGATTGCGCAGATCAGCACCGCCGCGGCCGAGCAGACCCAGGGCATCGGCCAGGTCAACGAGGCGGTGACCCAGCTCGACCAGGTGACCCAGCAGAACGCCGCGCTGGTGGAAGAGAGCGCCGCCGCCTCGGACAGCCTGAGCCAGCAGGCGGCCCGGCTGGTCGAATCGGTGCGGGTGTTCAGGCTCGACGCCGCGCAGCACGGCTGAAGGGCACCGGCGGCGCAGGCCGCGGCCACAGGGGGCCGAATGGGTGGCGGGTGGGTGGCGGGTGGGTGGCGGATGGGTGGCGACTCGCGCCGGAGCCGCCGGCCACGAACGAATCTTGATGCCGACAAACGAGCTCTGCCGTCCTGTCGGGCGGGTACGCCGAAGAGATCTGGTGCAGACCACATCCGGTGCAGACCGTAACTCGAACGCAATACACTTGCGCGATGAAGTCCGCTGTCATACCCCAGATCCGCGTCGAACCAGAGTTGCGCGCTGAACTCGAGGCCGTTCTCAGGCAAGGCGAAACCCTGACCGACTTCGTCGAAGCGACGGTGCGAAGCGCCATCGCTTTCAGGCGTGTCCAGACCTCATTCCATGCGCGGGCACAGGCTGCGTCCGAGGAGTACCACCGGACAGGCGTTTCGGTGCCCGTTGACACCGTCCTGCAACGACTGCAATCCAAGCTGGACGCCAAGCGCAAAAAGCTGGGCCGATGAGCTTTGGCGTTGAGCTGTCTCCTGCAGCCGCGGCTGATCTGGAACGCCTCTTTGACTTCTTGCTCGACCGGGCCGAGGCGACCAAAGACCTTGATCGCGCCCAAGCTGCGATCGAGGCGATCCGAGCGACGGCACAGCACAGGCTGGCGATCACGCCCTTCAGCTTCCGCAAAGCGGCCCAGAACCCAGCCCAGCGGGAGCTGATCATTCCCTTTGGTGGTACCGGGTATGTCGCTCTGTACGAGATCGTCAGCCCGTCGAAGGTCGTGGTGCTGGCGGTACGCCACCAGCGTGAAGAGGACTACCACTGACGCCGCTCATTGGCGGCTCCACCCCAGGCGCACGCGTCGTTCTGACGCACTGCCGTTCGCGCAGCAACATCGAGATTCGCACTTGAACCGGGCTGATTGATGGTAAGCTTTCAATAACTTACCAAGCAATGAGCCCGTCATGTCCTCTCGATTGCCCACCGAAACACGACAGGCCGAGCTGGTGGCCGCCGCGCTCGCGCTGGCCAGCGAGCGCAGCCCGCCGCTGATCACCACCGCCGACATCGCCGCCGCGGTGGGCATCAGCCAGGGCGCGGTGTTCAAGCACTTCGCCACCAAGGACGCGATCTGGCTGGCGGCGATGGCCTGGGTGCACTGCAGCTTGCTGGACCGGCTGGACCTGGCGGCCATCGGCGCCACAGCCATGGCCGCCGCCACGGCCGCTGCCGCCGCCCCAAGCGCCACGACCACCGCCCTCGGCGACAGCGCCGGTACCGGCACCCCCGGCCCGCTGGACGCGATGCGGGCGATGTTCATGGCCCATGTCGATTTCGTCACCGCACACCCGGGCGTGCCGCGGGTGTTGTTCCATGAGCTGCAGAACCCCCAGGCCTCGCCGGTCAAGCAGCAGGTGCAGGCACTGATGGTCGCCTACCAGCAACGGCTGCGGCGCCTGCTGGCGGCGGCGGCCGACCAGGCACCGGGCCTGGCGCCCGGGCTGGACCACGAGGCCGCGGCAGCGCTCTTTGTCGGCATGGTGCAGGGCCTGGTGATGCAGGCCATGGCCTCGGGCCAGCTGGCCCGCATGGCGACGCAGACCGGGCCGATGTTCACGCTGTACCTGCGCGCCATCGGAGGTGCCCGGTGAAGCGCGCCGTGCCGTGGCGCAACCTGGCCTTGGCGACGGCCGGCGTGGCGCTGCTGGCGGCGCTGGCCTGGGTGGCCCTGCGCAGCGGGCCGATGGCGCCGACGCGGGTGACGGTGGCACCGGTGCAGCGGGCAACGGTGGCGCCGGCGCTGTTCGGCATCGGCACCGTCGAAGCCCGCCGCACCTTCCTGATCGGGCCCACCGCGGCCGGCCGGCTGCTGCAGGTGCCGGTGGACGTGGGTGACCTCGTGCAGGCCGGCCAGTTGCTGGCCGAGATGGCGCCGGTCGACAGCGACGAGCGGGTGGCCGCGCTGCAGGCGTCGCTGGCGCGCGCCCAGAGCGCCCGGCAGGCGGTCGATGCGCAGCGCGACGACGCGCTGGCCCGCCAGGCCCTGACAGCGGCCAACCTGCGGCGTTACACCGACCTGGCCGACCGCGACTTCATCAGCGCCGGCGCACTGGAGGCGCGGCGGCAGGAGCAGCGCTCGGCCGACGCCGTCGTCAGCGGCGCCGACGCCAACCGGGCCGCGGCCCAGCAGGATCAGGCGCGGCTGGCCGCCGAGCTGGCCGGCGCCCGCCAGCAGCGCGGCAACCTGCGCATGCTGGCGCCGGCGGCCGGCCTGGTGGTCAGCCGCGACGCCGAGCCGGGCTCGACCGTGGTGGCCGGCCAGCCGGTGCTGCGGCTGGTCGACCCGGCGTCGCTGTGGGTGCGGGTGCGCTTCGACCAGGGCCGCGCTGGCGGGCTGGCGGTGGGCCAGCCGGCGCAGATCGTGCTGCGCTCAGGCCCGGCATCGCCCCTGGCCGGCCGGGTGGCGCGGGTCGAGACCGTCAGCGACAGCGTGACCGAGGAGCGGGTGGCGCAGATCGTCTTCGACCGGCTGCCGGCCGGCGTGGCGATCGGTGAACTGGCCGAGGTCACCGTGAGCCTGCCCGCCAGCGCCCCGGGCCTGGTGGTCTCGAACGCCAGCCTGCGCCAGCTGGGCGACCAGACCGGCCTGTGGCGGCTGAACGGCGGCAGCCTGCACTTCGTGCCGGTGATACCGGGCGCGGCCGGACTGGACGGCCGGGTGCTGGTGACGCCACGGCCGCCGCCGGGCAGCCACCCGTCCGGTGACAAGCCCGGCAGCGCACCCGCCGGCGCCTCCGCCGTCGCCCCCGCCAGTGCCCCCGCCAGTGCCCCCGCCAGCGTCGCGCTGGCCGAAGGCGACCCGGTGGTGGTCTACAGCGAGCAGGCGCTCGACGGCCGCCGCCGCATCCAGGTCGTCGACCGCTTGGCCGGCGCGCCGCCATGATCAGCCTGGCCGGCCGCGACATCCTGCATTCGGCGGGCAAGTTCGTGCTGACCGGCCTCGGGCTGGGGCTGCTGATCGGCGTCACGCTGACGATGGCCGGCGTCTACCGCGGCATGGTCGACGACGCCCGCGCACTGCTCGACAACAGCCGCGCCGACCTGTGGGTGGTGCAGCAGCACACCCAGGGGCCGTATGCCGAATCGTCCAGCCTGCGTGACGACGCGGTGCGGTCGCTGCGCGGCCTGCCCGGCGTGGCCCGCGCCGCCAACGTCACCTACCTGACGATGCAGGTGCGCCATGGTGAAACCGACGTGCGGGCGATGGTGGTCGGCATCGAACCCGGCCAGCCCGGCGAGCCCGGCTACCTGGTGGCCGGCCGGCAGATCACCCGCAGCCACTACGAGGCGGTGGCCGACGTCAAGACCGGCTTTCAGCTCGGCGAGCGCATCCACATCCGCCGCCACGCCTACACCGTGGTCGGCCTGACCCGGCGCATGGTCTCGTCGGGCGGCGACCCGATGGTCTTCATCCCGCTCAAGGATGGTCAGGAAGCGCAGTTCCTGAAGGACAACGAGGCGATCCTCAACGACCGCGCCCGCACCGCCGCCAACCCGGCGCTCAACCGCCCCGGCGTGCCCGGCCTGCTGGACGCGGTGCAGGCCTCGCAGGCCAGCAACCGCAGCGTCAACGCGGTGCTGGTGCAGGTGCAGGCGGGGCACGAGCCCGAGGCGGTGGCCGAGCCGATCCGGCGCTGGAAGCACCTGGGCGCCTTCACCCGGGCGCAGATGGAGGAGATCCTGGTGGTCAAGCTGATCGCCACCTCGGCGCGCCAGATCGGCATGTTCCTGGTCATCCTGGCCATCGTCAGCGCGGCCATCGTCGCCTTCATCATCTACACCTTGACGCTGGGCAAGATCCGCGAGATCGCGGTGCTCAAGCTGATCGGCACCCACAACCGCCGCATCGCCGGCATGATCCTGCAGCAGGCGTTGGGGCTGGGGCTGATCGGCTTCGTCGTCGGCAAGGTGGCGGCCACGGTCTGGGCCCCGGTGTTCCCGAAGTACGTGCTGCTGGAGCCCGGCGACGCGCTGCGCGGCCTGGCCGCGGTGATGCTGATCTGCGCGCTGGCCAGCACGCTGGCGATCCGGGTGGCGCTGAAGGTCGATCCGGCGGAGGCCATCGGTGGCTGAGCCGGCCGTCACCGTGCCGACCCCCGGCATCCAGATCGTCGGCCTGCGCAAGCGCTACGGCAGCGGCGACACCGCGGTCGATGCACTGAAGGACGTCAACATGACGGTCGCCCCCGGCGAGGTGGTGGGCCTGATCGGCCCGTCGGGCTCGGGCAAGAGCACGCTGCTGAAATGCCTGGGCGCGGTGATCGAGCCCAGCGGCGGGCGCATGGTGCTGGGCGGCGAGACGATCTACGACAACGGCTGGAAGATCCCCGACCTGCGCGCGCTGCGGCGCGACCGCATCGGCTTCATCTTCCAGGCGCCCTACCTGATCCCGTTTCTCGACGTCACCGACAACGTGGCGCTGCTGCCGATGCTGGCCGGGCGGCCCAATGCCGAGGCCCGTGCCCGCGCCGTGGCGCTGCTGCAGGCGCTGGACGTGGGCCACCGCGCGCGCGCCCAGCCGTCTGAGTTGTCGGGCGGCGAGCAGCAGCGGGTGTCGATCGCCCGGGCGCTGGCCAACCGGCCGCCTGTGATCCTGGCCGACGAGCCCACCGCGCCGCTGGACAGCGAACGTGCACTGGCCGTGGTCCGCCTGCTCAACCAGATGGCGGTCGAGCAGCAGACCGCGATCATCGTCGTCACCCACGACGAGAAGATCATCCCGACCTTCAAGCGGATCTACCACATCCGCGATGGCCGCACCTACGAGGAAGCCGGGCAGGGGCAGGGGCTGGGGCTGGGGCTGGGCTTGGGGCAGAAGGTGGCAGGCTGAGGGCAGGGCGCCCGTGCAAAGACGCCGCCAGATGGCCTCTCATTGATCTGGCACCGGGTCGATGCGCTTTGGGCCTTCCGACACGGCGCGGCAGGCCCGAAGACGGTGAATTTCTTGCACTGGAACAAGGACCGCGCCAGCGGCGCTCGCGACAGTGCGGCTCGTCACCCGTGCACAGGAGGCCAGCATGCCGACGATTCCGATGCCCTCGGCCCACCGGCCACCTGCCAGCCCGTGGCACAGCGCCGCCGATACCGGCCGGCCTGCCGCCAACGCGCCGCTGCGCTGGCTGCAGGCGGCCTTCCCGCCTGGCTGGATCCACCGCGACACGGCGCAGGTCCTGCTGGACGCGGTCCAGGTGTTCAAGCTGTCGCCCGGGCCGCTGGCCCTGTCGCCGCGCGACCACCCGCCGGCCTGGTGGCTGGTGACCGACGGCCGCATCGTGGCAGGCGACAGCGGAACGCAGGGCGGGCTGGTCGAGAGCCGATTGATCGAGGCCGGGCAGTGGTTCGACGTGGTCAGCAGCTGGACTGCAGCCGACTGGACCGAGCGCGCCGTCTGCAGCACCCCGGTCACGCTGTGGGCGCTGCCGCTGGACACCTTGCTGGCCTGCGCGCGGGCCGACGAGACTCTGCAGCGCGCGATGGGCTGCGTGATGGCCGAGCGGGTGCACCAGCTCGCCGTTGACCGCCATGCGCTGGCCACCCTGGACGTGACGGCGCGCCTGGCCGCGTGGCTGCTGCGCCAGCTGCCGATGGCCGCCGCCGACACCACCGTCATCACCTTGCGCGAGCAGAAGCGCTCGATCGCCCGCCAGCTGGTGATGGCGCAGGAAACACTGTCACGCTGCTTCCGCCGGCTGGTCGACCTGGGCTGCATCGACGTCAAAGGCTACGTGGTGACCGTGCGCGACCTGCGGGCGCTGCAGGTGTTGGCCACGTTGCCTGTCGCTTAGGCAATGACGCTGCAAACGCTGCCGTCGTCGCGCGCCCAGACAGGGGGCGAGGAGATCGCCAATGCAGTGAGCCACGGGACCGGCTTGCTGCTGGCCGTCGCCAGCCTGCCGTTGCTGGTGGGACATGCGGCACGGCACGGCGGCGCGGCCGATGTGGTCGCGGCCAGCCTCTTCGCGGCCACCATGATCGTGCTGTACGCGGTGTCGGCGCTGTACCACGCGCTGCCCGCGGGCGGGGCCAAGCGGTGGTTCAACCGGCTCGACCATGCTGCGATCTACCTGTTCATCGCCGGCAGCTACATGCCCTACCTGCTGGGCGTGCTGCGCGGCGCCTGGGGCTGGACGCTGTTCGGCATCGTCTGGAGCGCGGCCGCCTTCGGCATCGCCGGCAAGTTGTTCAACCGCCTGCGCCACCCGCTGTGGTCCACCGGGCTGTACGTGGCGATGGGCTGGGTGGCGCTGATCGCCATCGCGCCGCTAATCGAGCGCCTGCCCGGCACCGGCCTGGCCTGGCTGGTGGCCGGTGGCCTCAGTTACACGCTGGGTGCGGTGGTGTTCCTGTTCGACGACCGCATCCGCTATGCGCACTTCGCCTGGCACCTGTTCGTGATGGGCGGCACCGGCTGCCACGTGGCCGCCGTGCTGCTGGTGCCGGGCTGAGCCCCGAAACGGACCGGCCGGCGCCGGCACGTTGCTCGCAACGAGCCACTTGCCGGGCCCGCTGCGGAAAATCAGCACGTCAGCACGTCAGCACGTCTGCACGTCAGGCCAGCAACTGCACCGGCGGCGACAGCGCGACTTTCCTGGCCCGCCTGAACAAGCGTTGGTCGAAGGTCACGAAGGCGGCGGCCCGCCCGCTGCGCGCCAGATGCAGGGCATCGGCGAAATCGAGGCCCTGGTCGAACGCGTCGAGCGCCCTCAGCACCGCATCGCGATCTTCGATCGTGACGTGTTCGAGGCTGGTGAGCGCCCGCAACACGCGGGCGACATCGCCTGTCGGCAGCGCATAGAAACCGCGCATCACCCACTCCAGTTCCAGCAACACGGTCACCGACACCAACGACCGCTCGGCCAGCGCGGCCATCGCGGCTGGCCGCTGTCGGGCGGTCTGGGCGTCGTCGGCGTCGTCGATGAAAAACCGTGCCAGCACGTTGGTGTCCAGCGACTTCATGGCTTGCCACGCGGCGCACGGTGGAGCAGCGATGCCGGGTCGAAGTCTTCGAGGCGCCGCGGCACGCCGCGCGCCGTCGCTTTCACCAGGCCCGCCATGCCGGCCAGGTCGGACGTGGCGACCGCCCGAACGACCCGCAGCTTCAAACCGTCTGACTCTTCGAGCACTCGAGCCGGGCGCCGGCCCCCATGCCCAGCCGGCGCCGCTAGCCGACATGATGGCCATGGACGCCAGCCGCCACCTGTGGACAGCAAGGGTGGACCCGCGCCGCCGCACCTATGCCGCGGGCCTGCGCACCCACGTTCGCGACCGCTGGGGTTTGTTCTAGGAGCCCGACAGCCTCCCAGGACCAACCCATCGTGCTCAACGAGCGGCAGGCAGGCGTGGCCGTCGAAGGCGTCGAGCAGCACAACCGTGCCGAAGACCGGATTCGCGTTTCCCTGCTGGCGGTCGATACCCACGGCGTCACGAACGTGGCAATGACCATCGCCAAGCTCCTGGGTTTCGACCTGTGCCCGCGACTGCGGGATCTGCACGAGCGAAAACTGTTCGTGCCCAGGGGCTGGCCGGTGCCGCGGAGCCTGGAGGGGGTCACCCTGCGCCGGGTGTCGGTCAAGGCGATCGAGCGCGGGTGGGACGACCTGGTCCGCCTGGCTGCGTCGATTCGGGCGGGCAAGGTGTCTGCCGCGCATGCCATCCACCGGCTGGGGTCGGCAGCGGACGGCGATCCGCTGAACCGGGCTGCGGAACACCTTGTGCGCCTGCTGCGGACGCCGTTTCTGCGCGACTACCTCGCCATCCCGGACTATCGGCGCGAGATCCGCACGCTGCTCAACCGGGGGGAGTCGGTGCACCAACGGCAGCGCGCCATTCATGGCGGCCAGGTGGCTCCCGATCGTGGCCGCCGGCGGCAAGAGTTGGCAGCCATCTCGGGCGCACACGCGCTGCTGACGAACATCGTGCTGGCCTGGAACACGAATCGCATGGCCAGCGTCGTGGCGAAGCTCAACCGTGACGGCGTCGACATCAAGGAGGACTGGCTGCGGCGGATCGGGCCGGCGCACTTCTCGCACATCAACTTCAGGGGGACGTTTCGGTTCAACGTCGAGCGGTATGCCGATGTGCCAGTGGACTGAGCGAAATCACCGCCGGGATCCGGTCGTTCGCAGGCCAGATCGACCTGCCCCTGTGCCATGGTCGCCGCGGCGGGGTCCCGGGCGAAGTCATTGCACCAACTCAGCACGCGGCAGCTTGGCAGCGCCGGCGTCAAAGGTCAGGAAGCGGTCGCGGCCGAGGTGCGTTGAACGCGCCACGAGCAAGCAATCCGCGAAGTCGGCCGATGGGAACTGCTCGAGGAGGTAGAGGGCCTCTTCGACCGTCGGTGGGTGTTCGAATTCAATGCCTGGTGTCTCGAGCATCGCGATGACGGCTGCCGTCATCGACGCCCGGTCGACCTTGTAGCGACTGCGAAGGACCCATTCGGTTTCCAGCAGCGCGCACAGCGTGATGAGGAGCGGCTCGCCGCTGGCGGAGGCCTCGGCAACCACACGTTTGGCCGCAGCGCACTGAGCCGCAGCCGTCGGGTCCTGCACGAGCATGCGCACCAGCACGTTGGTGTCGATGGCCGCACTCATTCCGGCAGACGCATTTCGTCGACGGTGACGCCTGGCTGGCCCGGCCGCGTCAGCATGCCGACGAGGTCGACCAGGCGCCGCGTCTTCGGCCGCACGACGACGGTGCCATTGCTCAGCAAAGACCAGGCAATCTTGTCGCCGGCCTGCAGGCCCAGGCGTTCGCGAACGTCACGCGGAATCGTGACTTGGCCCTTGACGGACATCGTGGTCGGCTGAGACATTCGGAACTCCATATTTACGAATTGCGTTATCGTAAATCGGTCGTATCGCTGGGTCAACCAGAGGGCGGCCGTGACCCGCCAACCGGTGGCGTCACGGGCCAGCGCGGTGCTCGTGGCGCACGGTGGTGACACGGTTGCGGCCCGTGATGCATTCCGAACGTTTTGGATTGCTTCAGGACGGCGAGCCGCCTCGCCGCGCACAGTGGGTGTGTCGTCAACGCCCTGCGGGGCACCCACTGGAGCCACCATGCAATTCACCCAAGCGCTGCACCGCGCCGTCTCCCGCCGGCCCGACGCCGTGGCCACCGTCTGCGGCGGGCGCCGCCACACGTTCAGCCAGATCCAGGACTGGGTCAGCCGCATCGCCGGCGCGCTGCGGGCGGTGGCGGTAGGCAGCGGCGACCGCGTGGGAATGCTGGCGCTCAATACCGATCGCTACGTCGAGTACTACATGGCCGTGCCCTGGGCGGGCGCGGTGGTCAACCCGGTCAACATCCGCTGGAGCGCGACCGAGATCGCCTATTCCCTCGACGACTGCGAAACCCGGGTGCTGCTGATCGACGACCCGTTCCTGCCGCTGGTGCCCGAGTTGCTGCGGCGCAGCCAGTCGCTGCGCACCCTGATCCATGTCGGCGACGGCCCGGTGCCCGGCGGCATGCTGTCGTACGAGGCGCTGCTGGCCGATGCGGCGCCCGTGCCCGATGCGCAGCGCGGCGACACCGACCTCGCGGGCGTGTTCTACACCGGCGGCACGACCGGCTTCCCCAAGGGCGTGATGCTGTCACACGACGCCCTGTGCTTCACCGGCCTGTTCGGTGCGGCCGAGGGCATCGCCGACGACCGGTCGGTGGGCCTGCATGCTGCGCCGCTGTTTCACATCGCCGCGGTCACCGTGATGTCCAGCCTGTGGACCGTGGGCGCCAGGCAGGTCACGGTGCCTTAAATCACGCCGATGGGCGTGCTGCAGGCCATCGAGCGCGAGCGCATCACCACCAGCGTGCTGGTGCCCACGATGATCCAGATGCTGGTGGACCACCCCGAGGCGGCCGGCGCTGACCTGTCGAGCCTGCAGACGCTGGTCTACGGCGCCTCACCGATCAGCGAGGTGCTGCTCGACCGGGCCATGGCACTGCTACCGCAAACCACGCTGCTGCAGGTCTATGGCATGACCGAGATGGCGCCCATCATCACCACCCTCCCGGGCATGTTGCACCGCGGCGAAGGGCGCGCGCGCGGCAAGGTGCGATCGGCGGGGCAGCCGACCTTGGGCGTCGAGTTGCGCATCGTCGGTGCCGACGGCCGCGACCTGCCCACCGGCGAGGTGGGCGAGATCGTCGCCCACAGCCCGGCGGTGATGCAGGGCTACTGGAACAAGCCCGAGGAGACCGCCGCCGCGCTGGCCCGGCCGGTGCACCCTGCAGCCCAAAACCTGCCTGTCGCTACCGTCGCTTCCTGGCCGAGTGGAGCCGACCGGTTTTCGCCGGCGAACGGCCGGTGTACATCAGGTTGCCGACTTTCGGGTTCGGACCGCGGCGTCGTCAGACTGCGGTGACGTTGAACCGATCGCAAAGGTCATCGACCTGCCGCGCCCTGAGCTTCTCGGCTCGCAGCTTGTGCAACCCGCTGCGTTTGAAGATGGCGTAGGCGAACCCCTTGTTCATCTGCCGCGACACGTACCGGATTCCGTCCCAGCGCAGGTGCGCGTCGTGGATGGCGCGTGCCCAGGCTTGGCTCGTCGTGTAGTCGGCGGATGCACTGATGTCATTGTTCAGGCCCAGGGCCTTGAGCGCCGCCCCTGTCAGGTCTGCCAGGACCAGCGTCTTGCGCCGTTCACAGATGAAGCGCACGACCGAGCGCTCAGTCAGTTCGGCGGTCGGCACCTCGTAGCTGCCGCCGAGGAACCGCCCGCACTCATGGATGACGCTTTCCGCGAAGGCCACCTCGATGGTGCTGGCGGTGTAGCAGGTGCCGAAGGCGTCGGCAACGCCAGGATCTGGATCATCAAAGCGGCACACGCCGGCCGACCAGTACGGCTCGGTGGCTGGATGCCGGCTCAAGCGCACGAGCGACGCGACTTCGATCCTGATCGGACTAAGCAGATCCTCGAAGGAACCGGGATCAGGCAGCCGCAGCTGCACGTCTGACACCAGGCGAGGCGCCTCGCTCGCGCGCCCATGCCGCGGCCAGCCGCTCCACCCTGGGCAACGCAATCCCCGCCTCCAGGGCGCCGGCAACGCTCTGTTCTGCGAGAGTGCCGTGCTCGCGCAGCCAGAACACCAGCTTCTCGCTGGCGGAGAGGTCACCGAGCGCGCGGCAGATGGCTGCCACGGCCTCGCGCTCCATGCCCAGGAATGCCTGCGGGTAATACAGCCGGTTGCCGACCTTCACGGCAAAGACTTCGCCTCGGTCTGCGGCCGGCGCCAAAGCCTGACGGGTGAGCCCCCAGGCCTGCGCCAGTTGCTCGCCGGGCACGACCAGGCCATCCTTGACCCACTGGACACGCGCTGCTTCGCCGCGAGCGGTTGCACCAGCCAGGCCACCAGTGGCCTGAGAGTGCTGGATGTCCGCGGCAGGGGACTGGGCGTGCGCCACTCGGGCTCGAAGACCCTGCGTCCTTGGCAGTTGCATCCCTTGCTTGCTGACGGCCGAGCGCAAGCTGCGCAGGTCTTCGCTGAGACGCCCGACGGTGGCCTCGAGCAGCGCGATGCGGCGCAGCAGGACGGGCGTGCCGAGATCGGTGCTCATGCGGGGATTCTAAGCAAATTCGGACAACCAAGCAAATGCGGCAAATGGAGTCAGCCGCCCGCGCCGACAGGTGACGGCCGCGGCGGCTCCCGGTTCGTGCCGACCACGGGCGAGCCGAGCCCGGGGCCGCGGAGCATGCGTTGAACAAGTGAACTCCGATCGCTGCTATGCCGATAACCAACCTTAGCGGCATAGTTGCGCCAGAAACATAAACTTTTCTCTGTGAAAACCGGCTTGTCGACCTCTGGCTCAAGCTCCGTATCGCCGCAGTGCTGCGTAGGTCTGCCATCAAGACCTTGGCCGACCTCACGCTTCGAATACCGCGCCGCAGGCGGTGGTGGGTCGACATCAACGGACTCGGCGCTGCCGGTGCACGCCGGATCGAGGCCTTCTTCGCCGCGCATGCAAACCTGACTCACCGTGCTCGCGCGCTGCTGGACCCCACAGCGCCGTCCGATGTGGTTCCCTGGGAGAAACTCGTCGTGCCGCATGAGGTCGACGGCAGCTTGGGTCTGCATCGCGCGCCGCGCGCTTCGTGCGTCCTGCGCGCGAACAACGACTATGAGGCGGTCCAGGCGCACGGCCAGCAGGATGTTGGTGATCAGGTCGGTCCAGCCGTCGTCGACCAGAGCCCGGCAGGCTTGACTACGGGCCCACCAGGTACAGCGACAACTGCGGCACCATCACCACCACGGTCAGCCAGACCAGCATGATGCCGATGAACGGCACCACCGCCTTGCAGATGGTGGCGAACGATTCCTTGAACGCCGCCATCGCGACGATCAGGTTCAGCCCCACCGGCGGGGTGAGGTAGCCGATCTCCAGGTTGGCGATCATGATGATGCCGAAGTGGATGGGGTCGAACCCCTTGGCAGCGGCCAGCGGCTGCAGCAACGGCGCCAGGATCAGGATGGCCGAGCCCACGTCCATCAGGCAACCCACCACCAGCAGCAGCAAGTTGATGCCCAGCATCAGCACCCAGCGGTTGTCGACCGCGCCCACCAGGTACTGCACCATTTGCTTGGGTGCGCCCGAATGGTCGAGGATGGTGTTCAGGCTGCCGGCGATGCACAGCAGTGGCAGCAGCGTGGCCAGCAGGCGGGTGGTTTCCAGCACCACGTCGACCAGCTCGCGCGGGTTCATCGCCCGCGTGCCCAGGTAGTGCCGCACCTGCACCCCTACGCCGGCGCGGGCGGGCGCCGTCGGGGCTTCGTCGCGGCGGTGCACCAGAAACTCGATGAACAGCGCGTAAGCCAGCGCCACTGCGGCCGATTCGGTGGGGCTGAACTTGCCCGAGTAGATGCCGCCGATGATGATCACCGGCAGCAGCAGCGCGAACACGCCGCGGCCGAACGAGCGTCCGACGTCGCCCAGGCTGTAGACCAGGCGCGGGATGTTGCGGTTGACCACCAGCGCGTAGCCGCAGAACATCATGGTCAGCAGCAGGCCGGGGCCGATGCCGGCGACGAACAGGTGGGCGATGTTCTTCTCGGTCATGATGCCGTAGAGGATCAGCGGGATCGACGGCGGGATGATGATGCCCAGCGTGCCGGCCGACGCCACCGCGCCCAGCGCGAAGTGCTTGCTGTAGCCCTGCGACACCATCGCCGGGTACATGATCGAGCCGATCGCCAGCATGGTGACGATCGACGAGCCGTTGATCGCCGCGAAGGCCGCGCACGACAGCACGCAAGCGATGCCCAGCCCGCCGGGGATCGGCGAGGTGATCGTCTTCATGAAGTCGATCAGCCGCACCGCGATCGAGCCGCGCGACATCACGTTGCCGGCCAGGATGAACAGCGGAATCGACAGCAGCACCTCGCGATCGACCGTGAACCAGAAGTCCTGCAGCAGGAATTCGAGCTTGCTGTTGGCGATGAACACATGGATGTAAGCGGCGGCCACCGCAAACACCAGCACCAGGCTCTGGCGCAGCACCAGCAGCACCACCAACAGCAGCAGCAAGCCGAGCCAGATCATGTGAGCCCCTCGTCCGACGAATACGTCGGCCGGTCCCCCGAGGGGACAGCGGGCCGGCTTGGGAGCGGCCCGGCGCTCGGCACGCCACAGGTGAGCCCCTCGTCCGACGAATACGTCGGCCGGTCCCCCGAGGGGACAGCGGGCCGGCTTGGGAGCGGCCCGGCGCTCGGCACGCCACAGGTGA
>JBBQVF010000008.1:0-70542 GCA_038211805.1 Burkholderiales bacterium | reverse complement strand
CGCGGCGATGCGGGCGCATTCGAGGCCGAAGCCCGAGGCGGCGCCGGTCAACACGGCAGTCTTCTGGCTGAAGCGGTTCATGACGGGGTGTCCTTCTTGATCTGGAAGCCAAATCGGGGAAAGTGCACCTGCACCGTGCCGGCGCGCGCATCCTGGCGGCGCACGGTGACCGAATCCGACGACAGGCCGACCAGCGTGCCGGCCACTGCGTCGCTGCCGTAGTCGGTGGCGGCCACGGTGACGGCCTGGCCTTCGGTGAAGCCCAGGCCGGGCAGCACGCTGACCGGCGCGTGCGTGGTGGCGCTGGCGGCCACGGCGATGGCCTCGGCGCTGCTCATGCCGGTGGGCTGGTGGTGGGCTATGGCCAGCAGCCGGTCGAGCCAGGGCCCGATCGCCGGGTAGTCGTCGAGCAGGTGGGCCACCGGCTTGGCCAGGCGGATGAACCACAGGCAGTGGCCGACCGAGAAGTCGGCGATGCTGGGCACGGCGCCCAGCAACCAGGGGCCACCGGCGGCGAGTTGCGCGTTCAGCGTGGCCAGGTGGGCCTTCAATTGCGCCGTGCCGTCGGCCAGCGTGAGACGCGGCACGCCGGCGCTGCGCATCGCCGCGCGGTCGGTGGCAAAGCCCTTCAGCACCTCGGGCGACGGATCGCCCAGGATGGCACCGACGCCGGCCGGCTGCATCGCCCAGGCCACCGCGGCGCCAAACAGCGTGCCGTCGGCCCATTGCGCCAGCGGCGCGGCAAGCGGTGCGCTGGCCGGGTACAGCGTGGGCGTGGGCTGGGCGGCTTCGAGCACCCGCGCGATCAGCGCGGTGTCGCAATAGACATCGGCACCCACCTGCAGCACCGGTGTCTTGCGGTAGCCGCCGGTCAGCGCCACCACGTCGGGCTTGGGCATCACCGGCGGGATGTGCACCGACCGCCAGGCCAGTCGTTTGTAGCCCAGCATCAGCCGCACCTTCTCGGCAAAGGGCGACATGTCGTAGTGGTGCAGGATCAGTTCAGCCATGGGCTATGGTCTCCAGAAGAACGGTGCTTGGATTCGGGGGCCAACCAGTCGCGCGCGTTCGGCGATGCGGGCCAGATCGCTGCCGAGCCAGCCTCGGCGCCCAGCGCGTCCGGCAGCGCCCGGTCGCCGGTGAACCAGTGGGTCTCGAACAGCGGCATGCCCTGATTGAACAGCTCGTGGATGATCACGCCGGTCATCATGGCCGCCGCATCTCGATGTGCGGGATGGTGTCTTCGATGTAGGTCTCGCCCACCGGCACAAAGCCGTGGCGGCCGTAGAAGCGCTGCAGGTGGGCCTGCGCGCTGATGCGGTTGCCCAGGCCGGGCCAGGCGGCGTCGGCACGGGCCAGGCCCTCGGCCACCAGCGTGTCAGCCAGGCCACTGCCGCGCAGGGCCTTGTCCAGCACCACCCGGCCCATCGACGGCTCGGCGTACTTGATGCCGGGGTCGACCAGGCGCAGGCAAGCCCGGGCCTCGCCCGCCGTGTCGCGGCCCAGCAGGTGCCAGCTTTGACGATCGACTCCATCGGGATCGAGGTAGGGGCCCTGCTCGAGGATGAACACCCGGCAACGCAGCGCCAGCAGGTCGTAGAGGTTGTCCACGCCCAGGTCGGGAAAGCGCTGCCAGGTCCAGGCCAGGGTCACCTTGCCGCCCTCAGCCAACGCCGCGCCGCCCGAGAGCGGCTGAACGGCTCAGCGTCTGAGCGGCTGAGCGACACTTCGGGCGGCCGCTGCAAAGCGACGTCGGGGCCGACACGCGCTAGACCAGCTTGACGATCTGCTTGCCGAAGTTCTTGCCCTTCAGCAGGCCCATGAAGGCCTCGGGCGCGGCGGCCAGGCCGTCGGCCACCGACTCGCGGTACTTGATCTTGCCGGTGGCCACGCCCTGGCCCAGCTCGGCCAGCGCCTGCGGCCAGACGTCCATGTGCTCGCTGACGATGAAGCCTTCCACCGTCATGCGGTTCACCAGGATCAGCTGCGGCGCCGCCATCGGGATCGGCTCGCCGTTGTAGCCGCTGATCATGCCGCACATGGCGATGCGGCTGAACGCGTTGGCGCGCAGCATCACCGCGTCGAGGATCACGCCGCCGACGTTCTCGAAGTAGCCGTCGATGCCCTGCGGACAGGCTTCTTTCAGCGCCGTCGACAGCGACTTCAGATCGCGGTGCGCCTTGTAGTCGACGCAGGCATCGAAGCCCAGCTCGTCGATCACATAGGCGCACTTGTCGGCACCGCCGGCGATGCCCACCGCCCGCGCGCCGCGGCTTTTGGCGAGTTGCCCCACCGCGCTGCCCACCGCGCCGCTGGCGGCCGAGACCACCACGGTCTGGCCGGCCTTCGGGTTGATGATCTTCATCAGGCCGTACCAGGCGGTGACGCCCGGCATGCCGACCACGCCCAGGTAGGCCGACAGCGGCACCTGGCTGGTGTCGACCTTGCGCAGCACGCCCGGCACGTTGGCATCGACCACCGCGTACTGCTGCCAGCCACCCATGCCGACGACCTTGTCGCCGGCGGCAAAGGCGGGGTTGTTCGACGCCACCACCTCGCCCACCGTGCCGCCGCCCATCACCTGGTCCAGCAGCTGAGGCTGGGCGTAGCTCTTGCCGTCGTTCATGCGGCCGCGCATGTAGGGGTCGAGGCTGAGGAAATGGTGGCGCACCAGCACCTGGCCGGCGGCCAGCTGGCCGGCGTCGGGCAGCGCGGCCTCGACCAGGCGGAAGTTGGCGGTGGTGGGCTCGCCGGTGGGGCGCGAGGCCAGGTGGATCTGCAGGTTGGTGGTGGTCATGGGTTGTCTTCCTCGGTGGGTTCAGGTTCGGTGGGTGGGTTGGGCGGGACTGACGGCTTGCCGGCTTCGGCAGGTGCAGGTGCAGGTGCAGGGGTGACGATGCGCCCACGCGCCACCAGGCCGCGCAGGTATTTGAAGGTGCCGCTGGCACTGGCGCAGAGTTGGCCTTCGTCGTCGAACAGCGAGCCCTCGCAGAACGCCAGCGTGGGGGTGCGGTGCAGCACCCGGGCCACGGCGCGCAGCTGGTGCTCGGCCGGGCGCAGGAAGCTGGTCTTCATCTCGATGGTGGCCACGCCGCCGGCGTGGCCGGTGGCGCTGCGCGCGGCCATCGCCATGGCCACGTCGAGCAGGGTCATCACCACCCCGCCGTGCGCCACTTCCCAGGCGTTGAGGTGAGCGTCGTCCAGGTCGACCCGCAGCTCGGCATGGCCGTCGCCGAAGCCGTGCAGCTCGATGCCCAGGCTCTCGACGAAGGGCACCGTGACCGGAAACGGGATCGGCGATGCGCGGTGGCGCTTGCGGCGTTGGTCGGCCATCAGCCGATGACGCAGCTGACGCCGCCGTCGACCACCAGGATCTGGCCGGTGATGTGCTTGCCGGCGTTGGATGCCAGCAGCACGGCCGCGCCTTTCAGATCATCATCGTCGCCCAGGCGGCGCAGCGGCGCGCGCGCGGCCATGGCCTCTTCGCCCACCCGGTCCAGCGTGCTGGCGGTCATCTTGCTGGGAAAGAAACCCGGCGCGATGGCGTTGACGTTGATGCCGTGCTCGCCCCACTCGGCCGCCAGCGCGCGGGTGAAGTTGACCACCGCGCCCTTGCTGGTGTTGTAGGCGATGCTCTCCTGCCAGGGCGCGTTACCGGCGATGCCGGCGATCGACGCGATGTTGATGATGCGGCCGCGGCGGCGCGGAATCATGCTGAGCTTGGCGATGGTCTGGCTGAAGACGAAGACGCTGCGGATGTTGAGGTTCATCACCTTGTCCCAGCCCTCCAGCGGGTGGTCTTCGGCCGGCGCGCCCCAGGCCGCACCGGCGTTGTTGACCAGGATGTCGACAGCGCCCAGGCGCTCCAGCGTCTCGGTGCAGACGCGCTGGGCTTCTTCGGGCCGCGACGCATCGGCGGCGATCCAGCGCGCGTCGATGCCACGCTGGCTCAGCGTGGCCACCGCCTCTTCCAGTTCGGCGGCCTTGCGCGAGGTCAGCATCACCCGGGCGCCGGCTTCACCCAGCGCCTCGGCGATCTGCAGGCCCAGGCCGCGCGAGCCGCCGGTGACCAGCGCGGTGTGGCCGCTCAGGTCGAAGAGTTGGGAGATCGGGGTGCCCATGGGGTGTCTTTCAGGTGCGTGGGTTCGAAAAGCAATGGCTCATTCCCGCATGCGCGAGCGCAGGTAGATCAACAAGATACCGGCCGCAACCAGCACGCCGCCGGCCAAGCCGAGCCACCCGCCCAGCGCAGCATCGCTGTGGCTGACAAAGAGACTGAGACCACCGAGCAGCATGCCGCCATAAATCGATACCCAGCTCCAGACTTCGACGGTGGCAGGTCTCATGGCGTGAGCATGCGCTCAGAACCAGTCGTCCTGCATCTCGCGGCATGCCGGGTTGCGGCTGCTCACCACGCCCAGCCAGGCGTCGATCTTGGGCAATTCGTAGGCGAAGAAATAGTGGCAGGCCTGCAGCTTGCCCTGCACGAAGCTATTCGGCTGACGGGCGGCCGCGGCCTGCGCCGCCAGCGCCACCTCCAGCCACATCCACGCCAGCACCAAGTGGCCGAAGGCCTGCAGGTAGGGCGTGGCATTGGCCAGCGCGTCTTCGGGGTTGCCGGTGGCCCAGGCAGACTGGGTGGCTGCGTCCAGACGCTGCAGCGCAGCGGCCAGTGCGGCGCCGTGATCGGCCAGGGCGGCGCCATGGCCCACCCCGTGGCCAGCCCCGTGGCCAGCCCCGTGGCCAACCCGTTCGATCGTGCGGTGGATCGTGGCAGCCAGCAGCTTCAGCCCGGCGCCACCGTCCATCACCACCTTGCGACCCAGCAGGTCGATCGCCTGGATGCCGTGGGTGCCCTCGTGGATCATGTTCAGGCGGTTGTCGCGCCAGTATTGCTCAACCGGAAAGTCGCGGGTGTAGCCGTAGCCACCATGCACCTGGATCGCCAGGCTGTTGGCCTCCAGGCACCACTCGCTGGGCCAGCTCTTGGCGATCGGCGTCAACACTTCCAGCAGCAGCGCGGCATCCTTGGCCGACGCCTCGTCGCCGGTGTGCTGCTCGTCGACCAGTTTGGCGCAGTAAAGCTGCAGCGCCAGCGCGCCTTCGGCATAGGCCTTCTGCGCCAGCAGCATGCGCTTGACATCGGCGTGCTGGATGATCGCCACCTGCGGCGCGGCGGCGTCCTTGCCGGCGCGCTGGCCTGCCGATCCCGGGCTGCCGCCCCCGAGGGGCCGGCCCTGCGGGCGCTGGCGGGCGTAATCCAGGCTGGCTTCGTAACCGGCCATGCCCAGCATGGTGGCGGCCATGCCCACGCCGATGCGCGCCTCGTTCATCATGTGGAACATGCAACGCAGGCCCTGGCCCGGCTGGCCCACCAGGTAGCCGATGGCGCCGGCCGCGCCGCCCGGCTGGAACTTGCCCTCGCCGAAGTTGAGCAGCGTGTTGGTGGTGCCGCGCCAGCCGCATTTGTGGTTCAGGCCGGCCAGCGCCACGTCGTTGCGCTCGCCGGTCAGTTGCCCTTCGACATCGACCAGCTTCTTCGGCACGATGAACAGCGAGATGCCCTTGGTGCCGGCCACAGCCTTGCCATCGGGCCCGGGGATCTTGGCCAGCACCAGGTGGATGATGTTCTCGGTCAGCTCGTGCTCGCCGGCCGAGATCCACATCTTGTTGCCCTTCAGCCGGTAACGCGGGCCCAGCGGGTCTTGACCCCAGGGCGCCGAGCCGGCAGCGGCACCGGCAGGCGCCTCGTCAGGCAGCGCCCGGGTGGCCACGTCCGACAGGCTCGAGCCCGCCTGCGGCTCGCTCAGGCACATGGTGCCCGACCAGCGGCCCGAAAACTCGTTGTGCGCGAACACCTGCTGCTGCAGCAGCGTGCCATGTTTCATCAGCAGGTTGGCGTTGCCCACGCTCAGCAGGCTGGCATTGATGCTGACCGAAGCCTTGGAGAAGAAGGCATTGGCCGCCAGCTCGACCGTGTAGGGCAGCTGCATGCCGCCGATGTCGTAGTCCTGCGCGGCCGACAACATGCCCGATGCGGCATAGGCGTCGCAAGCATCGTGCGTGGCCTGCGGCAGGATGACTTTCTCTCCGTCCGGACCCGTTGCAACCCGGGGCTCCTCGGTGTCGACCAGCCGGTTGAAGGGCGCGAACTTGTCGCGGGCGATCTTCTCGCAGGTGTCCAGCACCTGGTTGAAGGTGTCGGCGGAATGGTCGGCAAAACGCGGCCGGGCGGTGAGGCCGGTGACGTGGAGCCAGTCGTGGAGCAGGAAATCGACGGTGGGTCGCATGGTCTTCAGCAAGGGTGACTTGAAAGCGCGGTGCGCCGGAATCTGGCGGGCCCCCGGCTGCGCAGCGGCGGCGGCATGCGGGGCTCGGCGCTCAGGGTCTGCCGAGACCGAAGTGTGCCAGCGCGGCCTGGGCAATCGGTGCGCCCCATTCGGGCAGGAAGTGGCCGCCGTCGACCACCTCCAGCGCCGGCGGGCAGCCCCGGATGACCGACCGCAGCGCCGCCATCGTCGGACCGCCCAGCACCGGATCCTGCAGGCCGACGGCCATGAAGCTGTCGCCAGTCCAGCGTTGCGCCCAGAAAGCCTGGGCCTCGCGGCTGATCGCCGCGCCGGCTGCGTCGGCGCCATCGGGCACCAGGTTCGGAAAAGCCCGCAGCGCCGCCTTGAACGTGGCGTCGGGAAACGGCGCGTCGTAGCCGGCTGCCTCGGTCTCGCTGATCTCGCGCTTGCCGCGGCGCAGCAGCTTGCCCACCGCCAGGTCGGGCTGGCTGTTGCTGTAGGTGCGCCAGGCCCTGAAGCCGTCGGTCAACTCGCCGGTGGCCAGCGTGGTGTTCATCGCCAGCAGGCGGGTGAAGCGGTCCTGCATCGCCAGGGGCAGCGTCAGCCCGAAGATGCCGCCCCAGTCCTGGCAGACCAGCATCACGTCCTGAAGGTCCAGCGTCTCTATGAAATTCAGCAGGCTCTGGCGGTGGCGGTCGAAGGTATGCCAGGCCTCGTCGACCGGCTTGTCGGAGCGGCCGAAGCCGATCAGGTCGGGCACCACCACCCGCAGCCCGGCGGCGGTGAACACCGGCAGCATGTGGCGGTACAGGTAGCCCCAGGTCGGGTTGCCATGCAGGCACAACACGGTGGCCGGAGCATCCCGCGGGCCTTCGTCCACACAGGCCATCCGAGGGCCGCCATCGCCCAGCGGGTGGGCGTAGCGGGTCGGGTAAGCCCAGCCCGGCAGGTGGGCGAAGCGCTCGTCGGCAGCGCGCAACACCGCTGTCATCGCTGGACAGTCACAGCACTTCGAACACGCCGGCCGCGCCCATGCCGCCGCCGATGCACATCGTCACGCAGACCCGCTTGGCGCCGCGGCGCTTGCCTTCGATCAGCGCATGGCCGGTCAGGCGCTGGCCGCTGACACCGTAGGGGTGGCCTACCGCAATCGCGCCGCCGTTGACGTTGAGCCGGTCCATCGGGATGCCCAGGCGATCAGCGCAGTACAGCACCTGCACCGCGAAGGCCTCGTTGAGTTCCCACAGGTCGATGTCGTCCATCTTCAGGCCCAGCCGGGCCAGTACCTTGGGCACCGCGAAGACCGGGCCGATGCCCATCTCGTCGGGCTCGCAGCCGGCGACCGCAAAGCCCAGGAAGCGACCCAGCGGCTTCAGATTCTTCTGCTGCGCGTAGGTGTCGCTGACGATGACGCAGGCGCCCGCGCCGTCACTGAACTGGCTGGCGTTGCCGCCGGTGACCACACCACCCGGCAGCGCCGTGCGGATGCCCTTGAGGCCGTCGTAGGTGGTGCCGGGGCGCAGGCCTTCGTCGACACCGACGGTCACTTCCTTGCTGCGCAGGCCCATCACCGCGTCGGCGATGCCGGCGGTGACGGTGATGGCGGCGATCTCGTCGGCAAACTTGCCCGCCTCTTGCGCGGCGCAGGCCTTTTGCTGGCTTTCGGCGCCGTAGTGGTCCATGCGCTCCTTGGCGATGTTGTAGCGCTTGGCCACGTTCTCGGCGGTTTCCAGCATGCTCATGTAGACGGCGGGCTTGTGCTGTTTCAACCAGCTGTCCTGCAACATGTGCATGTTCATTTCCTGCTGCACGCAGGAAATGCTCTCGACGCCGCCGGCCACCATCACGTCGGACTCGCCGGCGATGATGCGCTGCGAGGCCATCGCGATGGTCTGCAGGCCGCTGGAGCAAAAGCGGTTCACCGTGGCGCCGCTCACCGTCACCGGCAGGCCGGCGCGCAGCAGGGCCTGGCGCGCGATGTTCATGCCGGTGGCGCCTTCGGGGTTGGCGCAGCCCATCAGCACGTCGTCGACCGCGCCGGGGTCGATGCCGGCGCGCTGCACGGCGTGGGCGATGGCGTGGCCGCCCAGCGTGGCGCCGTGGGTCATGTTGAAAGCACCCTTCCAGCTCTTGGCGAGCGGCGTGCGGGCGGTGGAAACGATGACGGCATTGGTCATGGAAGGCTCCTGAGGATCAGGCGGGTGGAAGGGGGTGGGCTGTAGCAGTGCGCGCAGGTACGACGAGATCAGGCCGCAGCCACCACGTTGGACGCCTTGTAGACGCTGTTGCGCACCGTGCTGAAGACGCGGCGCACCATCGGCTCGAACTCGCTGATCGGCAGCGTCTCGGCTTTCGGGTCGAAGGCCGGGTTGTCGTAGAGCGCGCAGAACTCTTCGGTCAGGCCGAAGTGCGGGCTGCTGCGGAACTGCTCGCGCATGTTGCGGTCGAGCCCGATGTGGTGGAAGAAGTAGTAGCCCTGGAAGATGCCGTGGTGCTGCACCATCCACAGGTGGGCATCGCTGACGAAGGGCTTGAGGATGGCCGCGGCGATGTCGAAGTGGTTGTAGCAACCCAGCGTGTCACCGATGTCATGCAGCAGCGCGCAGACCACGTACTCCTCGTCCTTGCCGTCCTTCAGCGCGCGGGTCGCGGTCTGCAGCGAATGCTGGTAGCGGTCGATCGGAAAGCCGCCGATGTCGCCGTCCAGCAGCTTCAGGTGGGCCAGCACGCGGTCGGCCGCCGCGGCGGCGGTGGCCGGAAACTCGGCACCGATGGCTTTCCAGTCGTCGGCCGTGCTCAATTCCATGCTGCTGAAGGTGGCGCGTGCACTCATGGTGGGCTCCTGATGGGATGACGGGGTTCAGGTGAACGACTTGCCTTCGGCTACCAGCCGGGCCAGCAACGGCGCCGGCTGCCAGAACGCGCCATCGTCCAGCGGGTTGGCGGCAAAACGCTTCATCGCCGTCACCACGTTGTACAGGCCGAACTGGTCGGCGTAGCACAGCGGGCCACCGCGGAACAGCGGGAAGCCGTAGCCGGTCAGGTAGATCATGTCGATGTCGCTGGCCTTGTTGGCGATGCCCTCTTCGAGAATGTGCGCCGCCTCGTTGACCAGGCTGAACACCAGGCGTTGCACGATCTCGTCGTCGCTGATCTTGCGCGGGGTGTTGCCGAGTTCCTTGCGGTGGTCGGCCACCATCTGATCGACCAAGGCGCTGGGGATCGCGTCGCGCTTGCCCGCCACGTAGTCGTACCAGCCGGCGCCGGTCTTCTGGCCATAGCGGCCCATCTCGCACAGCAGGTCGGCCGTCTTGCTGTACTTCATGTTCGCGATCTCGCCGGCGCGGCGCTTGCGGATCGCCCAGCCGATGTCGTTGCCGGCCAGGTCGCCCATGCGGAACGGTCCCATCGCGAAGCCGAACTTCTCGACCGCGCGGTCGACCTGCGCCGGCGTGCAGCCTTCGTCGAGCAGGAAGCCCGCCTGGCGGCTGTACTGCTCGATCATGCGGTTGCCGATGAAGCCGTCGCACACGCCAGAGACCACCGCCGTCTTCTTGATCTTCTTGGCCACCGTCATCACGGTGGCCAGCACGTCCTTGGCGGTGGCCGCGCCGCGCACCACTTCCAGCAACCGCATCACGTTGGCGGGGCTGAAGAAGTGCAGGCCCACCACGTCCTGCGGGCGCTGGGTGAAGTTCGCTATTCTGTTGACGTCCAGCGTGCTGGTGTTCGACGCCAGGATCGCGCCGGGCTTGGCCACCGCGTCCAACTGCTTGAACACCGCCTCCTTGACGCCGATCTCCTCGAACACCGCCTCGATGATCAGGTCGGCATCGGCCAGGCCGTCGTAGCTGAGCGTGGTGCTCAGCAGCGCCATGCGCTGCTCGTACTTGTCGGCCTTCAGCTTGCCTTTCTTGACCTGGGCTTCGTAGTTCTTGCGGATGGTGGCCACGCCGCGGTCGAGCGCTTCCTGCTTCATCTCGAGCATCGTCACCGGCAAGCCGGCGTTGAGGAAATTCATCGTGATGCCGCCGCCCATCGTGCCGGCACCGATGACGCCGACCTTGTTGATAGTGCGCTGCGGCGTGCTCTCGGGCACGTCGGGAATCTTGCTGGCGGCGCGCTCGCCGAAAAAGGCATGGCGCAGCGCCTTGGCCTCGGCCGTCAGCATCAGCGGGCGGAAGATCGCCAGCTCGGCGGCCAGGCCGTCGTCCAGCGTGCGGGCGGTCAGCGACTGGGCCACTGCTTCCACGCAGGCCAGCGGCGCCGGGAAGTTCTTGCTCATGCCTTTGACCATGTTGCGCACGAACTGCACATAGGCGTCGGGGTTGGGGTGGGTCACCTTCAGGCTGCGCACCGAAGGCAGCGGCCGACCTTGGGCATGTTCGTCGGCAACGCCCTGGGCGAACTTGATCGCACCGGCGATCAGGTCGCCCTCGATGATCTGGTCGAACAGCTTCTGGCCCGGTTGCGAGGCCAGCAGTTCGCTCTTCACCGGCTCGCCGGTGACGATCATGTTCATCGCGGTCTCGATGCCCAGCACGCGCGGCAGGCGCTGCGTGCCGCCGGCACCGGGGATCAAGCCGATCTTCACTTCGGGCAGCGCGATCGCCGCGCCGGCCGAGGCCACGCGGTAGTGGCAACCCAGCGACAACTCCAGCCCGCCGCCCATGCAGATGGTGTGGATGGCCGCAACGATCGGCTTGCCGGACGCCTCGGCCAGCTTGATCAGCGTCAGCAAGTTGGGCTCGGCCATCGACTTCGGCGAATCGAATTCACGGATGTCGGCACCGCCCGAAAACGCCCGGCCGCCGCCGGTCAGCACGATGGCCTTCACCGCCGGATCGGCATTGGCCTTCTCGAAGCCGTCGGCGATGCCGCGACGGGTCTCGAAACCCAGGCCGTTGACCGGTGGGTTGTTCATCGTGACGACAGCGATGCCGTCAATGACCTGGTAGGTGGCGCTCATGGGAACCTTTCGCGGAAAGTTGGACAGTTCGGTGGACAACCCGTTGGACAGTCCGTTGTGTCAGCCCGCTGGACAGCCCGTCAGGCAGGCGTGCGCTTGAAAAAGCACGATCGTTCGATTCTAGAAAACCCAACGGCCCGGTTCCTGTTGCCAACGCGACAGGACCATCGGGCCGAGGTACGACAAAGGGAAAACCCCAAGGTTTTGTCCGGGCGTCAGACCTCCAGCCACTCCTTGCGTACCGCTTCGTTCGACTTGAGGTCATCGGCCGTGCCCTCGAACACGATGCGGCCGTGGCCCATCACGTAGAGCCGCTTCGAGATCTTCAGCGCAATCGTCAGCTTCTGCTCGACCAGCAGGATCGAGACGCCGCGGGCGGCGATGCGCTCCAGCAGCTTGGACACCAGATCGACCATCTTGGGCGCCAGGCCCTCGGTGGGCTCGTCGATCATCACCAGGTCGGGGTCACCCATCAGCGTGCGGCAGATCGTCAACATCTGCTGCTCGCCACCCGACAGCACACCACCCGGTGTGTCGACGCGCTCATTCAGGCGGGGGAACAGCTCGAACATGTCCTCGATGCGCCAGCGTCCGCCTGGTTGGGTGGACTTCATGCCCAGGATCAGGTTCTCGCGCACCGTCAGGTTGGGAAAGATGTCGCGGTTCTCTGGCACGTAGCCCAGGCCGCAGCGCGCCACCTGGTGGGGTTTGAGGCCGATGGTCTCGCGGCCCTTGAAGACCACCGAGCCGGTGCGGTCGACCTCGCCCATGATCGCCTTGATGGTGGTCGACCGACCGACGCCGTTGCGCCCCAGCAGCGAGACGATCTCGCCCTCGTCGACATGGAAATCCACGCCCTGCAGGATGTGGCTCTTGCCGTAATAGGCGTGCAGGTCCTTGACCTCAAGCATGTTCATGTCTGCCCCTCGTCGGCGGTGGTACCGCCGACGGTCCCCCCAGGGGACGCGGGCCGGCTTGGCGAGCGGAGGCCGGACAGCCCGGCACTCGGCTCTTCGGTCTCCTCGACATGGGCGCCCAGATAGGCCTCCTGCACCGCCGCGTTGCCGCGGATGCGCTGCGGCGTGTCGGTGGCGATCACCTGGCCATACACCAGCACCGAGATGCGGTCGGCCAGGTCGAACACCACGCTCATGTCGTGCTCGACGATGACCAGGGTCTTGCCCTCGCTGACCTTGCGGATCAGGGCCACGGCATGCTCGGTTTCCGACCGGCTCATGCCGGCGGTGGGCTCGTCGAGCATGATCACGTCGGCCCCGCCGGCGATGGTGATGCCGATCTCCAGCGCGCGCTGCTCGGCGTACGACAGCACGCCGGCCGGCACGTCGCGGCGAGCGCTCAGGTTGATCTGCTCGAGGATGGCCTCACTGCGCTCGCGGGCGTGGCGCGAGCGCTCGACCAGGTGCCAGAACGAATATTTGTAGCCCAGCGACCACAGCACGCCGCAGCGGATGTTCTCGAACACCGACAGGCGCGGAAAGATGTTGGTGACCTGGAAACTGCGCGACAACCCGCGGCGGTTGATCATGAACGGCGGCAGGCCGTTGATCGACTCGCCCTTCAGCAGCAACTGGCCCGAGCTGACCGGGAAGCGGCCGCTGACCAGGTGGAAGGTTGTCGACTTGCCGGCGCCGTTGGGGCCGATCACCGCATGCCGCTCGCCCTGGCGCACCTCGAGGTTGAGGCCGCGGATGATCGGCGTGGCACCGAAGTTCTTGTGCACGTCGATCAGCTGCAGCACCGGCGTGCCGGGCGTCGTGTCTTGAAGGGTGCTCATGGGACTACCCTGCGTGCTGCGCGCTGCGGCATGAGCGCTTTGGAGCGGCCACGGGCGCTCATACAGTTGCCCGCTTGTTCAGCGCATCCTGGCGCGCACCGTGAAAGGCCTCCGACACCCGTGGCGCGACGCGCTTGAGCATCAGCCCGCCCACCACCAGCAGCAGCAAGATGGCGATCCAGACCACCGGTGAGTTGGCGTCGTAAGCCAGCCAGAAGAGCTTCATCGCCGGCCCGTCGGTGGCCTTGACCAGCAGGTGGTGGCTGGTCTCGACCAGCAGCACGCCACCGACGAACAGCATCGCCGCCGGCACCGCCACCAGCGCATAGGCCGGCAGCACGCGCCGGAAGGTGCCCGCCGACAGCAGCGGACCGTGCATCAGCAGCAGCCCACCCAGGCCCCAGGGCGCGTACATCACCACCAGCACGAACATCACGCCGACGTACAGCTGCCAGGCGCCGGTGTAGTCGGACAGCGATATCTGCAGCAAGGTCATCAGCACCGCGCCGATGATCGGGCCGATGAAGAAGGCCACGCCGCCGATGTAGGCCATCAGCAACACAGCGCCTGAGGGCACCGCGCCGACCACGCTGGAGGTGACGATCTCGTAGTGGATCGCCGCCAGCCCGCCGGCCACGCCGGCAAAGAAGCCCGCCACGCAGAAGGCGATGAAGCGCACCATCTGCGTGCTGTAGCCGACGAACTCGGCGCGCTCGGGGTTGTCGCGCACGGCGTTGCACATGCGGCCCAGCGGCGTGCGGGTGAAGAGGTACATCGCCGCCATGCACAGCAGGCACCAGGCGGCGATCAGGTAGTAGACCTGGATCTGCGGCCCGAAGCTGATGCCGAACAGGCGCAGGGTGGCGGTGCGGCTGGTGGAGATGCCACCCTCGCCGCCGAAGAAGCCGCGCAGGATCAGCGAACAGGCCGCGACCAGTTCACCGATGCCCAGCGAGATCATCGAGAAAGCCGTGCCGGCGCGCTTGGTCGAGACCCAGCCGAACAGGATCGCGAAGCTCAAGCCGGTGAGCCCGCCGACCAGCGGCAGCACCGGCAGCGGGATCGGCCACTTGCCGGCGGCGATGACGTTGAGCGCATGCGCGGTCATGAAACCGCCCAGCCCGTAGTACACCGCGTGGCCGAACGACAACATGCCGGTCTGGCCCAGCAGCATGTTGAATGACAGCGCGAAGATGATCGCGAAGCCCATCAGGCTCATCATCGTGATCGCGGCGCCGCTGGTGAATACATACGGCAGCGCCACGACGACGGCCGCGGCCGCGAACCAGGGCAACAGGTGGGAATGGCGGTTCATGGTCATTGGCTCAGGTATCGCGGTCGCCCATCAGGCCCTTGGGCCGGAAGATCAGCACCAGCACCAGCAGCATGTACGGGATGATCGGCGCCACCTGGGCCACGGTGGCCATCCACAGGTCACCGCCGATCGAGTCGCGGGTCAGCGTCAAACCCAGGTGGCCCAGCACATCGGCCAACGAGACATTGATCGCGACCGCGAAAGTCTGGATCAGCCCGATCAGCAGCGACGCAATGAAGGCCCCCGGCAACGAGCCCAGCCCGCCCACCACCACCACCACGAACAGGATCGGCCCTAGCGAGGCCGCCATGGCCGGGTACGTCACCAGCGCCGGGCCGGCGATCACGCCTGCCAGCGCGGCCAGGCCGCAGCCCACGCCGAACACCAGCATGAACACCATCGGCACGTTGTGCCCCAGCGCGCCCACCATGTTGGGGTGGCTCAGCGCGGCGCGGATGATCAGCCCGACGCGGGTGCGGGTGAGCAGCAACAGCAGCGCGATGAACACCACCACCGACATGCACAGCATGAACATCCGGAACGCCGGGTAGGTGGTCGAGAACATCGTGAAGGCCGAGAAGTTCAGCAACTCGGGCACCCGGTAATCGACCGGGATCTTGCCCCAGACCATCTGCACCAGCTCCTCGATGATGTAGGCCAGGCCGAAGGTGAACAGCAATTCGGCGACGTGACCATGCTTGTGCACCGTGCGCAGGCCGTATCGCTCGACCAACGCGCCGATGCCGCCCACCAGCACCGGCGCCAGCAGCAGGCCCGGCCAGTAGCCGACCCAGCGGCTGATCTGGTAGCCGAAGTAGGCACCCAGCATGTAGAAGCTGGCGTGGGCGAAATTCAGCACGCCCATCATGCTGAAGATCAGCGTCAGGCCGCTGGCCAGCAGGAACAGCAACAGGCCGTACAGCAGCCCGTTGAGCGACGAAAACAGGATCAGTTCAAGCATGGGCGCTCCGAAGCGGGCCGCAACAGCCCGGCCGGCATGGCGGGAGCGGGCCGTAACCACGCGACCCGCATGGCGGAAGCGGGCCGCAACAGCCCGGCCCGCGTGGCGGGTGCGGGCTGCAACCGCTCGGCCCGCGTGGCGGGAGCGGGCCGCAACAGCCCGGCCCGCGTGGCGAAGATCGGCTCAAGGGCCGCGATCAGCTCGGGATGACCATCTTGCAGGTGGTCGGGATCACCGTGTCGGCCGCCTTGATCAACGAGGTGGTCTTCCAGCCCCAGCCGGTGCCCTCTTCGTCGTTCTTGGTGCCCGAGCCGAAGGATGAGACGTACATGTCCTGGAACAGCGAGTGGTCGGCCGGTCGCATGAAGACCTCGACACCCAGTGCGTTCTTGAACTTCATGTCGTGCAGCGCGGCAGCCACTTTCTTGGGCTCGGCCGACTTGGCGGTGTTCAGCGCGATGGCGAACATGTCCATCTGGTTCTTCATGCGCAGGTACCACCAGCCCTGCTTGGTGGCGCCGCCGTGCTTTTTCAGGAATCCATCGGCAAAGGCCTCCATCTCGGGTGCCGGCACGTTGGTGTGCCACTCGACGATCTGGAACACGCGGTGGTCGAGGCCGGTCTGCTTGATGGCCGTCGGGCCGCCCGCGCCACCGGCGTAGTAGGTGTACCAGTTGACCTGCAAGCCGGCATCGGCCGCGGCCTTGAGCAGCAAAGAGATGTCGTTGCCCCAGTTGCCGGTGATCACCGAGTCGGCGCCCGACGCCTTGATCTTGGCGATGTAGGGTGAGAAGTCGGTGATCTTGAGCAGCGGATGCAACTCGTCGCCGACGATCTGCACGTCGGGGCGCTTGGCCTTCAGCATCGACTGGGCGGCACCACGCACCGAGTGACCGAACGAGTAGTCCTGGCCAATGATGTAGACCTTCTTGATCGCCTTCTGGTCTTTCATGAAGTTGGTCAGCGCGGCCATCTTGATGTCGGCATTGGCGTCCCAGCGGAAGTGCCAGTAGCTGCACTTGTCATTGGTCAGCACCGGGTCGACCGCGGCATAGTTGAAGTACAGCACTTCCTTGCCGGGGTTGCGGTCGTTGTACTTGGCGACGAATTCGGAGATCGCGATCGCCGCGCCCGACCCGTTGCCTTGGGTCAGGAAGCGCACGCCGGCGTCGATCGCCTTCTGTGCCTGCACCAGGCTTTCCTGCGGGCTGCCCTTGTTGTCGAACGGCACGGCCTCGAGCTTCTGGCCACCGAGCACGCCGCCCTTGGCATTGATGCCCTCGACCAGGTACTGCAGGTGCTTCCAGCCATGCTCGCCGACCGAGGCACCGCCACCGGACAGCGGGTCGATGTAGGCGATCTTGATCTGGGCCTGCACATTCCAGGAGGCCATCGCCAGCGTGGCGACAAGGGCCCAGCGGGTGGGGGTGAAAACGGTCTTCATGGTGTCTCCTGGCAGGTGGGGTGAAGCGACCCGCAGACCATAGCCGAGCGGGACGCGACCACCTTCAGGGACTTCCCGACGACCGGTGTCGCCCCCGCGACCGATCGGTTGCAGAGGCGACAAACTCGCCCGGGCAGGTCAGGCGCCGGGCAGCGCGTGGCCCTTGAACTGCTCGCGCAGCTTGTTCTTCTGCATCTTGCCGGTGGCGCCCAGCGGGATGCTGTCGACGAAGACCACGTCGTCGGGCACCTGCCACTTGGCGATGCGGCCCTCGAAATGGGCCAGGATTTCGGCCGACGTGGTCTGGGCGAAGGCCTCGCCCGGCTTCTTCATCACCACCAGCAGCGGCCGCTCGTCCCATTTGGGGTGCGGCACCGCGATGCAGGCGGCCATGGCCACCGCGGGGTGCGACATCGCGATGTTCTCGACGTCGATCGAGCTGATCCATTCACCGCCCGACTTGATCACGTCCTTGCTGCGGTCGGTGATCTGCAGGAAGCCGTCGGGGTCGATCGAGGCCACGTCGCCGGTGGGGAACCAGCCGCCTTGCAACGGGTCGCCGCCCTCGCCCTTGAAGTAGCTGCTGATGATCCACGGCCCCTTGACCAGCAAGTCACCGCTGTGCTGGCCGTCGCAGGGCAGGTCATGGCCGTCGGGGTCGACGATCTTCATCTCGACGCCATACACCGCGCGGCCCTGCTTGGCCATGATGGCGAGCTGCTGCTCGACCGGCAGCACCTGCTGGTGCAGCTTGAGGGTGTTGACGGTGCCCAGCGGCGACATCTCGGTCATGCCCCAGGCGTGCACCACAGTGACGCCGTAGTCGTCGTGGAAGGTCTTGATCATTGCCGGCGGGCAGGCCGAGCCGCCGATCACCGTGCGCCGCATCGTGCTGAACTTCAGCCCGTGCTGGGCCATGTGGTTGAGCAGGCCCAGCCACACGGTGGGCACGCCGGCGGCCATCGTGACGCGCTCGGATTCCATCAGCTCGTAGACCGACTTGCCGTCCAGCGCCGCACCCGGGAACACCAGCTTGGCGCCCGTCATCGCCGCGCCGTACGGGATGCCCCAGGCGTTGACGTGGAACATCGGCACCACCGGCAGGATGCTGTCACGCGCCGACACCCCCAGTGAATCGGGCAGCGCGCCGGCAAAGGCATGCAACATGGTCGAGCGGTGGCTGTAGAGCGCGCCCTTGGGGTTGCCGGTGGTGCCGCTGGTGTAACAAAGGGCGGCGGCACTGCGCTCGTCGAACTGCGGCCAGTCGTAGGTGTCGGGCTCGTTGCCGATCCAGTCCTCGTAGCTGCGCAGGCCGGGAATGCCGGTGTCGTGCGGCAGCTTGTCGGCGTCGCACAGCGCGATCCAGTGCTTGACGGTGCTGCAGTGCGACCAGATGCCCTTGACGATCGGCAGGAAGGTCATGTCGAAACACACCACCTGGTCTTCGGCGTGGTTAGCGATCCAGGCGATCTGCTCGGGCAACAGGCGCGGGTTGATGGTGTGCACCACCCGCCCGCCGCCGGTGATGCCGAAGTACAGCTCGAGGTGGCGGTAGCCGTTCCAGGCCAGGGTGGCCACGCGGTCGGAAAACGCCAGGCCCAGCCGGTCGATCGCGTTGGCCACCTGGCGCGAGCGTTTGGCCACGCCGGCGTAGGTGGTGCGGTGGATGTCGCCCTCGACCCGGCGCGAAACGATCTCGGCCTCGTGGTGGTGGCGACCGGCAAATTCGATCAGGCTGGAGATCAGCAGCGGGTGGTCTTGCATCTGGCCGAGCATGGGATTCCTCATCGGGTTCAAAAATGGGTGGGCGTCGGGTCAGGAACTACAGCTGCCGAACGCGGTGTCGGCCCGGACCCTCTGCACAGGGCCGGGGGCGCAAGCCGCCTGTCAGTATCGGCGCTGCCGCCCGTGGGGGGCTTGGGGTGATTCCCCGGGCCAGGTTGGCGCCGGCGCCCGAAAGAAGACAATCGAGCGTATGAACGCATCTGATCTGCCGGCTTTGCAGACCGCTGCCGCGCCGCGCTGGCGCAGCATGACGCTGATGGGCCGGCTGGGCCCGGCCTTCGGCACCGCACTGCCGGCCACGCCGTTGCCCGGCCTGCACTGGGTGGCGCGCAACGCCGGCCTGGGCGCGGAACTGGGCCTGGCCGACTGGCTGCAGACCGATGCCGCGCTGCAATTGCTGGGCGGCAATGCCCCGCCGGCCGTGGGCGAAACGTTGGCCAGTGTCTACAGCGGCCACCAGTTCGGCGTCTGGGCGGGCCAGCTGGGCGACGGCCGCGCGCTGCTGCTGGGCGAGATCGACAGCCCCGCCGGCGTGATGGAACTGCAGCTCAAGGGCGCCGGGCCGACGCCCTACTCCCGCATGGGCGATGGCCGCGCGGTGCTGCGCTCGTCGATCCGCGAATTCCTGTGCTCCGAGGCGATGGACGCGCTGGGCGTGCCGACCACCCGGGCGCTGGCGCTGGTCGGCTCACCTGCGCCGGTGCGGCGCGAGACGCTGGAGACCGCGGCGGTGGTCACCCGCGTGGCACCCAGCTTCCTGCGCTTCGGCCACTTCGAGCATTTCACCCACACCGCGCGCGACACCACCGCATTGCAAGCCCTGGTCGACGCGGTGGTCGATGCCTTCTACCCTGAAGCCGCCGGGGCGCCCAATCGGGCGGTGGCGCTGCTCGAAGCCGTGAGCCGGCGTACTGCGGTGATGGTGGCACATTGGCAGGCGGTGGGTTTCTGCCACGGCGTGATGAACACCGACAACCTGTCGATCCTGGGCCTGACGATCGACTACGGCCCCTTCGGCTTCCTCGACCGCTTCGACCCGGGCCATGTCTGCAACCACAGCGACCACCAGGGCCGCTATGCCTATGCCCGCCAGCCCAATGTCGCTTTCTGGAACCTGCACGCGCTGGCCCAGGCGCTGCTGCCGCTGGTGGGCAGCGGCGAGGCCGACATGGCGCTGATGAAAGCGGCAATGGAGCCCTACAAGGCGGTATTCGCCGACACCCTGCAGGCGCTGCTGCGCCGCAAGCTGGGCCTGGCCACCACGCAGGACGGCGACGCCGACCTGGCCGACGACCTGCTGCGGCTGATGGCCCAGGACGGCAGCGATTACACCCTCACCTTTCGCGCGCTGGGCAGTTTCAGCACGGCGCCCGGTGCGGTTAATTCCGGCCGTGGCGGCGTGGGCGATGGGTTCATCGACCGTGCCGGCTTCGACGCCTGGGCGCAGCGCTACGCGGCACGGCTTCAGGCCGAAGCCAGCGTGGACACCGACCGGGCGGTGCGCATGGCACGCACCAATCCCAAGTTCGTGTTGCGCAACCACCTGGCCGACACAGCCATCCAGCGGGCACAGGCCGGTGACTTCAGCGAGGTCGAGCGGTTGCTGACAGTACTGCAGTCGCCGTTCGACGAACACCCCGACGCCCCCGCGGCCTACGCCGCCCTGCCGCCCGACTGGGCCCAACACCTGGAAGTCTCCTGCTCGTCATGACCCTCTTCGGCAAGAAACACCACGATCCCCATCCTCAGGATGACCCCCACCCGCAGGACGACCCGCGCTACCCGGTGCGCAAGACCGAGGCGCAGTGGCGCGAGCAGCTCGACCCGATGCAGTTCCAGGTGGCCCGCCAGGCCGCCACCGAGCGGCCGTTCACCGGCCGCTTCTGGGACCACTGGGCCGATGGCGCCTACCGCTGTGTCGGTTGTGGCCAGGTGTTGTTCGAGAGCGAACACAAGTTCGACGCCGGTTGCGGCTGGCCCAGCTGGAGCCGCGAGCTCGGCGAAGGCCGCGTTGAACGCATCACCGACACCAGCCTGGGCATGACACGGGTGGAGGTGCGCTGCGCCCAATGCGGCACCCACCTGGGCCATGTCTTCGACGACGGCCCCGAACCCACCGGCGAGCGCTACTGCATCAACTCGGCGGCGATCGACTTCACCCCCAAATGAGAGCACCCGGCGTCGGGCGTACCCGCCGCCACCCGCCGGGCGGGTCGCCCGCCCGCTT
The DNA here is from genome assembly GCA_038211805.1 of Burkholderiales bacterium. GTDB lineage: Bacteria > Pseudomonadota > Gammaproteobacteria > Burkholderiales > Burkholderiaceae_C > Pseudaquabacterium. The sequence goes on along the minus strand of JBBQVF010000008.1, from coordinate 49,756 downwards.
GGGAGCGGCCCGGCGCTGGGCCGGCGGCCTGACAGCACCCGGCGGCGGGCGTACCCACCGCCACCCGCCAGGCGGGTCGCCCGCCCGCTTGGGAGCGGCCCGGCGCTGGGCCGGCGGCCTGACGACACCTGGCGGCGGGCGTACCCACCGCCGCCCTTTCAACGGCCGTCACACTGCGAACGCTACACTGCCGCCCGAATGAAAATCCTGCTTGATTTCCTGCCGATCCTGCTGTTCTTCGCGACTTTCAAGTATGCGGAGGCCCACCAGGAATGGGCGGCTGCCTTCGCCACCGAACACCTGGGCTTCCTGGTGGCCGGCGGCCAGGTCGGCACGACCGAGGCGCCGGTGCTGCTGTCCACCGTGGTCGTGATCATCGCGTCGCTGGCGCAGGTGGCCTGGCTCAAGGCGCGCGGCAAGAAGGTCGACCTGATGCTGTGGATCAGCCTGGCTCTGGTGGTGGTGCTGGGCGGCCTGACCGTGTGGCTGCACAGCGAGACCTTCATCAAGTGGAAGCCCACCGGCCTGTACTGGGCGATGGGCCTGAGCTTCCTGATCAGCCAGTTCGTCTTCCGCCGCAACCTGCTCAAGCTGATGCTGGGCGAACAACTGCAACTGCCCGAACAGGTGTGGACCCGACTGAGCCTGGCCTGGGCAGGCTTCTTTGCCTTCATGGGGGTGCTCAACCTCTGGGTGGCGTTCAACTTCTCGACCAGCACCTGGGTCAACTTCAAGCTGTTCGGCGGCATCGGCCTGATGCTGCTGTTCACGTTGGCGCAAGGCCTCTACATCAGCCGCCACCTGCCGGAAGATCCCGCCGACGACGCGGCCGCGGCCAAGGAAAAACCATGAGCAGCGTCACCGCCGAGCAGATCGAGCAGGCCTTGCGCGAGGCGATATCGCCACTGCAGGCCTTGGAAGTGCTGAATGAAAGCCACTTGCATGCCGGCCACGCCGGTGCCGGCGAAGGCTCTCATTGGCGGGTGCGCATCACCAGCGTGCGCATGGCCGGGCTGAGCCGGGTGGCGCGTCATCGCCTTGTGTATGATGCTCTGCGCGATGTGATCCCCCAGGGCGTGCATGCCCTGGCGATCGAGGCCCAAAGCCCCGCTGCGGCCTGATCCGGCACCTGAGCCCGGTCCGGCAAAGACCTCCGCACTGACCACTGCACGCCCCCTCCCCCGCACGATCTCATTGCAGCGTCCCCCAACGCCTCACCTTCCCGATCCGTCGAGCCCGCCCGATGCCAGCTGGCCAAGGCTGTTCGACAACCGCCCCCGAAAGGCCTGTCCGTCCATGATCCGCACGACTTTTGCTGCCCGCCTGTCGGCCGTTGCCGTGGCCGCAGCCCTGCTGCTGCCCCTGGCCACTTCGGCCCAGAACATCGCCATCGTCAACGGCAAGGCCGTGCCCAAGGCCCGTGTCGACCTGCTGCTGCAGCAGGCCCAGCGCGCCGGCCAGCAGGTGACGCCTGAAATGGCGGGCATGGCCAAGGATGAAGTCGTGCGGCGCGAGATCTTCGCCCAGGCGGCCGAGAAGCGTGGCATCGCCGCCAGCGCCGACTACAAGGCGCAGATGGAGTTGGCCCGCCAGAGCATCCTGATCCGCGAGCTGTTCGAGGACTTCATCAAGAAGAACCCGGTCACCGACGCCGAAGCCAAGGCCGAGTACGACAAGTTCAAGGCCCAGTCCACCGGCACCGAGTACCGCGCCAGCCACATCCTGGTCGAAGGCGAAGCCGAGGCCAAGGACCTGACCGCCCAGATCAAGGGCGGCGCCAAGTTCGACGAACTGGCCAAGGCCAAGAGCAAGGACCCCGGCTCGGGCGAGAGAGGCGGCGACCTCGATTTCGCCAAGCCCGAGAGCTACGTGCCCGAGTTTGGCCAGGCCATGGCCAAGCTGAAAAAGGGCGAGATGACCGAGACCCCGGTCAAGACCCAATTCGGCTGGCACATCATCCGGCTGGACGACACCCGCGAGGCGCAATTCCCGCTGTTCGACGCTGTCAAGCCGGACCTGCAGAAACGCCTGGGGCAGATGAAGCTGCAGAAGTTCCAGGACGACATGCGCAGCGCAGCCAAGACCGACTACAAGTTCGCCGGCCAGTAAACCGCTGCGCTTGAGGACGAGGGGCGCTGCGGCGCCCCTTTTTCATGGCCGATCGCTCGCCGCTTCTGGCGGCAGGAACAGCGCCGGGTCGACCATCACCCGGTTGAGGCTGACCGACCAGTGCAGGTGCGGGCCGGTCACCCGGCCAGTGGCGCCCACCGCGCCGAGCCGGTCGCCGGGCTGCAGCACATCGCCCGGTTGCACGTCGATGCGGCTGAGGTGGCACAGCATCGACAACAGGCCCGCACCGTGGTCCAGCCACACCGTGTTGCCGTTGAAAAAATAGTCGCCGGTGTCGACCACCCTGCCGGCCAGCGGCGCGGTGACCGGCGTGCCGCTGGCCGCCGCGATGTCCATGCCGCTGTGCGGGCTGCGCGGCTGGCCGTTGAACACCCGCCGCAGGCCGAACGAACCCGAGCGCACGCCCGCCACCGGCGGCTGCATGCGCAGGCCAGCCGTCGGCACCGCACTGAACACCGCCTTGACTTCGGCCTGGTGCGCCTGCTCCCGCTGGTGGCGCGCCAGATGCTCGGGCGACAGGTCGACATGGCGCGGCGCCACAGTCAGCCGCTGCTCGCCGTAACGGTGCGGCTGGATCGCGACGGCCACCATCACGGCGGCGGCTGGGCCACGCTGCACCATCAGGCGCATGTCGCCGGGCGGCTGATCGAGCGCGATGCCGACCACCGCCGTCCAGCCCGCCGGCGACCCTGCCACCAGCAGCGGCACGCCGGCCAGCCGGGCCAGCGGCCGGTCGGCACTCGGACCCAGCGGCACCAGGGCAACACCACCTGGGGCGGCTCGCGCCTGCGGCCAGGTCTGAGCTGGCACCTCAGCGGGCAGCACCGCGGCCGCCGCCGTGGCAGCCGTGGCCGCCACGACCCCCCCTGGCCCGACAGGCAACGCCAGCAGCCAGACCGCCACCAGACGGGCTGCGACCGTGCGGTGCGCCAGTCTCCGGGCCACCGGCGATGAAGCTGGCCAGCCGCAGGTGGTGCGACCTGGGCACGTGCTGCCTGGGGTCAGCTGCGCCGGCAACGGCCGCGGCAGCGCGCCCCCGGCCGGCCTATGGACTGCGCTGCCGCCGTCCGTCATGCGCCGCCAGGCGACTGCAGCCGGCCGGCCTCGATCAGCAACTGGCGGTCGCAGCGCGCGGCGATGGCCCGGTCGTGGGTGACCAGCACCAGGGTCGTGCCGCTCTCGCGGTTCATCTCGAACATCAGCGCCATCACCGTCGCGCCGGTGGCGTGGTCCAGGCTGCCGGTGGGCTCGTCGGCCAGCAGCACCTCGGGCTCGACGACGAAGGCGCGGGCCAACGCCACCCGCTGCTGCTCGCCGCCCGACAAGGTGCGCGGCGTGTGGTTCAGCCGCGAACCCAGGCCCACCCGGTCGAGCATGGCGGCGGCGTGCGAGCGGGCATCGGCGCGGCCCAGCAGCTCCAGCGGCAGCATCACGTTCTCCAGCGCGCTCAGGTGGCCGAGCAACTGGAAACTCTGGAACACGAAACCCAGCTTGCGCGCGCGCAGGCCGGCGCGGGCGTCCTCGTCCAGCGCGAAGATGTCTTCGCCGTCCAGCCGCACGGTGCCGCTGGTGGGGTGATCGAGCCCGGCGATGATGGCCAGCAGCGTGCTCTTGCCCGAGCCCGACGCGCCGACGATGGCCGTGCTCTGGCGCCGCGGCAGGGTGAAGTCGATGTCGTGGAGAATCGTCAGCGTGCCGGTGGAATCGGTGACGGAGCGGTTGACGTGTTCAACCGCGATGATGGGATCGCTCATGGGATATGCAAATACGCAACGTCGGACGTCGCGGCGAGTGGCGCTGGCGCACTGTAGCCTGCTGGCCCTGGGCGCGTTGCTGGCGGGGCTGCCGGACCGGTCGTCCGCCGGCTCGGCGCAGGCGGCTGCACCGGCGGCACACAAGATCCTGGTGCTCGGCGACAGCCTGTCGGCCGAGTACGGACTGGCCCGCGGCACGGGCTGGGTGGCCTTGCTGGAACGGCAGCTGCTGCAGGAGAAGGTCAACGCCAGCGTGGTCAATGCCAGCATCAGCGGCGACACCACCTCGGGCGGCCGGTCGCGCCTGCCGGCGCTGCTGCGGCAGCACCAGCCCAGCCACGTGGTGATCGAGCTCGGTGGCAACGACGCGCTGCGCGGCCTGCCGCTGGACATGACCCGCGACAACCTGCTGGCAATGGCCCGCGCGGCCAAGGCCGGCGGCGCCAAGGTGATGGTGGTGGGCATGCAGATGCCGCCGAACTACGGCGCACGCTATGGCCAGGACTTTGCCGCGCTGTTCGCCAGCGTGGCCCGGGCCGAGGACACGGCACTGGTGCCTTTCCTGCTGGCCGGCGTGGCCGACGGTCCGCAGGCCGATCAGCTGTTCCAGCCCGACCGCATCCACCCCAAGGCCGAGGCGCAGCCAAAGATGCTGGCCAATGTGTGGCGGGTGATGAAGGCCTGGTTGCGCTGAGCTGCTGTCGGCGCCCGGCCACCCGGCACGCCCGGGATCAGGGCGCGGCCCGGGGCGGCGAGGACGGTGAGGACCGGTCGGCGTTGCCGTTCGACTTTCTGCCGGGAGATTCACGCGCCGCTTCGCCGCCCTGGCGGGATTCCTGACGCTCGGGCGGCACGGGCGCGGCGGCCGGCGCGGTGGCTGGCGCCGGGGCCCTCGCGGGCACCGCTGCCACCGGCGATACGGTCCGGCCCGGCAGCGCCGGCGTCATGGGTGCAGCGGGTGCAGCGGGTGCAGCAGGTGCAGCAGGCAGTCCGGGCGTGGCGGGCGTGGCGGGCGTGACCACCACCGTGCGCGGCGGCGGTGGCCGTTGTGGGCTATCAAGGCGCTGGCCGTCGACGCGCTGGCGCTCTTCACGCGAGATGTCCCAGCGCGGCTTGTCCGAGCGCTGACCATCCGGGCGCTGGCCATCCGGGCGCGGGTCCCCGCCACGCGGTCCGTCGCCGCGTGGTCGGTCACCCGCCGGGCGGCCACCGTAGGCGGGATGCCGGTCATCGCCGTGCGGCGCGTTGAAGCCCGGCCGCTCCGGCCACGGCCGGTGCACCGGCGTGTTGACGATCACCACCGGCCGGCCCGGACGCTGGACGTAGATCGGCACCACCACCGGCATCACCACCCGCGGCGGCGGCGGCCGGTAGCCGCCGCCGATCTGCACGCCGATGCCGAAGCCCGGTTGCTGCACCCACCCGCTCAACGCCGGCGCGTAGCGCGGCCGGTGGTGGCGCGGGCCCGGTGACCAGCTCCAGCGGCCACCGATCACCAGCCACGAGCCGTAGTGGAACGGCGCAAAGCCCCAGGGCGCGGCATCGATCCAGGTCCAGCCCCACGGCGCCACCCAGGCCCAGCGGCCGTCCTGGAACGGCGCCCAGCCAGGTGCCAGCAACCGCGGCTGCCAGAGGCTGCCGACCTCGGGGTCGTTGACCCAATCGCCATGGCGGTCGAGGTCTTGCCAGCCAGTCATGCCGGGCGGCACATGTCGGGCGGTGACGGGCGCATCGTCTTGCCGCTCGTCGCGCGCCACCCAGTCGGCAAAGTCGTCACGCTCGACGCCGGCCCAGGCGAAGCGGGTGCGGCCCGGGGTGGCGCTGTCCGGCCCGTCCAGCCACAGGTCGGCGCGGCGGCCGGCCGGCACCACCAGCTGGCTGTCGCGGCCATCGAACCGCCATTCGCCCTGCCAGGCCGTGGCCTGGGTGGCGTCGGCCTGGCGGTCGAGCCGGTACGAGCCCGGCCGCTGCGGCAGCCAACGGCCTTCGCGGGTGCTGATCTCGAGCGGGCCGAAGGCGTCGCCATCGACCACCGGCAACCGAAGCGCCAGGGTGCCGGCCTCCAGGTGCAACACCAGGGCCTGGTCGTCCAGCCGCTGCAGCCACAGCTCGGCGTCACTGCCCAGGCGCACGGTCAGGCTGCCGATGCGCAACTCGGCCCGGGCGCCGGCGCCGGTGCGCAGACGGTCGCCGCCGGCCACCGGCCAGTTGCGCAGCGGTTGCGCCGCGGTCGACGCCACCCAGCCGCCGCTGTCGCGGTCGAGCCAGCGCACGTCGCCCTGCAGCGCCGACAACCGGCCCACCAGCGCTGGCAGTTCACCCGGCACGGTGCCGGCGCGGGCGCCGCTGGCGGCCAGCGAAGCCAAGCAGGCCAGGCCGGCCAGCAGCAGCCAGGACCCCCAATCGAGCCAGCGTGCCGGGCGTCGCGCCCGCGCAGACCGACCGCCACATCCGGGTCGCACGGGCCGTTCGGTCGGTGAGGCTGCTTCAGGCCGTTCGAACGAGAGACTGGGTCCGGCAGTGTTCAAGGCCGCGCTCCACCGTCCACCACGGGACGTCACCATCCTATAACGCCCGGCGGCGCGGCTCGGCTGACCTCGCCAGGTGTCTGGCCCGTAAAGCGACCGGTCCCGGGGGTGCGCGCCGGCCGGCTAATCGTCGCCGGCCGCGTCGCCCAGGTCGGGAAACAGCACCTCGGTGAAGCCGAAGCGGGTGAAGTCGCGCATCCGGGTGGGGTAGAGGCGGCCGATCAGGTGGTCGCACTCGTGCTGCACCACGGTGGCGTGGAAGCCGTCGACCTCGCGGTCGATCACGCCGCCCTGCGCGTCGAAGCCGGTGTAACGGATGCGCGACCAGCGCGGCACCCAGCCACGCAGGCCGGGCACCGACAGGCAGCCCTCCCAGCCTTCGGATTCGTCGGCCGACAGTGGCGTGATGGTCGGGTTGATCAGCACCGTCAGCGGCACCGGTGGCGCGTCGGGGTAGCGCTGAACGCGCTCGAAGCCGAAGATCACCAGTTGCAGGTCGACGCCGATCTGCGGCGCCGCCAGGCCGGCACCTTGGGCGGCGACCATGGTGTCCTGCAGATCGGCGATCAGACCGTTCAACTCAGCACTGCCGAAGTTCGTCACCGGCTGGGCGACGCGCAGCAGCCGCGCGTCGCCCATTTTCAAAAGGTCGCGGACGGCCATGTCAGCACCGCCCCCGAGGCAGCGCGTCGATCAGGCAGGGGCGCGCCATGTCAGCGGAAATCCACCGACACGATCGGCGTGCCGGGCAAGCCGTTGTAGATCACCTCGACCTGCAGGCCGGGCTTGGGCGGCATCAGCTTGGAAAACGAACCCAGGCTGACCAGGTCGCCCACCTTCAGCGCCCGGCCGTTGCGGGCCAGGTCGGCCACCAGCCAGACCACCGCGTTGAGCGGGTGGCCCAGCACGTCGAAACCCATGCCACGGTCGACCTCCTGGCCATCGGCCTTGACGACCACCTCCATGTCGCGCAGCCGCTGGCTGAACTCGGTGGTGTATTGCGCCGGAATCGGCGTGCCCACCACGCCCAGGCGGGCACCGACGTTGATGGCGGTGATGGCGGCGCCGTTCAGCTTGGGCGGCGCCGCGACCACCAGGTCGGGCAGCTCGATGAACGGGATCACCTGGTCGATGGCCACCAGCACCTGCTCGGCGGTGGTGGCGCGGTTGATGGCCACGTCGCTCACCCGCACCAGCAGGTCGGCTTCGTACAGCGCGCGGGCGCCGAAGGCGGCGCTCACCTTGGCGCCAGCGGCCAGCAGCATCGGCTTGTAGAGCAGGCCCCAGACCGGCGCATCGGCGTTGAAGCGCTTCTGCACCGCCGGGTTGGTCAGGCCGGCCTTGTAGCCGATCGGCTGACCCAGCTCCTTGGCCAGCAAGGCGTTGAACTTGGCACGGCTGCATTCACCGTCGGCGGCGCTCAGGCCTTCGGGGTTGGCCGCGGGTTGGCGCGCCTGGTAGGCGGCGAACAGCGTGGCGACCTGGTCGTCGGTCAGACAGGCGGCTTGGCCGACCTGCGGCAACACGCCGGCCAGCAAGGCCAGCACCGTGGCGGTGGATTTGAAATTGAACATCGAGGGTGTCTCCTGAAATCGGCTCGAACCGTGGTTGAAATTATCCGCAAAGCCCCGCCCGCGGCCGTCACCGCCGCGACGATGAGCGGACATCGACCGGGCCAGGCGCGGCGCGCAGCGACGCCGGCCGGCAGGACCGGCCCCCCCCGCGTCGGCGACGCCTACTGGCCCAGCACCTGCCTGGCGTAGAGCTTCTGCATGCCGCCCAGCCAGCGGTCGTAGTGCTCGGTCTTGCCGCGCAGGTAGGTCAGCACCTCCGGGTGCGGCAGCACCAGGAAGGTCTCGTCGCGCAGCGCCGCCACCACGTCGGCAGCCACCTGGGCAGGGCTCAGCATGCCGTCGACCTCGGCCGAGCCGGCGCCGCCGGCGGTCATCGCCGTGGCCACCCCTTGCGGGCACAGGCACGACACCCGCACGCCGCGGCGGCCGTAGGCGATGCGCAGCCATTCGGCAAAGGCAACGGCGGCGTGCTTGGTCACCGCGTACGGCGCGCTCTCGACGATGTTGAGCAGGCCGGCGGCCGAGGCGGTGATGACGAAGGCGCCTTCGCCGCGTGCCACCATCTCGGGCACCACCGCGCGCGCCGCCCAGACATGGGCCATGCCGTGGATCTGCCACATCTTGTCCCACACCGGGTCTTCGACCTCGAAGCCGCCCGTGCCGCCGCCGATGCCGGCGTTGGACATGTAGACATCGACCTGGCCGAAGCGGGCCCGGGTGGCGGCCACCAGGGCCTGGATGTCGGCCTCGACGCTGACATCGCAGCGCACGGCCATCGCGCGTTCGCGGCCGTCGGCGTTGATCGCCGCCGCCACCCCTTCGGCCTGCGCCAGGTGGATGTCGGCGACGACGATGCCTCGCGCGCCGTCGGCGGCAAAACGTTCGGCCAGGCCGGCGCCGATGCCGCTGGCGCCGCCGGTGATGATGGCGACCTTGCCTTGAATGTCCATGTCGAGTCTCCGTGATTGAGGTGGGGATGGCCGCGTTTCGGGCTTGGGGCTTCCGGCTGCGGCCGCGTCAACGGCCTTGGAAGGTCGGTGCGCGCTTCTCGACGAAGGCCGCCGCCGCGCCCTTGTGGTCGCTGGTCTCGAAGGTGCGGACCATGTGGATCGCCTCGGCGTCCAGCACGTCGGCCAGGCTGCCGCGCAGGCCGGTGTTGAGGTTGCGCTTCATGTAGCCGACGGCGACGGTGGGCAAGGCGGCGAGTTCGGCGGCCCAGGCGCGCGCGGCGTCAACCAACTGGGCGGCAGGCACCACCCGGTTGACCAGGCCGATGCGCACCGCCTCGTCGCCCATCACCACCTCGCCGGTGAAGTACATCTCGCGCGCCCTGGCCGCACCCACCAGGTGGTTGAGGAAGTAGCTGCCGCCGAAATCGCCCGACAGGCCGATCCTGGAGAACGCGGTGGTCAGCTTGGCGGTATCCGACGCGATGCGCAGATCGCAGGCCAGCGCCAACGACAGGCCGGCGCCCGCCGCCGGGCCCGGGATCACCGCCAGCGTGGGCTTGGGCATCTCGTGCAGCCAGCGGGCCACTTCCATGCGTTCGCGCAGATCGGTCACCCGGTCGTCGAAGCTGGCGGGGGCGGATGTGGTGGCCGATGTGGTGGCCGATGTGGCCGCATCGGCCCCGCCGGCACGACGGGCAAAGCCCTTCACATCGCCGCCCGAGCAGAACGCCGCACCGGCGCCGGTCAGCACCACCAGGCGCACCGCCGGATCCTTCGCCAGCCGCGGCAGCGCCTCCGACAGGCCGTTGAAGATGTCGGGCGACAAGGCGTTGCGCGCCTCGGGCCGGTTCATGGTCAGGGTGGCGATGCCGCCTTCGATGGTTTCGAGCAGCTCTTGGGTCATGTCGGGATCCTTGGTGTTCACTTCAGGTCGGGGTTGCTGGCGTGGTTCCACCAAGCCAGGTCGGAATGGGCGCGCAAGTCGAGCTCGAAAGTCCAGGCCGAGCGGTGCTGGTGCGCCAGGTGAAAGTAGGTTTCGGCCACTTCGGCGGGCAGCAGCAGGCCGTCGTTGTCGAGCCCCTTCTTCTCGCGCAAGGCCTGGAAGCGCTCGGCGCCCAGCATCCTGCCCAGCGTGTCAGGCGCATCCACCGCGCCGTCGATCACGATGTGGGCGACATGGATGCCCTTGCTGGCGAACTGCGCGTTGAGCGACTGGCACAGCATGCGCCGCCCGCCCATGGCCGCGGCGTGCGAGTGCTGGCCCGCGTTGCCACGCAGCGCCGAGGTGGCCGAGGTGACCAGCAGCATTCCCCGGCCGCGCGATTCCAGGTACGGAAACAGCACCTGCGCCAGGCGGAACAGGCCGAAGGTGGCCATCCGCCAGCCGGTCTCGAAGGCCTTCAGCGTGGTGCTGGCCAGGCCGCGGTCGCCGATCTGCGCGCCCAGGTTGAACACCGCCACCGCGATCGGGCCGACATGGGCCTCGATGTGGGTCACCAGCTGCTCGATGCTGCCCTCCTCAACCGCATTCAGCAGGAAGCCGGTGGCCGAGCCGCCCTCGGCCTCGATCTCGGCCACCAGCCGATTCAGGCCGGGCTGGTCGGTGCGGCGGGCCAGGCAGGCGTGGTAGCCCTGGCGGGCGAAACGCTTTGCGACATGTCCGCCGATGCCGGCGCCGGCACCCAGGATCAGGCAGACAGGTTTGTTCATGGCGGTGTACCTTTCGAAGGAGGCCAGGACGCCTTGCAGCGCCCACTCGACCGGCCTGGCGCCCCGAGGCACCGCAGCGCGCATCCTCCGCCATCCGGCGGCCTGTTTGCACGCGCCCAGGTGACAGTCCAAACCCGGGGCGGCACGGCGCGGCCAGCGACGGCCGAGGCTGCACGGGCCGGATGACGCGTGATGACGGGGCGCTGTGGCTGAGCGCGCAGCCCGCCTCCAGAGTCAGCGCCGTAGAGTCGGACAGACCTGGACTTTGGCGTGGCCTTGCTGGGGGTGCTGAACGGGCGCTGCGCGGTGGACGGTGCCACCGCCTCGAACGCCACTCCGCGCGCCGGCTCAGGTGAGCGTGCCGCCGCGCGTCTCCACGAAAACGGCGTACAGCGACTGGCTGCCCGTCATGAAGAGGCGGTTGCGCTTGGTGCCGCCGAAACAGACGTTTGAGATGATCTCGGGCATGCGGATCCAGCCGATGCGCTTGCCGTCCGGCGCAAAGCAGTGCACACCGTCGTAGCCATCGCCGACCCAGCCCATCCCAGCCCAGACATTGCCGTCCTCGTCGCAGCGGACGCCGTCGGCAAAGCCGATCTTGCCGTTGAAAACCATCTCGGCGAAGACGCGGCCATTGCGCAGCCGCTTGCCGTCGACGTCGTAGACCCAGATCACGCTCTTGGCGCTGGGGTAGTGCGAGATGCCAGTATCGGCCACGTAACAGCGCTTGTAGTCAGGGGAAAAGCACAGCCCGTTGGGCTTGGCCGGTTCGTCGGCCACCTTCTCCACCTGGCCCGGCGCATCGATGCGGTAAACGGCCTCTTTCTGGATCGGCTGCACGCTGGTGGCGCTGCCAGGCAGGCGGTTGCCTTCGTATTCCATCAGGCTGCCGTAGCCGGGGTCGGTGAAGAGCATCCAGCCCTCAGGATGCACCATGCCGTCGTTGGGTGCGTTGAACTCCTTGCCTGCGGCCTTGTCGGCAAGCACGGTCGTCTTGCCGTCGTGCTCGTAACGGATGACATTGCGCGTGCCATGGCAAAAGGCGATCTGCCGGCCCTGGAAGTCGAAGGTGTTGCCGTTGGAGTTGCCGGAGGGGAAGCGGAAGCGCCGGCCGACATGACCATCCTCTTCCGACCAGCGCAGGCACTCGTTGGCGGGGATGTCACTCCACACGAGGAAGCGTCCGGCGCCGTTCCAGGCCGGTCCTTCGGCCCACATGGTGCCGCGGTACAGCCGCACGATCGGTGTGTTGCCCAGCTTGTACTTGAAGCGAGGATCCAGGCTGATCACATCGGGCTCTGGGTAGCGCACGATCGGTCCATCAGGGTCGTAGCGGTCGGCCGCATGCGCAAAGGTGGCCGCCGTGCTGCTGGCGGCAAATGCAGCGGCACCTGCCGTACGCAGCAGCGCGCGGCGTTGCTTGAGCTTGGGCGAGGCGTCCTGCGGCACATCGGCCGTGAGGTCGAGCAATCTCTTTGATTCGGTATGTTCCATGGTCTTCTTGTCCCCTCGTTGGCGGTGATGGGGGTGGGCTCCGGATCAAGCCATCCCTCCGCTGCAAAGTGTGGGGCGCAAGGCCACGGCTGGCAAGGGTTACGGCAGGGTTGGAGGTGCGGCCCGCTGCAGCTGGTCTTGCGGCCCAGACCAATGAGCGCGAAACGGGTCAGTTGCCTGGCCTCGGGCGACGCGCCTGTCCCCGGATCGGCGGGTCATGGCGGGGTCTGCCAATTCTTTGACGTTGACCACCGAGTCGAGCGTGGTGCAGGCTCTCGCGGGCGAGAACCGAATTCCGCAGATCGCGGAACTGTGGCGCCGGTTGCCACCGGGCTGGCGCCCTTCAGCAGCCGCAGCGGCGCTGTTCAGGCGCCGCAGATGCGCGCCCGGGCCTCGGCATATTCACGCTTGAAGCGGGCCACCAGGTCGGCGGCGGGCATCACCTCGGTGATCGCGCCGATGCCCTGGCCGCAGCCCCAGATGTCCTTCCAGGCCTTGGCCGCGTTGGCACCCTCGCCGGTGGAGAAGTTCATCTTGCTGGGGTCGCTCTGCGGCAGGTTGTCCGGGTCCATGCCGGCATTCTTGATGCTGCCCTTCAGGTAGTTGCCGTGGATGCCGGTGTAGAAGTTGCTGTAGACGATGTCGTCCGAATTGCTCTGGGTGATCATCTGCTTGTAGCCGGCCACTGCCCGCGCTTCCTCGGTGGCGATGAAGGCCGAGCCGATGTAGGCGAAGTCGGCACCCATCGCCTGCGCGGCCAGGATGGCGCCGCCCGACGAGATCGCGCCCGACAGCGCGATCGGGCCGCCGAACCATTCACGCAGCTCGGCCACCATCGCGAACGGGCTTTTCACGCTGGCGTGCCCACCGGCGCCGGCGGCCACCGGGATCAGGCCATCGGCGCCCTTCTCGATCGCCTTGTGGGCAAACACGTTGTTGATCACGTCGTGCAGCACCACGCCGCCCCAGGCCTGCACGCCGCGGTTCACGTCCTCGCGCGCGCCCAGGCTGGTGATGATGATCGGCACCTTGTACTTGGCACAGACCTGCATGTCGTGCTCGAGCCGGTCGTTGCTCTTGTGCACGATCTGGTTGATGGCGTAGGGCGCGGCGGGCGATTCGGGGTGGGCCTTGTCGTGCGCGGCCAGGGCCTCGGTGATCTCGGCCAGCCACTCGTCGAGCTGCGACGCGGGCCGGGCGTTGAGCGCCGGCATCGAGCCGACCACACCGGCCTTGCACTGAGCGATCACCAGTGCGGGGGTGCTGATGATGAACAGCGGCGATCCGATGAGGGGGAACTTGATGTTCTTCAGAACGGGGGGCAGGGTGCGGGCGGGTGCGGTCATGGGGGTGGTCGGTGGTAGGGATGGTCGGGTTGTTGACGTGGAAAGGGACGGCGTGGGTCGTCGAGCGATCGGGCTCAACCCATCGCCGGCTTTATCGGCGCCAGGTCGGAGAAGTCGGCCGGCTGGCCGTTCTTTTGCGCCACCATGGCGCGTGCGATGTCCTCAGGGTCGAACACCCCCGGCTGCAGCGCGTTGAGGTAAGCGAACGATTCGGCCACCGAATGGTCGCGGCTGTAGTCGATCATCTCCTTGGTGGCGGTGATCGCCACCGGGGCCTTGGCGGCGATCTTGCGGGCCACCGCCAGCGCCCCCGCCAGCAGCGCGTCGTGGTCGTCGAACAGGCCGTTCACGAAGCCCAGCCGCTCGGCACGCTCGGCGCCCAGCCGGTCGCCGGTGTAGGCCAGCTCGCGCATCACCGCTTCGGGGATCAGCTTGGGCATGCGGTTGAGGGTGCCCACGTCGGCCATCATGCCGATGTTGATCTCGTGGATCGAGAAGTAGGCGTCGCGCGTGCAGTAGCGCAGGCAGCAGGCGGTGGTCAGGTCGACACCGCCGCCGATGCAGGCGCCCTGCACCGCGGCGATCACCGGGAAGCGGGCGTCGGCCAGGGCGTTGAACGATTGCTGCAGCCGCTTCAACTGCTGGCGGAACTGCTCGCGTGCGTTGACGTTGGCGGTGCCCAGCGTGCCGGCCGACGCGAACACGCCCAGGTCCATTCCGGCGGTGAAATGCTTGCCCACCGACGACAGCACCATCACCCGCGTGCCGCCGGCCTCGTCGAGCGCGCGCACCAGCCGCGGCAGCTCGGACCAGAACGCCGCCACCATGCTGTTGTGGCGTTCGGGGTGGTTCATGCGCACATGGGCCACGCCGCCGTCCATCGACACATCAAAACAATGCCAGTCACTCATGAGATCGGGCTCCGGATTCAGGTCGTTCAAGGGGTGCGCGGGGTTCGCTGGGTTCAACGCCAACGCGCGGTTCAACTGATGGCCGGCGCCTGGCCGCCGACAAACTGCCGGCGCAATTCGCGCTTGAGCACCTTGCCGGTGGCGTTGCGCGGCAGCGCCTCGAGGATGGCGATGTCGTGCGGCAGCTTGAAGCGGGCCAGCTGCTGGCTGCAATGGCCGATCACGGCATCGCGGTCCAGCGCCTGGCCGGGCTTGAGCACCAGCACGGCCAGCCCGACCTCGCCCCACCGCGCACTGGGCACGCCGATCACCGCCGCTTCGGCCACCTGCGGCAGCTGGTACAGCACGTTTTCCACCTCGGCCGGGTAGACGTTTTCGCCGCCCGAGATGTACATGTCCTTCCAGCGGTCGACGATGTAGAAAAAGCCTTCGTCGTCGATGCGCGCCGCGTCGCCGGTCTTCAGCCAGCGGCCTTCGAAGGCTGCGGCGGTGGCGTCGGGGCGGTTCCAGTAGCCGGGCGTGATGTTGGGGCCGGCCACCCACAGCTCGCCGATCTGGTTCGGGCCGCAATCGGCGCCCAATGCGTCGACGATGCGGGCCTCGGTGTGCATCAGCACCTTGCCGGTCGAGCCCAGCTTGCGCAGCGCGTCCGCCGGGTCGAGAAAGATGCAGGCCGGGCTGGTCTCGGTCATGCCGAAGCCCTGCATCAGCAGCACGCCGCGGTCGGCCCAGGCCTGCAGGATGGCCAGCGCGCAGGGCGCCCCGCCCACGCCGGCACTGCGCAGGCGCGACAGGTCGGTGGTTGCAAAGTCGGGGTGCTGGGCGATGAACTGGTAGGGCGCGGGCACGCCGAAGAAATGGCTGATGCGCTGCGCCGGATCACCGATCACGCGCAGCGCATGGCCGGGGTCGAAGGTGCGCATGATCACCACCGTGCCGCCGGCATGCAGCACCGGGTTGCTGTAGCAATTGAGCCCGCCGGTATGGAACAGCGGCAGCACCGACAGGTGCACCGTGTCCTGGCCCACCCCGGCGGGCGTGGCCAGGTTGCTGCAGTTCCAGAAGTTCATGCCGTGGGTGATCATCGCGCCCTTGGGGTGGCCGGTGGTTCCCGAGGTGTACAGGATGGCGACCACGTCGTCGTGGCTCAGCGCTTCGCGCGGGGCCGGCCGGCCGCGACAGGTGTCCAGCGCCGCTTCGTAGGCATTGGCCGCCGCGAGCCCGCGCCGGTCGATGCACAGCAGCGCCGGGATGCTGCACTGGCGCTGCAGCGCCTGCGCGGTCTCGGTGAACTCGGCATCGTGGATCAGCAGTTTCGGTGCGCTGTCGTCGAGGATGTAGGCCAGCTCGGGCACCGTCAGCCGCCAGTTCAGCAGCACCGCGATCGACCCGGTGCGGCCGCAGGCGAACTGCAGGTCGAAGAACTCGACGCCGTTGTGCGCCAGCAGCGCCACCCGGTCGCCACGGCCAATGCCCAGCGAGGCCAGGTGGACCGCCAGCGCATCGGCGCGGGCATCGAGCGCGGCATACGACAGGCTGCGCGGCGGCGACAACTCGCGCACGGCCTCCTTGGCGGGCCGCACCGCCCGGTGGTGGGCGATCCAGTCGTAGGCCGGCACGGGGCCGTGGCCGGCCGGGCGCGCGCTGCGCATCGCGGCCTGGGCAGCAGGGTCGGTCGCCAAGGCTGCGGGGTCTTGGAGGCTGGGCCGGTGCGGGCGGGTCATGCGCAATCCTCGGGTTGAACGCTGGGTGGCGGCCTGCAGCGGGCGGTTGAAAGCAGGTGGCTGGTGATTGGTGATTGGTGGCTGGCCGTTGGTGGCGGGCCCGACCGCTCAGCACTTTAAGCGTCGCCTCGCGGTGCATTTTGTCAGGCAGGCGACTGTCGATGCGGCGCCCGCGGTCGTGCTCAGCGCAGCGCGCGCCGGTCGATGCTGGCCAGCACCGTGCCCAGCCCGTAGGCGGCCGCGCCGAACAAGGGTGCGGCCACGCTGCCGAACCGGTCGGCCAGCGCGCCGGCCAGTACCGGCCCGACCAACTGCCCCAGGCCCATCGCCGCAGTGGCCATGCTGAAGGCCCGGGCGTAGTCGGCCGCGTTGCTGCGCGCCCGGGCCGCCGCCGTGACCAGTGCCGGTATGGCCGCCATGCCCAGCCCCACCAGCGCCGCGCCCGCCAGCGCCGCTGTCGAGCCGGCCAGCGCCGCCACCGCGCAACCAGCGGTCGCCAGGGCCATGGCCAGCGGCAGCGCGTGCGGCCGCAGCCCCGGGCGCGCCAGCAGCCACAGGGTGGCGGCGCTGCCGCACAAGGTGGCCAGGCCCAGCGTGCTCCAGGTCAGGGCCACCACGGCCAACGGCGTGGCCGACGCCGCCATCCGGGTGCCGGCGAACGTGGCGTAGGCGATGTAGCCCAGCCCGAAACAGGCGTAGGTGGCCACCAGCCAGGCCCAGCGCGGGCTGGCGACCGAGGCCAGCGTGAAGCCCGGGCCACCGGCCGGGCCGCCGGGGCCACCGCCGGGGCCGCCCGGCAACGCGGCCACCACCGGAAAACCCGCCGCCAGCGCCACGGCCACCAGCGCCGCGGCTGCAAAGGCCCAGCGCCAGGCACCCGGCTGCAGCAGCCACGGGGCGCCCAGGCCGCAGCCCAGGATGGCCACCGCCATGCCGGTCCACATCAGCACGCTGGCAGCGGCCCGCGCCGGCTCGGCCACGCCGGCCATCACGCTGACCATGATGGCGATCACCGCCGGCCCTGCACCCAGGCCGGTGGCCAGCCGGCCCAGCGCCAGCAGGCCGACCCCCGCCACCGGGCTGGCGGGCGCCAGCGCACACAACAACGCGCCTGCCGCCACCCCCGCATGGGCCCAGCGCGCCACGCGCGCCAGGCCGAAGCGCCGCGCCAAAGCCGGCCCCAGCAGCGTGCCGGCCAGGTAGCCCGCCAGGTGCAGCGCGTTGAGCGCACCGCCCACGGTGTAGTCCAGGCCCAGCTCGCTGCGCAGCGACGGCAGCACCACGCCGTAGGCAAACCGGGCCAGCCCGACATGCAGGGCCACGCCCAGCGCGCCCCAGGCCAGCAGGCGCAGCGGCAGGCCGGCGGCGGCCTCAGGCGGTGGTGCCGGGCACGCCATCGGCCAGCAGGGCCTGCAAGCCCGCTTCGTCCAGCACGGTCAGGCCGAGTTCGCGCGCCTTGTCGAGCTTGCTGCCGGCCTCTTCACCGGCCACCACATAGCTCGTCTTCTTCGACACCGAGCCCGCCACCTTGCCGCCGGCGGCCTCGATCAGCGCCTTCGCCTCGTCGCGGCTCAGCGTGGGCAGGCTGCCGGTCAGCACCAGGGTCTTGCCAGCCAGCGGCTGCGGCGCGTGGCTCTCGACCGAGCCGTCGCCTTCGGCCCAGTGGATGCCGGCCGCGCGCAGCTGCTCGACCACCTCGCGGTTGTGCGGCTGGTCGAAGAAGGTGCGCAGGCTCTGGGCCACGATCGGGCCGACGTCGTGCACCTGCAGCAGCTGATCGACGCTGGCGTCCATGATCCGGTCGAGCGAGCCGAAGTGTCGGGCCAGGTCCTTGGCGGTGGTCTCGCCGATCTGGCGGATGCCCAGCGCGTACAAGAAGCGCGGCAATGTCGCCTGCCGGCTCTTTCGCAGCCCGGCCACCAGGTTGGCGGCGCTCTTCTCGCCCATGCGGTCCAGCACCGCCAGCTTGGCCAGGCCCAGCGTGTACAGCTCGGGCAGCGTGCGGATCAGGCCGCTGTCGACCAGCTGGTCGACCAGCTTGTCGCCCAGGCCCTCGATGTCCATCGCACGGCGGCCCGCGAAGTGCAATAGCGCCTGCTTGCGCTGCGCGCCGCAGAACAGGCCACCGGTGCAGCGGTAGTCCATGCCGCCGCGCTCGCGCCGCACCGCACTGCCGCACACCGGGCATTGCCGCGGCAGGCGGAAGTTGGGCACGTAGGCCGGCCGCGGGCCCGGCGACGTGGCCAGCCGGCCGACCACCTCGGGGATCACGTCGCCGGCGCGGCGCACGATCACCTGGTCGCCCACCCGCACGCCCTTGCGCCGCAGCTCGAACAAGTTGTGCAGCGTGGCGTTGCTGACCGTGGTGCCGCCGACGAACACCGGCGCCAGCTTGGCCACCGGTGTCAGCTTGCCGGTGCGCCCGACCTGGATCTCGATGGCGTTGAGCACCGTCAGCTGCTCTTGCGCCGGGTACTTGTGGGCCACCGCCCAGCGCGGCTCGCGGGTGACGAAGCCCAGCCGCTGCTGCAGCGCACGGTCGTTGACCTTGTAGACCACGCCGTCGATGTCGAACGGCAGCGCGTCGCGCTGGGCGCCCATCGCGCGGTGGAAGGCCACCAGCCCGGCCGCGCCAAGCGCCACCGTGCGCTCGGCGCACACCGGCACGCCGAAAGCGGCCAGCGCGTCGAGCAGGCTGCTGTGGCGGTCGGGCTCGGTCCAGCCCTGCACGGCGCCCAGCCCGTAGGCGAAGAAGCTCAGCGGGCGCTGTGCGGCGATCGCCGGGTCGAGCTGGCGCACCGCGCCGGCCGCCGCGTTGCGCGGGTTGACGAAGGTCTTGTCGCCACGCTCGCGCTGGCGCTCGTTCAGGCGCTCGAAGTCGTCGCGGCGCAGGTAGACCTCGCCGCGCACCTCCAGCACCGGCGGCGCATCACCCTTCAGCCGCAGCGGCACCTGGCCGATGGTGCGGATGTTCTGCGTCACGTCCTCGCCGGTCTCGCCATCACCGCGCGTGGCCGCCTGCACCAGCACGCCCTGCTCGTAACGCAGGTTGATCGCCAGGCCGTCGAATTTCAACTCGGCGGCGTATTCGACCGGCGGCGCATCGTCGGCCAGCGCCAGTTCACGCCGCACACGGGCGTCGAAGGCCTCGGCGCCGGTGGCTTCAGTGTCGGTCTCGGTGCGGATGCTGAGCATCGGCACCGCATGGCGCACCGGCGCAAAGCCCGCCAGCAACTGGCCCATCACCCGCTGGGTGGGTGAGTCGGCGCTGCGCAGTTCGAGGTGCGCCTCCTCAAGCGCCTGCAGCGCGCGAAACAGCCGGTCGTACTCGGCATCGGGCAGCTCGGGGGCATCCAGCACGTGGTACAGGTGGGCATGGTGGTGCAGTTGCGCCCGCAGTGCCGCGGCCTGATCGGCAGGGCTCGAAACCGGATCGTTCATGGGCAGAGGCATTGCGGACAGGGCATTGGCCAAGTGTAGGGTTCTGCACTCGGGCCGGGCCGCTGGCCTTGCCGGCCCTGGGGCGCTCAGAACCGCAGCCGCCACCAGCCCTGCAGCGCCTGTTGGGTGACCACCGCGTCGCGCCACCACCAAAGCCCGGCACCGAGTTGCTGACGCAGGTCGAGGTCGACCTGCGCACTGGCGTTGAAACCTGAAATGCTGCCCTGGGCGAAGCGCTGCGACGTGGGCAGCGCATGGCCATGCGACGCCACCATCACCAGGCGACCCGCAGCTGCCTGCAGCACCAGCCCCGCGCTGGCCAAGGTCACGTCGCCACCGGCCGGGTGGCCGAGCAGCATGCCGTCCTGGGTGTAGCCTTGCTGGTAGACGGCGCTGCGGTAGGTGATACCAGGCGGTCGGCGGCCACTCAAGGCGTGGCCCGCGGAGAGGTCGGTCCACTCGGCAAAGCCGCGCAGCATGGCGCCGCGCAGCACCCAGCGCGCCTCCAGACCCGCCTGGACGATGTACGCGCTGGGCAGGTAGCCGTTTTCATCTTCGCCGACGAGTTGACCGTAGAAGGCGAAGCGGCGCCCGTCGCCCCATTGCCAGCGCCAGTCGAAACCACCGAGTTGGTTGCCGGGCTCGTTTTCTGCCGTGATGCCACTGGTGCCCCTGTTGTCCTTGCCCAGCAGGCCGTGCAGCAGCGACTGCGGGCTCTCGTCGCGCCCGCGCCCACCCCATTGCAGCGCACGCGCCAGGCCCAGTTGCAGGCCCTCGAACGGCTGCAGCTGCAACCGCATGCCGATCAGGTTGGGCCGCTCGGGCTGTTGATGGCCGGTCAGCCGCCCGACAAAGACATCGGTCGTCCAGGGCCCCAGCCAGCGCCACCACGGGCTGGGGCTGGCCAGGGGTTGCGGGCGGCGCCAGCCGATGGCCGCCAGCGGCGGCGCGGCGCCGTCCAGGATCAGGCTGCCGGTCCAGCCCGGGCCCCAGTTGCGCCGCTGCACCGAGGCGTACCACTCCCCCGCCGGGTGGCGCCAGGCCAACTCGGTGCCGTCGAGGTTCCAGCGCCGGGCCGAGGGCGCCTGGAACGGCGGCGCATCGCGTGTCGCACTCACCTGGGCCCAGCCGGCGCCCAGGCGCAGCCGCAGAGGCGGTTGGTCGACCAGGGTCTGCAGGCCTTGATAGCCGCCGCTGCCCCGCACGGGCGGGCTCAGCAGCCAGGGCATGTCGACCGCCGGCCCGCCCACAGCCACCACCGCGCCGTCGGCCCGAACCAGGTCAGTCAGTTCAGTGCTGCGCCCCGACTGGGCATCGAAACCCGACGCGGCCGCCGGCTGGTCGGCCCGTTGCGGCGCGTTGTTGTCGTCCGCCGCGTGGGCGATGGACGACAGCAAGACGACCGCAGGCACCAGCAGACTGGTGATGAGAACAGCAATGCGCGACATCGGCGGATCGGCGACTCCCGACAACCCGGTTCACGGTGGCAGGCAGCAAGCTGCCCCGCGGTTGTCCGATGAGGATAGCAGTTAGCACCGGCCAAGCCCGGTGCAGGATCAAGCCAGCTGCGCCGAAGCCGCGTTTCGGCGCGCCCGCGTCGCCGCGCGTCAGCTGAACAGCCGCCGCGCCGCGGGCGATCCCGCCGCCAGGTCGCGCGCCTCGAGCGCGCGGTACAGCTGGCCCAGGTCGTCGCCGATAGTGGCAAAGGCATGCAGCGTGATCGGCCGGCCGTGGTCGTCGATCATGGTCGCGTCCATGTCGGCGGCCAGCAGGCGCGCCGCCTCGTGCCAGGCCGGGAAGGGCTCGGCCGCCTCGGGCGTCTGCGGCACGTCCAGCGTCAACAGCACCTCGCGCACCGCGGCCACGCCGGGGTCGTCCGACAACGCCGCCTGGGAGTCGAAGCCCAGCACCAGCACCGGCGGTGAGCCGACCTCGGCGCCAGGCTGCACCAGCCGGCCCGGCAACACGCCCGGCACGAAGCCGTGGCGGCCGGCGCTCTGCTGGATGTAGCCCAGGCTCCAGGCGGCGGCGTTGGCGCGCAGGGTGAGCGACAACTGGGCATCGTGGTCGCCGGCAAAACCATCCAGCTCGCGGGCGCGGGCCACCACGTCGAGCATGTCGGGCAGCTCGGCCATCGCACCCACGCTGTCGGCAAAGGCCTGCAGCTTTTGTACGAACTCGGAGTACTCGATCTCGTTGAGCGGCCCGCTGCGGTTGGCCATCTGCACGCCGGCCTGAAATTCACCGTAGCGCTGGCCTGCAGCGGGCAGTTCCCAGTCCCCGGAGTCGGCGTTCAGGCCTTCGATCAGGAAGGGCTTGGTGCCGGCACGGCGCGACGGCGGCAGGTGCAGCAGCGCCAGCTCACCGCTGACCGGGGCCTCGAGCGTCAGCGTGGCGATGGCGTCGATCAGCGGGTCGAGCCGCGCCGTCTTACGCGGTGTCGCCGGGCGCAAGTCGGCGAACGGACTGCCGTCATCGGCCAACCCGTCGGCCACCGTGCCGGCCTGCGCCGGCGGGGCGAGCGCGCCGTCCAGGCCGCTGCCCAGCGACGGCTCCACCCGCGTGCCACCGCCGCTGTCGGCTTGGCGCGGGCTGGCTTTGCGCGCGCTCCAGGCGCCCTGCACCACCACCCCCACCAGCACCAACCCACCCGCGCCGGCCAAGCCCTGCATCAGGGTCAGATCCTGCAGCCAGTTCATGAGGCCCCCTGGGCGCGAATCGCACCCGCCCCCCGAGGGCGAGCGATCCGTCCTGGGACGGCCCGGCGATGCCTCGTCATGCCGCCTCCGCCATCGACACCGCGGCGTCCATGTCCACCGCGACGATGCGCGACACGCCCTGCTCCTGCATCGTCACGCCGATCAGCTGCTCAGCCATTTCCATCGCGATCTTGTTGTGGCTGATGAAAAGGAACTGCGTGCCCTTGGCCGACATCTCGGCCACCAGCCGGGCATAGCGTTCGGTGTTGGCGTCGTCCAGCGGCGCGTCCACCTCGTCGAGCAGGCAGAACGGCGCCGGGTTGAGCAGGAAGATCGCGAACACCAGCGCGATCGCGGTCAACGCTTTCTCGCCCCCGCTCAGCAGGTGGATGGTGCTGTTCTTCTTGCCGGGCGGCTGCGCCATCACCTGCACGCCGGCGTCGAGGATCTCGTCGCCGGTCATCTGCAGCCGCGCGTTGCCGCCACCGAACAGCGTCGGGAACATGCGGCCGAAATGCTCATTGACCTGGTTGAAGGTCTTGCCCAGCAGGTCGCGGGTTTCGAGGTCGATCTTGTGGATGGCGGCCTCCAAGGTCTTGATGGCGTCGTCGAGGTCGGCGTTCTGGGCATCGAGGAAGGTCTTGCGCTCCTTTGACGCGGTCAGCTCGTCGAGCGCGGCCAGGTTGACGGCGCCCAGCGCGTTCACTTCGCGGCCGATGCGATCGATCTCGCCCTGCAGGCCCCACAGCTTGACGTTGTCGGCGGCGATCTGCGCATTCAGTGCTTCAAGGTCGACGCTGGCCGCCTTCAACTGCTCCGCGTACTGCGCGCCGCCCAGCTGCGCGGCTTGCGCTTCAAGCTGCAGCTTGGTGATCTCGTCGCGCAGCGGTTGCAGGCTGCGTTCGAATTGCAACCGCTGCTCGTCGGCCGATCGCAACTGGGCCGACAACTCGTCGTAGCGGCTGCGCTGCGCACCCAGGGCCTGCTCGCGCTGCAATTTCAGTTCCAGCGCGTTCTGCAGGCCGGCCTCGGCCGCACTGTCGTTGAGTGCGCCGAGTTCCAGCTCCAGTTGTTCGCCGGCCAGAAGGTTGTTGCCAGCTTGCTGCGCGGCGGTCTCGACGGCGCGCTGCAACTCGGCGCGGCGCGCGGCCAGCGCCCGGGCCTGGAACTGGCTCTCCTGGGCCTGGCGCTCCAGCGCACGGCCCTGCTCGCGGGCCTGGGCCAGGCTGCGCTCGGCCGCAAACACCGCTTCTTCCAGCTCGGCGTGTAGCTCTTGAGTGGTGGCCAGCTGCCCGTCGAGTTCTTCGAAGCGGGCCTCGCCGATGGCGCGGCGTTCGTCAAGGCCTTCGAGCTGACCGTCGACCTCGGCCCCTTCTTCGTCGAGCTGGCCGCTGCGCGCCTGCGTCGCTTCAGCCTGCTGGGCCAGGCGCAGCGTGTCGACCTGCAGCTGGTGGGCGCGGGTCTGGGCCTCGGCGGCGTCACGGCGCACCGCCACCAGCCTCAGGTTGGCCTCGGTGCAGGCAGCCTCGATGCGCACCAGCGCCGAACGCGCCTCGTCGCTGATCAGGGCCTGGGCACGCTGCTGGCGGTCAAGGTGTTCGATCTCCTGTGCCCGCGCCAGCAGGCCTGCCTGCTCGGAGTCGGGCGCGTAGAAGGCCACTGCGTGGCTGCTGACCGCATGGCCGGCGCGGGTCATGATCACCTTGCCGTGGCCCAGCTGGCCGCGCTGGGCCAGTGCGTCGTCCAGGGTGTCTGCGGTGAAGACACCCTCCAGCCAGTCGTTGAGCAGCGCCGCGAGACTGTCGTCAGCGCTGGTCCGGCCCAGCCGCAGCTGGTCGCTCAGCCGTGGCAGCGCGGGGTCGGCGCTGGCCAAGGCGCTGGCGGTTTGCTGGGCAGGCAGGCTGGCCGGTGGCGTGTAGAACGCCAGCCGCGCCGGCGGCGCATCGCCCGCGAAGGCGCGCACGGTGTCGATGCGGCCGACTTCGAGTGCGCCCAGTCGCTCGCGCAGGGCGGCCTCCAACGCGTTCTCCCAGCCCGGCTCGATGTGGATGCGGGTCCACAAGCCACTCAAGGTGTCGAGCCCATGCCGGGCCAGCCAGGGCTTCAACTTGCCCTCGGTCTGCACCTTGTCCTGCAGCGCACGCAGTGCCGACAGCCGCGCACCGAGGCCGGCCAGCTGGCCGGCCTCGGCGTTGGCGGCTTGCTGCTGGGCGCGGCGCTGGTCGTCCAGCGCCGGCACTTGCTCCTGCAATTCGTGCAACCGGGCCTCAGCGACCGCGTTGGCCTCGTCGGCGGCCACGCTCTGGCTGCGCAATTCGGCCAACCGGGCGAGATCGGGCGTGGCCAGGCCGCGGCGCTCGGTGTGCAGCCGCTCGCGCCGCAGCCGCAGCGACTTGGCGCTCTCCTCGATGTGGCGGCTGTCGGCGGCCAGCACCTGGATCTGCTGCTGCACCGCAGCCACCTGCAGCCGCTGCTGGTTGGCGCGGCCCTGGGCGGCGCGCACGGTCCCCTCGACCTCGGGCAGCCTCATGGACTGGTCCTCAGCCTGGGCGGCACCGATCTCGGCCTGCTCTTGCGCGTTGGCAATCTGCTCGGCGATGGTCTCCAGCTCGGCCGCGGCGTCATCGCGACGTTGCTGCCACTGACCGATCTGGGCCTGCAGATCGACCAGACGCTGCTGGGCGCGCTGGCGGCTCTCGACCACGTAGCGGATGCGCTCTTCGAGCCGGCTCACTTCGAGCGAGGCCTGCGCCAGCTCACCCTGCGCGGCGTGCAGGCCGTCGCTGGCAGCGTAGTGGTCCTGCCGCACCGATTCCAGGCCGGCCTCGACATGGCGCAGCTCGGCCAGCCGGGCTTCCAGCGCGTTGGTGGCCTCGGCCACCGCCTTGGCCACGCGGGCTTCTTCGGTGGCAGCGTCGCGGTGCTTCAGGAACCACAGCTGGTGCAGCTTGCTCGTGCCGGCTTCCTGCAGCGCCTGGTAGCGCTCTGCGACCGCGGCCTGCCGCTCCAGCTTGTCGAGGTTGGCGTTCAGCTCGCGCAGGATGTCGTCGACCCGGGTCAGGTTCTCGCGCGTGTCTTTCAGCCGGTGCTCGGTCTCGCGGCGGCGCTCCTTGTACTTGCTGACGCCGGCGGCTTCTTCGAGGAACAGCCGCAGTTCTTCGGGGCGCGATTCGATGATGCGGCTGATCGTGCCCTGGCCGATGATGGCGTAGGCCCGCGGCCCCAGGCCGGTGCCCAGGAAAACATCCTGCACGTCGCGCCGGCGCACCGCCTGGTTGTTGATGAAGTAGCTGCTGCCGCCGTCGCGGGTGAGCACGCGCCGCACGGCGATCTCGGCGTACTGGCTCCATGAACCGCCGGCGCGCGCATCTTCGTTGCTGAACACCAGCTCGACGCTGGCGCGGCTGGCCGGCTTGCGGTTGCCGCTGCCGTTGAAGATCACGTCCTGCATGCTCTCGCCACGCAGCTCGCTGGCCTTGCTCTCGCCCAACACCCAGCGCACCGCATCCATGATGTTGGACTTGCCGCAGCCGTTGGGGCCGACGACGCCCACCCGCTGGCCAGGCAGCTGGAAAGTGGTGGGCTCGGCAAAGGACTTGAAGCCCGAGAGCTTGATCTGGTTCAGGCGCATGCGCGGTGGCTCTTCTGGCCCGTTGGCCGCAGCCGGCCGGTGCACGCTGGCCGCTGCAAGTATTTGATTCGTATGGATAAATCGGGCAATTCGGGAGCTGCCCGGCGGCTGCGATGATACCATCGCGCCCCCTCCAGACCGACCCCACCACCATGGCCAAAAAAGCCGCCAAGCCAGGCATTGCCTCTACCACTGCCCTGGCGCCCACCCCGGCGAACCTGCCGCCGCGCAACGAGCGGCCGATGCCGCCCAACCCGCCCAGCGCGCCCTCCAAGGACCTGCAGGTCTTCGAGAACCCGTCGCCACGGCGCGACTACGTCATCCAGTTCCAGGTGCCCGAGTTCACCTGCCACTGCCCGTTGACCGGCCAGCCCGATTTCGCGCATTTCACGATCGACATGATCGCCGACCGGCTGTGCGTCGAGCTGAAGAGCCTGAAGATGTACTTCTGGAGCTTCCGCAACGAGGGCGCGTTCCACGAGAAGGTGACCAACACCATCCTCGACGACATCGTTGCCGCCACCGACCCACGCTTCATCCGCATCACCGCCAAGTGGTATGTGCGCGGCGGCATCTACACCAACGTGATCGCCGAGCACCGGCAGAAGGGCTGGAAGCCAGCGCCTGCGGTCGACCTGCCGGCGATGCCGATGGAGCGCGGACTGCTGGGGTGAGCCCGGCGACCGCCACGGCGAGCGCAGCGGTGATGCCCGCCGCGCGCACCCACTGGCCGGCCGTGGCGGCCGCCGTGCTGGGCGGCATGGCGGTGGGCATGAACGTGGGCAAGGTGCCGCTGGCCCTGCCCGGCCTGCGGGCCGAACTGGGCCTGAGCCTGGTGCAGGCGGGCTGGGTCTCGGCCATGCTGACCACGCTGGCGGTGGTGGCGGCGCTGGGCTTCGGCCTGGCGGCCGGGCGCATCGGCGCGCTGACCATGGTGCTGGGCGGCCTGGGGCTCAGCGCCGCTGCCTCGCTGGCCGCGCTGACGGTGCAGGGCGGCGCCGACTTCGGCTGGCTGATCGCCACCCGGTTTGTCGAAGGGGCGGGTTTTCTGGCGGTGGCGGTGGCCGCCCCCACACTGGTCAGCGCGGCCACCGCGGCCGCCGACCGCCGCATGGCGCTGAGTGTGTGGAGCACCTACATGCCCGCTGGCGCGGGCCCGGCGATGGCGCTCTCGCCGCTGCTGCTGCCCGCCGCTGGCTGGCGCGGGCTGTGGGCGCTGACCGCCGCCGTGCTGCTGGCCGCGGCCGCGGCCACCTGGTGGCAGCGCGCCCACTATGCCGCGGCCGGCGCATCGGGCCATGCCACCGCGCTGCGGCCCACGCTGGCCGTGCTGCGCCAGCCGCTGCCCTGGCTGCTGGCGCTGGCCTTCGGCGTCTGGGCCCTGCAGCACTTCGCGCTGATCGTCTGGCTGCCCACCTTCCTGAAGGAGCAGCGCGGCATCGGGCCCGCCAGCGTGGCGCTGCTGAGCTGCGTGATGCTGTTGGCCTGCGTGCCGGGCAACCTGCTGGGCGGCGCGCTGATGCAGCGCGGCCTGCCGCGCGGCCGGCTGATCGCCGTGGCGCACACCCTCACCGGCCTCTGTGGCCTGGGCTATGTGCAGGACGGCTGGCCCGACGGCCTGCGCTATGCCTTGTGCGTGGCCTTGTCTTTCATCGGTGGCGTGATCCCGGCCGCGGTGATGACCAGCTCGGCCGTGCTGGCGCGCAGCCCGCAGCAGATCGGCGCGCTGCAGGGCCTGATCATGCAGGGCTCGCAGCTGGGCCAGTTCATCGGCACGCCGCTGATCGCTGCGGTGGTGGCGGCCACCGGCCACTGGGCCTCGGCCGCCTGGGTGACCACAGGCGCCGCCACGGTGGGTGTGGCGCTGGGTCTGGCGGCCTGGCGCGCCGAGCGCAACCTGGCGCGGGCAGGTGCGGGCGGTGGTGCGGGCGGTGGTGTGGGCGGTGGTGCAGGCGGTGGTGCGAGCGGCACATGATCGGTAAACTGGTGGCGTCTTGCGGACACCGCTCCGCCCGCCGCGATACCGTTTTGGCCGCCTGCACCGCCGGGCGCCAACCCAACGGTTCCGCCTTCGAAGGAGCGTGTTGATGAATTCCACATTGCCAGTGCCGCACGCGGTGCGCTTCGGCCGAACGGCCCCCATGGTGTCGGTGTCCGACCTGCCCCGCGCGCTGCAGTTCTACTGCGACGTGCTGGGCTTCGTGAAGGTGTTCGAAAACGGTGACCCGGTGGGTTTTGCCATCCTCGAAAAAGAGGCCGCCGAGTTGCACCTGAACCTGGATCGCCAGCACCTCGCCACAGCCCAGAACGTGGCGCACTTGATGGTGGACGATGCCACGGCCCTGTACGACCACTTGGTCGCCCACGGTACACGCATCGTCAAGGGCCTGCGCGATGCCAATTTCGGCCTGCGATGCTTCGTGTTTGCCGACCCGGACGGCAACCGCATCGACGTCGGTCAGGATCTCTGACCCCGCGACACGGCCGCGCTACAGCAGCTCTTCCGGCGCCAGCGGCGCCAGCAGCTCCAGCCACAGCCGGGTGCTCCACTCCACCTCAGGCTCGCTGTCATAGCTGACCTCGCCCTCGTCGTCGGCGGCCATCCACCGCAGGCTGCCGTCGGCGGCCAGCGAGACCCGGAACGAGGCCTGCAGCTTGTCCAGGTCCATCAACCGCAGCACTTCGCGCGCCAGCGCCGGGCTGTCGACGAACATGCCCATCTCTGTGTTGATCTTGTCCGATCGCGGGTCGAAGTTCATCGAACCGATGAACACCTTGCTGCGGTCGACCACCACCGTCTTGGCATGCAGCCGGCCCTGGCTGGGTGTCAAGAACCCCAGCCGGCTGGCCCGCTTGACCCGCACCGGGCTCAACTCGTACAGATCGACGCCCAGCCTGAGCAGATCGCCCCGGTATTTGCGGTAGCCGATGTGCACCAGCGGCTCGTCGGTGGCGGCCAGCGAGTTGGTCAGCATCTTGACGTTGACGCCGCGCTCGCGCAGGTCGCGCACCAGCGACATGCCGCGTTCACCGGGCACCAGGTAGGGCGAGGTCAGCACCACCTCCTGGCGGGCACCGCGCATCATGTCGCGCACGCTGTAGCCCACCGATTCCACATCCTCCAGCGGCACCAGCGCGTAGCTGGCACCCAGGCCCTTCAGGCGCTCCGGCGGATCGGCATAAGCGGTGGCGAAGGCCCACACCAGGCCCAGCCGGCCGAAGTTCAGCTCTTCGGAGATCGGCCCGTAGCCCAGCACGTCGACCGCCGACGGCAGCGGCGGCAGCGGCGGCGGGGTGGTGGCCGGGCCGGTCTGGCGGTCGAAGGCCGCGCGCAGTACCTCGGGCGGACCATCAGGCGGCAGCAGCGATTCGATCGGAAACACCACCGGGCTGTTCCAGTAGTCGTCGAAGAAGCCACGCAGGCGCGGCAGCATCTCGCCGATGACGAAGGCGTCCAGGTCGACGAAGTTCGCCTGCTCGTGGCGCATGAAGTACTCGTCGGCGATGTTGCGGCCCCCGGCGATGGCCATCGCCCCGTCGACCACCATCAGCTTGTTGTGCATGCGCCGGTTGACACGCTTGAAATCGAAGGCCGACGTGATGAACCGGGTCAACATCTGCGCGCGAGCCGCCGGAAACGGGTTGAACAGCCGCACCTCCACGTTGGGGTGCGCCGCCAGGCCTTGCAGCAGGTGGTCGGTGTCGGCGGTGTACAGGTCGTCGAGCAACAAGCGCACGCGCACGCCGCGCAGCGCGGCATCTCGCAGGCTGCGCAGCAAATGGCGGCCGGTGGCGTCGTTCTGCAGCACGTAGTACTGCACGTCGATGCTGCGCTCGGCGCGCTGGATCAGCGCCAGCCGGGTGTCCAGCGCGAACGGGCCGGTCGGCATCAGGCGGAAGCCGGTGAGCTCTACGTCGGGCGAGGACGCGGTGGCGATGCGCCCCAGCGTGGTGCTGTCCGACGGCGCCAGCGCGCTGGACGGCAGCCGCTGCACGTCGGCCGGCAGGCTGGCGCAGCCGGCGGCCAGCGCCACCACCACCGCCGCCAGGGCGCGCGCCAGCCAGCGCCCGGCAGCGATTGCGAGCGTGCGCCGCCGGGCGGCTGCCCGGTGCGTATCATCAAAGTCTGTAAACCGGGCGGCTTGCTGCCCAGCCGCTACCACTGCGCTCGCTGTCATCGACGCGAAGGATACGCAATGAACCCCAGACCTGCCAACGCCGTCCGTGACATGGCCCGCGCCACCCTGCTGGCGCTGTTGCTGGCCGCCAGCAACGCACAGGCCGCGCTGGACGTGGGCGACAAGGCGCCGCCGTTCGCCATCGAGGCTGCGGTGGCGGGCAACCAGTTCCGCTTCACGCTGGCCGAGGCGCTGAAGACCGGGCCGGTGGTGCTCTATTTCTTCCCTGCCGCCTTCGCGATCGGCTGCACCATCGAGGCCCATCAGTTCGCCGAGGCGATCGACCAGTACAAGGCGCTGGGTGCCACGGTGATCGGCGTGTCGGCCGACGACATCGACACGCTGAAGCGGTTCTCGGCCACCGAGTGCCGCAACAAGTTTGCGGTGGGCGCCGACGCCGACAAGTCGGTGATGAAGGCCTACGACGCGGTGCTGGCGATGAAGCCCGACTTTGCCAACCGCACCAGCTACGTGATCGCGCCCGACAGCACCATCGTCTACCAGTTCAGCAGCCTCAACCCCTACCGCCATGTCAGCAACACGCTGGGCGCGCTGAAGACCTGGACAGCCAAGGCCAGGCCTTGACGAGCGACGGGCGGGCCGAGCGCCGGGCCGCTCCCAAGCCGGACCGCGTCCCCTCGGGGGACCGGCCGGCGTACCTGCCGGACGAAGGGGTGGACATGATTCGGCCGGCGTACCAGAAGTTCGACGTCGCGGTGCGCAAAAGCGGCATCGACGGCTTCGGCGCCTTTGCCGCCGAGCCCATTCCCGCACACCGCAAGATCGGCGAGATCCGCGGCGAGAGCATCAGCGTCTCGGAGGCCCGCCGCCGCGCCGTGGGCAAGCTGCGCATCATGATCGTCGAGGTATCGGCCCGCAAGGCGATCGACGCCTCGGCCAGCAACGACCCGATGCGCTTCACCAACCACGGCTGCAGCCCGAACGCGCGGCTGTCGATCCAGGGCGGGCGGATCGAGTTCTATGCGCTGCGGGCGATCACACCCGGCGAGGAAATCACCGTCAACTACGGCGAGACCCACCACGAAGGCAAGCTCGCCTGCCGCTGCGGCGCGGCCCACTGCATCGGCTGGTTGTAGCGACGCGCCCGGGCGACGAGCGGCCGTCTGGGCCGCGGTGTCTGCGACCGTGTCGGCGACTGTATAGCCGCCCGCGATAATCGCCAGATGAATCCGCTGCTGGGCAAGCTGCACCCCTACCCCTTCGAGCGCCTGCGGGCGCTGACCGCCGGCATCACCGGCAACCCTGCGCTGCGGCCGATCAGCCTGGGGATCGGCGAACCCCGCCACGCCACGCCGGCGCTGGTGGAAGACGCCATCGTCGGCAGCCTGAAGGGCCTGTCGGTCTACCCGCCCACCGCCGGCTCGCCCGAGTTGCGGGCCGGCATGGCGGCCTGGCTGCAGCGCCGCTACGGCGTGTCGGTGGACGCCGCCACCCAGGTGCTGCCGGTGGCCGGATCGCGCGAGGCGCTGTTTGCGTTCGCGCAGACGGTGGTCGACGCCAGCCGGCCCGGCGCCACCGTCGTCTGCCCCAATCCGTTCTACCAGATCTACGAAGGTGCGGCGCTGCTGGCGGGTGCCGAGGTGGCCTTCGCCAACAGCGACCCGGCGCGAAATTTTGCCGCCCGCTGGGACGACATCGACGAAGCCACCTGGGCCCGCACCCAGCTGCTGTATGTCTGCTCGCCGGGCAACCCCACCGGCGCGGTGATGCCGCTGGCAGAGTGGCAGAAGCTGTTCGAGTTGAGCGACCGCCACGGCTTCGTGATCGCCAGCGACGAGTGTTATTCCGAGATCTACTTCTCGGGCGAGCCGCCGCTGGGCGGGCTGGAGGCGGCCGTCCAACTGGGCCGCACCGACTTCCGCAACCTGGTCGCCTTCACCTCGCTGAGCAAGCGCAGCAACGTGCCCGGCTTGCGTTCGGGCTTCGTCGCCGGTGATGCGGCGATCCTCAGGCAGTTCTTGCTCTACCGCACCTACCACGGGTCGGCCATGAGCCCGGTGGTGCAGGCCGCCAGCCTGGCGGCCTGGAACGACGAGGCGCACGTGGTGGCCAACCGCGCGCTGTACCGCACCAAATTCGCGCAAGTCACGCCGGTGCTGGCCGAGGTGCTGGACGTGGCCCTGCCCGACGCCGGTTTCTACCTCTGGGCTGACGTGCCGTCGGCAGGCGCTGCGCCGGGCGATGACATCGGTTTCGCCCAGCAACTGCTCGCTCAATACAATGTGGTGGTCTTGCCGGGCAGCCTGCTGGCGCGCAGCGCGCACGCCACCAACCCCGGCACCGGGCGCATCCGCATGGCCCTGGTGGCTGGAACCGAGGAGTGCCTGGAAGCCGCCCACCGCATCGCCGAGTTCACCCGCGCCTACCGTTCAGCCCTGGGCTGAGCCCCACCCTGCCCTGCCTGCCCATCATGACCAGCACCATCACCTACGCCCATCAAGACCTGATCGAACTGGCCTGGGAAGGCCGCGCCGCCCTCGGCCCGACCACCGCCGACCCCAAGATCCGCGAGACCGTGGACGAAGTCATCGCTGAGCTCGACACCGGCCGCATCCGGGTGGCCGAGCGTCAGGGCGTGGGCCAATGGACGGTCAACCAGTGGATCAAGAAGGCGGTGCTGCTGAGCTTCCGCCTGTATGACAACCAGGTGATGCGCGCGGGCGATCTGGCCTTCTTCGACAAGGTGCAGACCAAGTTCTCGCACATGGACGAAGCTGCGATGCGGGCCAGCGGCGTGCGCGTGGTGCCGCCCGCGGTGGCCCGCCGCGGCAGCTACCTGGCCAAGGGCGTGGTGCTGATGCCCAGCTACGTCAACATCGGCGCCTATGTCGACGAGGGCACGATGGTCGACACCTGGGCCACCGTGGGCTCGTGTGCGCAGATCGGCAAGAACGTGCACCTGAGCGGCGGCGTGGGCATCGGCGGCGTGCTCGAACCCCTGCAGGCCAACCCCACCATCATCGAGGACAACTGCTTCATCGGCGCCCGCTCCGAGGTGGTCGAAGGCGTGATCGTCGAAGAGAACTCGGTGCTGGGCATGGGCGTCTACCTGGGCCAGAGCACGCCGATCTTCAACCGCGAGACCGGCGAGATCAGCTATGGCCGGGTGCCTAGCGGCAGCGTGGTGGTGAGCGGCAACCTGCCCAAGACAGCGGCCGACGGCCAGGCCTACAGCATGTACGCCGCGATCATCGTCAAGCGGGTCGACGCGCAGACGCGCAGCAAGACCAGCATCAACGACTTGCTCCGTCCCTGAACATGACCCACCCCCGCAGCGCCTTCGGCGCTCCCCCTCAAGGGGGCGCCGCCTGCGGTCCGGCAAAGCCGGCCCCGCGGCGTCTGCTGGGCGGTGGTAAGCGTGCCTGAATTGTCCGATCGGGAGACTCGATGAGCGGTCGCATGGAGAGGGTCATGAGGTTGATGGCCGAGCGCCAGGCCTCGGACGTGTTCCTGTCGGCCAACATGCCGATCCTGATCAAGATCCACGGCCAGATGCTGCAGCTGAGCGACCAGGTGCTGACGCCGCAACAGCCACGCCAGCTGCTGGCCGAGGTGCTGAGCCCGCAGCAGCTCGAAGAGCTGGACGACACCGGCGAGCTGAACCTGGCGGTGGCGATCCAGCGGGTGGGCAGTTTCCGCATCTCGGCCTTCAAGCAACGCGGCTCGATCGCCGGGGTGGTGCGCCACATCCCGCACGTGATCCCGGCACTCGACTCGCTGGGCGTGCCCGACCTGCTGGGCCAGCTGGTGATGGAAAAGCGCGGCCTGATCCTGATGGTGGGCGCCACCGGCTCGGGCAAGAGCACCACGCTGGCGGCGATGCTGGAGATGCGCAACCGCACGCTGCCAGGCCACATCCTCACCATCGAGGAACCGATCGAATTCCTGTTTCAAAGCAAGAAGTGCGTGGTCAACCAGCGCGAAGTCGGCCGCGACACCGAAACCCTGCAGATCGCGCTTAAGAACGCGCTGCGCCAGGCCCCCGACTGCATCCTGATCGGCGAGATCCGCGACCGCGAGACGATGAGCGCGGCGCTCAGCTACGCGCTGTCAGGCCACCTGGTGCTGGCCACGCTGCATGCCAACAACAGCCACCATGCGCTGGGCCGCATCCTGTCGTTCTACCCGCCCGAGACGCGGCCGGTGCTGCTCGGCGACCTGGCCGCGGGCTTGCGCGCCGTGATCTCGCAGCGCCTGCTGCGCGCCGAGGCCGGCGGGCGCATCGCCGCGGTGGAGATCATGCTCAACAGCAACCTGGTGGCCGAGCTGATCGAGAAGGGCGATTTCCCCGGCGTGCGGGAAGCGATGGAGAAGTCGATGGCCGACGGCTCGCGCAGCTTCGAGGAGGCCATCGCCCACCTGATCAGCACCGGTGCGGTCAGCCGCGAAGAGGGCCTGTCGCATGCCGATTCGGTGACCAACCTGCTGTGGCGGCTGCAGAACGACATGACACCGGTGTCGCGCCTGGCGCCCAGGCGCGAGGAGAGCGACCTGCCCGAATTTACCGACTTCGTCGTCGAGGTGACCCCCGAGGGCTTCGTGCCGCGGCGGCCGCCCACCGGCAGTTTTCCGGCCGTGCCGGCGGCCTGAAACCTTGTGAACGAACCCGAGTTGACGATGCCAGACTTTCCCACGCTGCGCCTGCTGGAGGCGCTGATCGCCCGGCCGTCGGTCACGCCCGACGACGCCGGCTGCCAGGGCCTGGTGAGCGCACGCCTGGCACCGCTCGGCTTCGACTGCGAAACCCTGGTGTGTGGCCCGGACCACTTCCGCGTCACCAACCTGTGGGCGGTGCACCGCGGCGCCCGCCCCGGGCCGACCGTTGTGCTGGCGGGCCACACCGACGTGGTGCCTAGCGGCCCGCTGTCGGCCTGGACCAGCGACCCCTTCGTGCCCAGCCACCGCGGCGGCCGGCTGTACGGCCGTGGCGCCGCCGACATGAAGACCTCGATCGCCGCGATGACGGTGGCCGCTGAAGAATTCGTGCAGCAGCACCCGCAGCACGCCGGTACGCTGGCGCTGCTGTTCACCAGCGACGAAGAAGGGCCGTCGACCGATGGCACGGTGCGGGTGGTCGAGGCGTTGCAGGCCCGCGGCGAGCGGCTCGATTGCTGCATCGTCGGCGAACCCACCTCGGTCGACCGGCTGGGCGACATGATCAAGAACGGCCGCCGCGGCTCGCTGTCGGCGCGGCTCACCGTGCTGGGTATCCAGGGCCACGTGGCCTATCCGCAGCTGGCACGCAACCCGGTGCACCAGCTGGCACCGGCGCTGGCAGAAATGGCCACCACGGTGTGGGACGCCGGCAACGCGCATTTCCCGCCCACCACCTGGCAGGTCAGCAATGTCCACGGCGGCACCGGCGCGCTGAACGTGATCCCGGGCGAGGTGGTGGTCGACTTCAATTTCCGTTTCTCGACCGAGTCGACGCCCGATCAGCTGAAGGCGCGGGTGGTCGACCTGCTCGCCCGGCACGGCATCGAATACCGACTCGGCTGGGTGCTGGGCGGATCGCCTTTCCTGACCCCGCCGGGCTCCTTGAGCAAGGCGTTGAGTGCCGCGATCGAGGCCGAAACCGGCGCCACGCCGGTGCTCAGCACCACTGGCGGCACCAGCGACGGCCGCTACATCGCGCCGATCTGCGAACAGGTGGTCGAGTTCGGCCCGATCAACGCCACCATCCACAAAATCGACGAAAACGTGCTCGTGGCCGACATCGAGCCGCTCAAAAACATCTACCGCCGCACCCTCGAATCGCTGCTGACATGACCGTTCTTGAGTTGATCGAGCGCAGCAGCGCCCGCCTCGCCGAGGCGGGCGTTTCGTTTGGGCAGGGCACGAGCAACGCCTTCGACGAGGCCGCTTGGCTGGTGCTGTGGCGGCTGGGCCTGCCGCTGGATGCGTTGGACGACGTGGATGAGCGCGTGGTCAGCGCCGACGAAGAGGCGGCCGTCGAGGCCCTGGTCGCGCAGCGCATCGACAGCCGCCAGCCCGCCGCGTACCTGACCGGCGAGGCCTGGCTGCAGGGCGTGCCGTTCACGGTGGACGAGCGGGTGATCGTGCCGCGCTCGCTGATTGCCGAGCCGCTGGCCGAAGGCAGCATCGACATCTGGCTGTCCGACCAGACCCGCAGCGTGCTCGACCTGTGCACCGGCAACGGCAGCCTGGCGGTGCTGGCGGCGCTGGCCTGGCCCGACGTCAGCGTGGACGCTGCCGACCTGAGCACCGACGCGCTGGCGGTGGCCCGCATCAATGTCGACCGCCACCGCCTGGCCGACCGCATCACACTGCTGCAGGGCGATGGCCTGGCCGCGGCGGCAGGCCGGCGTTACGACCTGATCCTGTGCAACCCGCCCTATGTCAACCGCGCCGCCATGGCACTGCTGCCGGCCGAGTTCCGCGCCGAGCCGGCGCTGGCGCTCGACGGCAACCGCGGCGGCAGTGACGACGGCATGGACTTCATCCGCCGCCTGCTGCACGATGCGCCCGCCCACCTGACCGACGACGGCCTGCTGGTGCTGGAGATCGGCCATGAACGCGACAATTTCGAACACGCCTTCCCGACGCTCGACGTCGTCTGGCTGCCCACCAGCGCTGGCGACGACCAGGTGCTGGGGGTCGGCCGCGACGCCTTGTCCAACCTGAACCCTGCCCCATGATCCAGATCAAGAACCTGACGCTGCGCCGCGGCGTCAAGGTCGTGTTGAAAGACGCCACCGTCACGCTGAACCCGGGCGAGAAGATCGGCCTGGTCGGCCGCAACGGCGCCGGCAAGTCGTCGCTGTTCTCGCTGATCGCCGGCCGGCTGCAGGCCGACGCGGGCGACTTCGACATGCCGGCCAAGTGGCGCATCGGCGAGGTGGCGCAGGACATGCCCGAGACGGCCCAAGGCGCCACCGATTTCGTGCTCGAGGGCGACCTGCCGCTGGTCGACGCCCGCGCCAAGCTGGCCGCCGCCGAGGCCGCCGAAGACGGCCACGCCATCGGCGACGCCTACGTCGAGCTGGAACACGCCGGCGCCTTCGACGCACCGGCCCGCGCCCAGGCGTTGTTGCTGGGCCTGGGCTTCAACACCGCCCAGCTGGACGCGCCGGTCAACAGTTTTTCGGGCGGCTGGCGCATGCGGCTGCAGCTGGCCCGTGCGCTGATGTGCCCGGCCGACCTGCTGCTGCTCGACGAGCCCACCAACCACCTGGACCTGGACGCGCTGGTCTGGCTGGAGAACTGGCTCAAGCGCTACGAGGGCCTGATGATCGTGATCAGCCACGACCGCGAGTTCCTCGACGCGATCACCAAGGTGACGGTGCACCTCGATGCCGCGGCGCTGACGCGTTATGGCGCCAACTACAGCGGCTTCGAATCGATGCGCGCCGAGCGCATGGAGCAGCAACAGGCGGCCTTCGGCAAGCAGCAGGAGAAGATCGCCCACCTGCAGAAGTTCATCGACCGTTTCAAGGCCAAGGCCAGCAAGGCCAAGCAGGCCCAGAGCCGGGTGAAGGCGCTCGACCGCATGATCAAGCTGGGCCCGGTGCTGATGGACGCCGAGTTCGACTTCGAATTCCGCCAACCGCAGAGCCTGCCCAACCCGATGCTGACGATGCGCGAGCTGTCGTGCGGCTATCCGAACCTGGCGGCGGGCCAGCCGCCGGTGACGATCGTGCGCCACGTCACCCGCAGCGTGATGGCCGGCCAGCGCATCGGCATCCTGGGTGCCAACGGCCAGGGCAAGTCGACCCTGGTCAAGACCATCGCCCATGCGCTGCAACCGCTGGGCGGCGAGTTCACCGAGGGCAAGGGCCTGACGGTGGGCTACTTCGCGCAGCAAGAGCTCGACTTGCTGAACGAAGACGACACGCCGATGCAACGCATGGTGCGGCTGGCCCGTGAAACCGGCGCCAGCGGCAACGAGGGGCGCGAGCAGGACTTGCGCAACTTTCTGGGCCAGTTTCGCTTTGTCGGCGACATGGTCAACCAGACCGTGGGCACGCTGTCGGGCGGCGAACGGGCGCGGCTGGTGATGGCCACCATCGTCTGGCAGAAACCCAACCTGCTGCTGCTGGACGAGCCGACCAACCACCTGGACCTGAACACCCGCGAGGCGCTGAGCGTGGCGCTCAACGAGTTCGAGGGCACGGTGATGCTGGTCAGCCACGACCGCTCGCTGCTGCGCGAGGTCTGCGACGAGTTCTGGCTGGTCACCTCGGGCGGCGTGCTGCCCTTCGACGGCGACCTCGACGACTACCAGAAGTGGCTGCTCGACGTGTCGCGCGCCAATGCCCGCGGCATGGCGCCACCGCCCATACCGGGCTACCTGCCGCCGGCAGCCTCCGCACCGGTGGCCGAAGCCCCGCGCGCCACGCCACCCAAGCCGGCGCCTCAAGGCAGCCCCAAGGCGGCTGCCCGCGCCACCGCCGACACGGCCACCCAGCCCGGCAGCTTCAAGCGCGACGACCGCAAACAGTCGGCCAACGCACGGGCCCAGCTGGCCAACCGCACCCGGCCGCTGCGCAGCGAGATCGATCAGATCGACCGCAAGCTGGAGACGCTGAACGCCGAACGCGCGGCGTTGGAGGCCGAGTTGGCGACCGGCCGGGGCTCGGGCGCCGAGATCGCCGAGCTGGGCCGCCGCCTGAACCACATCACCGCCGATCTGGCGCGGCTGGAAGAGCGCTGGCTGGCGCTGCAGTCGGAGATCGAGGCGATCACCGCCGAAGGCTGAGCGGCCCGCCGGCAGCCCCGAACGCCGCATTTGCCGCGCTTACCGCGCTTACCGCGCTTACCGCGCTTACCGCGCTTGCCACGTTTGCCGCGTTTGCCACGTTTTCCGGGCGCGCCGGCCACCGCGCCGAGCCGCCAGCAGGGGGCCGCCGGCCCGCAGGCCTGGCCTGGCCTGCAACGGCGAGGTTCTGGGGCCGGGGATGCTCAGGCCGCCCAGATCAGCTTGCGGTTGACGAATTCCACGATGCCCGCCGCCGACAGCTCACGGCCGTAGCCGGAGTTCTTGACGCCACCAAAAGGCAGCTCGGGCGACGACTGCGCAGCGCTGTTGACGAACACCATGCCGGTGTCGATCGCGCGGGCCACCTGCCGGCCGCGCGCGGTGTCGCGGGTGAACACCGATCCGCCCAGACCGAACGGCGAATCGTTGGCCAGCGCCACCGCGGCCGCCTCGTCGGCAACCCGGAAGTACATCGCCACCGGACCGAAGAACTCCTGCCGGTAGGCCGGGTTGTCGGCGGCCACATCGGTCAGCACCGTCGGCTGCATGAAGGCGCCCGCTTGACCGGCGATGCGCTGGCCGCCCATCAGCACGCGCGCGCCATGGGCCACGGCCAGGTCCACTTGCGCGACCAGCGCGTCCAGCGCCGTGCGGCTGGACAGGGGTGCCAGCGTCGTGGCCGGGTCCATCGGGTCGCCCGGCGCGAACGCCGAAAGCGCCGTCTGGAACTGGTCGAGGAAGGCGTCGGCCACCGCGTCGACGACGATGAAGCGCTTCGACGCGGTGCAGGCCTGGCCCGAGTTGCCCATCCGGCCGGCCACGGCATGTTTGAGTGCCAGCGCCAGGTCGGCGTCGGCCAGCACGATGAAGGCGTCGCTGCCGCCGAGTTCCAGCGTCGACTTCTTCAGGTTCCTGCCGGCCCGCGCGGCGACTGCGGCGCCGGCGCCTTCACTGCCGGTCAGGGCCACGCCGCGCACGCGCGGGTCGTCGATCAACCGGGCCACCTGGTCAGTGCTGATGAACAGGTTGGTGTAGGCGGCCTCGGGCAGGCCGGCGTCGTGCAGCAGCTGCGCGAAGGCCAGCGCACATTGCGGCACGTTGGACGCATGCTTGACCATCACGACGTTGCCGGCCATCAAGTTGGGCGCGGCAAAGCGGGCGATCTGGTAGTACGGGTAGTTCCAGGGCTCGACGCCCAGCAGCACGCCCTGCGGGCTGCTTTCGACCACGGCCTGCCCGTTGGGCGTGGCCAGGTTTTCAGGGGCCAGGAAGGCCTCGGCATGCTCGGCGTAATAGTCCAGGATGGCCGCGCTCAGGGCCACTTCGCCCAAGCTCTGCGCGATCAGCTTGCCCATCTCCAGCGTGATCAATTCGGCCAACTGCGGCGCGCGCTCGCGCATCAGTGCCGCCGCGCGCGCCAGCACCGTTCGGCGCTGCGCGAAGCGTGTGTCGCGCCACTGCGTCACGAAGCAGGCCTGGGCGGCTTGCAGCCGGGCGTCCAGCGCAGCGTCGTCGATCTCGTCGAATTGCTGCAGGACCTTGTCGCTGTAGGGGTTGGTGCTGGTGTAGGCCATGTCGTGGTGCCGGTCGGAGTTCAGGCAGCGACCGAACGGCGGCTCTGCAGCCGAACCAGCAGGGCTTGGGCCACTGGCGCCGAAGACGCCGGGTTCTGGCCCGTGATGAGGTTGCCGTCGCTCACCACATGCACCTGCCAATCTGGGGCGCTGCTGTAGCGGCCGCCCTGCTCGACCAGCATCTCCTGGACCAGAAAGGGCACCACCTCGGTCAGCCCTGCGGCGCGCTCTTCGCTGTTGCTGAAGCCGGTCACCGCCTTGCCCTGCACCAGCGGTGAACCGTCGGCCGCCTTGGCATGGCGGAACACTGCCGGCGCATGGCAGACCGCGGCGACCGGTTTGCCGGCGGCCAGCAGGCCTTCGATCAGGGCGATCGAGGACCGGTCCTCGGCCAGATCCCACAGCGGGCCGTGGCCGCCGGGGTAGAAGACGGCATCGAAGTCGTCCGCCTTGACCGCCGACAGCGGCACCGTGCTGGCCAGCGCGGCCTGCGCCGCCGGATCGGCCTTGAAGCGCGCGGTGTCGGCGGTCTGCGCGTCGGGCGCGTCGCTGGTCGGGTCGAGCGGGGGCTTGCCGCCCAGCGGCGACGCCAGCGTCAGCGTGGCACCAGCGTCCTTGAAAACATAGTACGGGGCGGCGAATTCCTCCAGCCAGAAGCCGGTTTT
Organism: Burkholderiales bacterium; assembly: GCA_038211805.1. Lineage (GTDB taxonomy): Bacteria > Pseudomonadota > Gammaproteobacteria > Burkholderiales > Burkholderiaceae_C > Pseudaquabacterium. The sequence goes on along the minus strand of JBBQVF010000008.1, from coordinate 8,707 downwards.
CTTGCCGGTGTTGCCAAGCTGTTCATGCGAGGTCAGGACCATCAGGATGTTCATGTCGATTCCAGTCAGGGGTGTTGGCGATCAGACTAATCGGCCGCACCCGGCCGCTGCGGCAGCGAACGGCGCGCGCGGGCGTAGGAGATGACCGCGCCTGAAAGGGGCCGGACGGCACCTTGAGCCTGCGCCCGGTTGCCGCTGCCCGGCTGGCATTGGCCGCGCAGCGGGCGCTGCGCCGGGGCCGGGGCCGGCGCCGAGGCCGCTGCCAGGCGACCAGTGGCCCGGCAGGGGTGGGATGGCTCGGCGCGGCGGGCGCGGCCTTGCCGGCCTTGCCGGCCTTGCCGGCCTTGCCGGCCTTGCCGGCCGTGCAGGCCGTGCAGGCCGTGCTAGAGGCCGGCCAACGCCGCAGCGTCCGGGTACAGCCGGTGCAGCATGGTGCGGCCCAGATCGCCCAGCAAGGCCTCGGTCGCTGCGCTGAATTCGGGCGGTGGCTCGACCGCAGCCGGTGGCGGCACCTGCACGGCACGGCCTTCGTCGTCGGCCAGGGCCTGCGGCCGGGGCGCAGGGGCAGCCAACCACTGCGCCCGCTGCTGCCACAGCGCCTGCCGGTCGGCCAGGCGCTCGGCGAGCGCGGCGTCCACCGCTGCCACCCAGGCCGCCGGCGGGTCGTCCTGCCGCCATTCACCCCGGCCGCGGCCGTGGTGGGCCACCGCCAGGTAACCCAGCAGGGCCGAGCGCAGCAGCGCGTCGAGCACCCGCTCGTCCCAGGCCAGCAGGGGCTGGTCGAGCCCGCGGATGCGGTTGACGCCGCGCGCCGCACCGGCCGCGCCCAGCGCCCCCAGCACGCCGCCGGCCAGCAGGCCGCCGCCCATCGTCAGGCCGCCGGTGGCCAGATCGGCCTTCAAACCGGCCAGCGCGCCGGTCACCAAGCCGCCCCACAGCGCAGCCCGGCTTTCGTTGACCGGCTCGCGGCGGGCGAAGTGACGGGCCAGCCGGTCGAGCACCTCGCCGGTGGCGTCACCCGTCAGGCGGTGCAGGTCGATCAGCGTGGCGGTGCTGCGGCGGATGTCGGCGTCGAGCCGGTCGGCCAACGCGGCCATGGCGAGGGCCTGCGGCGCGTCGGGGTCGTCGACCGGTCGGCCGAAAAGCTGACCCAGGCGCAGGCCGGCCTGGCGCAGCGGCGCGCGCCAGCCGCCGGCAGGCACCCGCTCGCGGTCCAGCGCGGCCCGCACCAGGCGATCGGCCAGCGCCTGCATCGCGGCGTCGAAGGTGCTGCGCTGCTGCAGGCGCCAGGCGGCGGCCAGGCGGGCCATCGCGGGCCGGCGGTCGGGCGGCAAGGCCTCGGCCACCGCCTGCAGCAGCAAGGCTTCCTGCACCCAGCAGCGGGTGAAGGCGTCCAGCGGCAGCACGGCACGCACACGGGCGCGCGCCGGGCCGAGCGCCGGGCCGAGCGTGGCCGTGGCCGTGGCCGTGGCCGAGGTCGAGGTCGAGGTCGAGGGCGAGGGCGAGGGCGAGGGCGAGGGCGAGGGCGAGGGCGTGGCCGTAGCCGGTCCGGTCAGGCCCGCCGCGCCTGCCGCGCCTGCCGCACCCTCCGCGCCTGCCGCACCCTCCGCACCCGCCAGGCTGGCCAGATGCACCCGCCAGCGCTGCAGCTGTGCCGCCTCGTCGGCCGGTGAGCCGGGCTCACCCAGCTGGTTGAGCAGCACGATCACCGGCTTGCCCAGCAGCGCCAGCACCTGCAGCTCGGACGCGAGGTAGCCAGCGTCCTCGGGCGCCTCGGCGGCATTGACCAGGTACAGCGCCACGTCGGCCTGCTCCAGCACATGGCGGATGGCGCGCTGGCTGGCCCAGAAGGCGCGGTCGCGCCAACGGTCCCAGACCTCGGTCATCACCCAGCCGAGCGGCGAGCCGGCCTGCGCCAGCCGCCGCGCCAGGCGCTGGCTGTCACCGAAGCCCGGTGCGTCCCACAGCAGCAGGCGGTCGCCGGCGGGGCTGTCGATCATCAGGTGCGGCTCGGCGGACTCGGTGACATGGGCGGCGTCGCGCACCTCGCCGATGTCGCGGCCCAGCAGCGTGCGGGCCAGCGTGGTCTTGCCGACGTTGGTGTGCGAGACCAGGCTGAGCGACAGGTCGGCCGGTGCGGTCATCGGGCGGGCGATCCGGCGCCTGCGCTGGGCGGCAGAGGCGGTGGGGTGGCTGGTGGGGTGGCTGGTACGGTGCCGAGGTCGACGAAGCGGGCCGTCAGCGACAACGGTGCCAGCAGCGCCTGCCAGGCGCTGCGGCGCTGGGCCAGGCGCTCGGCCAGCGTGGCGCCGGCCAGCCGCTGGCGGAAGCCCGACTCGTCGACCAGCACCTCCAGCGGGGCGGCCGCGCTGCCGCGCAGCGCGGCCAGGGCCCGCAGGAAGGCGGCGTGGGTCTCCCGCTCGGGCGTGGCCGTCAGTGCGAACAGCACGGCCACGCGGGCCGGCAGATCGCCGGCCTCGGCGTCCGCCAAGTGGCGCGGCAGATCGTCCTCGGCACCCATCGGCAGGCTGGCGCACACCTGCGGTGCCACGCCCGGGCCCCACAGCCGGTCGAGCTGCTGTACCAGCGCCGCTTGACGTGCGCCGTCGAGCTGGTAGCTGTAGGGCAGCACCGCCAGGCTCAGGCGCTGGCCGCTGGCAGACCTCAACAGGCGGCGCAAGCCGTCGTCGTCGGGCAGGGGCAACTGGTGCGACAGCTGGCGGGCGCGCCACGCCGCGCCGGCGGCCAGCACCGAGCGCGGCAGCACCACCACCGCCAGCACCGTCAGCGACCAGAGGTGGATCCAGCGCGCCGCGCTGTCGCCGCCGCCGTCGGCCACCCGCAGGCGGCCCAGCGCCGCCACATCGGGCAGTGCCTGGCCGGTCAGCGCCGCGGCCGGGCCCAGCACCGCGCCGAGCAGCGCACGCACCTGGCGGGCATCGAGAAACGTGCTGTCCCAGCCGGCACGGTAGTCCAGCACCAGACCGCGGGCGTACCACGAGGCCAGCGCGCCCAGCGCCAGCGCGGCCGCTGCCGCGTGCAGCAAGGCGATGCCACGGCAGGCTTGCCAGGGCGCGGTGAGCGCGAACCAGTCGCGTTGGTACCGGGCGAAGGCGGCCGCGCGCGGGGCGTCCAGCGCCGATGCGGCGCCGGCGAGCCGGGCACGCCCGCGCGCCGCCAGGCCCAGCAGCGTGCGGCGCAGCGCAGCGGCGGGTGCTTGCCGTGGCGGCAGGGCCGCGGCCGGCCGACGCTGCAGCGAGCGGCCCAACAACAGCCCGTAGACCACCAGGTTCCACACCAGCAGCGCCCCCAAAGGCGGCGCCAGCAAGTGGATGAAGCGCGTCGAACCGAGGGGCTCGCCCACCGCGCCCAGCGCCACGGCCGCCAGCAGCAGCACGATGGCAGCGCCGCGGCCGGTGGCCAGCCGCGCGGCATCGAGCAGCGGCCGCCAGGCCGGCTGCTGCTGACCCAGCCGGGCCAGGCGCAGCCGGGCCCTCTCCGCCAGCCAGGCCTCGGGCGTCGCCTGCTCGCCCAGCCGCCGGCGGGCCTCGGCGCCAGCCCAGTCGGGGCCATCGTCGGTGGCGCCGGCCGACTCGATCGCCCGCAACAACAGCACCGCACGCAAGTCGCCGGCGTTCATCGGTCGGTGTCCACCGACGACCGCGCAACCGCCACCCGACCCGGACACCCAACGCGGCGAGCGACAGTCTCAGGCTGGCAGCGATGCATGCGGGCAGGTCTCGGCACGAGCGGATTGTGCCCAAGCGCCCGGCGGCAGCAGGGTCTTCACCAAAGTAAATTGAACACAATTTAATTGTGCAATACATTTTCGCCATGCCCCGTCGCTCTGCCCCGCTGGCCACTGCCCCGTTGGCCACGGCCCCACTTGCCACCGGCCAGGCTGCCGCCGCTGCGCCAGCGCCGGCAGCCGCCGACTGGCTGGCGCTGGACCACCAGCTGTGCTTCGCGCTGTACGCCGCCTCCCTGGCCATGACCAAGGCTTACAAGCCCTTGCTGGCGCCGCTGGACCTGACCTACCCGCAATACCTGGTGATGCTGGTGCTCTGGCAGCTGGATGCCGACGGCAGCGGCCCGGCCGAGGCCATTACCGTGTCGCAACTGGGTGACCGGTTGACGCTCGACTCGGGCACGCTGACCCCCTTGCTGAAACGGCTGGAAGCGCAGGACCGGCTGCAGCGCCAGCGCGATGCGGTCGACCAACGCCGGGTGCGGCTGCACCTGACCGCTGCCGGCCGCGCGCTCAGGGCCCAGGCGCTGCCGATTCCGCAGGCCGTCGCCTGCGCCACGGCGTGCGATCTGCAGCAGATCGGCCAGCTGGCCAACCAGCTCACCACCCTGCGCCAGCAGCTGCAAACCTTTCTCAGCGAAACGGCCGCGCCGGCCTGACCGCCCTTTCCAGGCCCCACCCGGGGCCGATCCACCGTCCCCCACAACCCAAGGAAGTTCACCATGGCACTCGACAAAGTCCTCTACACCGCCACCGCCACCGCCACCGGCGGGCGCACCGGCAGCGCCCAGTCGTCGGACGGCGCGCTCAAGCTCGACCTGTCCACCCCGCGCGAGCTGGGTGGCGCCGGCGGCAGCGGCACCAACCCCGAGCAACTGTTTGCCGCCGGCTACAGCGCCTGCTTCATCGGCGCGATGAAGGCCGTGGCCGCGGGCATGAAGATCAAGGTGCCCGACGACGTCAGCATCACCAGCACCGTGGCCATCGGTCCGATCACCGGCGGCTTCGGCATCCAGGTGGCGATGGCGATCACGCTGCCCGGTTTCGAGCGCGCCGCCGCCGAACAACTGGTGGCCGCCGCGCACCAGGTCTGCCCGTATTCCAACGCCACCCGCGGCAACATCGACGTGACGCTGACGGTGGTCTGAGCCGAACGACCCAAGGCCACAGCAGCCCCCCTGTCCCGGGTGGCTGTCACGGTTGCGTCATGTCGGGCACCTAGCCTGTCGTGAAGTTCATCACGACCCCCAGGAATCCCGACATGATCCATCCGCTTCGCGGTCCCGCCACCGCCATGGCTGGCGCCACCCTGCTGGCCCTGGCCGGCGCCGCCGCTGCCGCGCCAAGCTTCGTCAACGGCATCGCGCTCGATGGCGCAGCGTTCGATTTGTCCGGCGGCAGCACCGTCAACAACGGCCGCGTCGGTTACTTCTCCGACATCTACTACGACACCAACCGCCGAGAGTGGTGGGGCCTGTCGGACCGCGGCCCCGGCGGCGGCACGCTGAGCTACGACACCCGGGCACAGCGCTTCACGCTCGACGTCGACCAGGCCACCGGCGCGATCAGCAACTTCAAGATCGTCGAGACGGTGGTGTTCAAGAGCGGCGGCAGCGGCCTCAACGGCTTGGCGCCCAACCCCGCCAACAGCCTGGGCCTGGCCTTCGACCCCGAGGGCCTGGTGATCAACCCGCGCACCGGCACGCTGCTGGTTTCGGACGAGTACGGCCCGTCGGTGCGCGAGTTCCGCCGCAACGGCGAACTGATCCGCACCTTCACCACGCCAGCCAACCTGGTGCCGCGCCATGCCGCCAGCGGCACCCCCAACTTTGCCGGCGACACCGGCAACACCGCCGGCAAGCGCACCAACCGCGGCATGGAAGGCCTGGCCATCAGCCCGGATGGCCGGTACGCCTTCGGCATGCTGCAGAGCGCGATGCTCGACGAAGGCGGCGGCAACGGCTCGATCAGCCGGATCGTCCAGTACGACCTGGCCAGCGGCACGGCCGTGGCGCAGTACGCCTACCAGATGAAGCGCGCCAACCAGGGCCAGGGCACGTCGGCGCTGGTGGCGATCAACGACCACGAGTTCTACGTGATCGAGCGCAACAACCGCGGCGTGGGCGTGGGTGCCACGTTCGCCACCGCCGACAAGGAGGTCTTCCGCATCGACCTGGCCGGCGCCACCGACGTGAGCACGATCGACCTCGATGGTGCCGGCGCGGTGTTCACCAAGGTGAGCAAATCGGCGCAGGTGCTCGACCTGGACGCCGACACGCTGGCCGCGCTGGGCAACAAGTCACCCGAGAAGTGGGAAGGCCTGGCGATCGGCCCGAAGCTGGCGAACGGCAATTACCTGCTGCTGGCCGGCACCGACAACGACTACAGCGTCACCCAGGGCGACGGCGGCACGCAGTTCGACGTCTGGTTCGACTTCAGCACTGCCGACCCCTACGCCAGCTCGATCCAGTGCCCGCTGGACCTGAAGACCGGCTGCGTGCTGACCTCGAATGCCCTGACCTCGGCCACCTGGAACAGCAGCCTGCGACTGCTGCCCGGCGTGCTGCACGCCTACACCGTGAGTGCGGCCGAGCTGGGCAGCTACACCGCACCGGTGCCCGAACCCGGTACCTGGGCGCTGATGGCCGGCGGCCTGCTGGGCCTGGTTGCGCTCAGCCGCCGACGGGCGCCACGCTGATGGGTGGGGCGAGCAGCAGCAGCTGAAGCTCCAGCCGGGCCTGCCAGGGCGACATCGCCGCTGCCGGCCCGCTGTCGGCGCCCACCAGCGCGCCCGCGCCGCAGCGGGTGGTGCGCCAGACCGGAATGCCGGCGGCCTCGGCGGCTTGCAGCGCCGCCGCCAGCGCCTGGTGCACCGCGCCGTTGCCGGTGGCGGCCACCACCAGGCCCTGCACGCCGGCCGCACACAGCGCACGCACCGCGTCGCCGCGCGCGCCGGCATGGCTGGTGACGATCTCGACCCAGGGCCAGCCAGCCGGGTCGGTGGCGATCCGGCCAAGACCCAGCGGCTGGCCCGCCGGCCAGTCGCGAAAGCGCCGCAGCACGCCTTCTTCCACCACACCCAGCGGCCCCGCGTCGCCGGAACTGAAGGCGTCGGGGCGGTAGGGGTGCACCTTGCGCACCGCGTCGGCCGCGTGCACCCGTCCGGCCAGCACCGCCACCACGCCGCGTGCGCCGGGCGTGCGCGCCACGGCCACCGCATCCAGCAGGTTCTGCGGGCCGTCGGCCGCGATCGAGGTGGCCGGCCGCATCGCGGCCACCAGCACCACCGGCTTGGCCGGCGCCAGCAGCCGCTGCAGCAGCCAGGCGGTTTCTTCCAGCGTGTCGGTGCCGTGCGTGATGACGATGCCGGCCACCTCGGGCCGCGCCGCGTGGCGCGCCACGGCCTGCGCCAGCCGCTGCCAGGTGGCCGCGTCCATGTCCTTGCTGTCGAGCTGGGCGACCTGCTCGGCCTCGATGGCTTGATGCGCCAGCGCCGGCGCAGCGGCCAGCAACTCGGCCACCGAGCGCTGGCCGGCGGTGTAACCCACGTTGTCGCCGGCATCGACCGCCGCGCCGGCGATGGTGCCGCCGGTGCCCAGCACGACCACGGCACCCAGGGATTGATCGATGTTGCTTGTCATGAAGCCCCGACATGGATGAAAATACAGTGACTGGTTAAAAACTCAGGCGCCGCCATGGACCCCATCGAAGACAGCCCCAAACTCACCGCCCGCCAGCAGCAGATTCTGGACCTGGTGCAAAGCGCGATCGAACGCACCGGCGCGCCGCCCACGCGAGCCGAGATCGCCGCCGAGCTGGGTTTCAAGTCGGCCAACGCCGCCGAAGAACACCTGCAGGCGCTGGCCCGCAAGGGCGTGATCGAACTGGTGGGCGGCACCTCGCGCGGCATCCGCCTGCGCACCGAAACCCTGCGCGCGCTGAACCAGAGCCGCAACAAGCAGTTCTCGCTGCCATTGCCCGGGCTGATGCAGCTGACCTTGCCGCTGGTGGGCCGGGTGGCGGCCGGCAGCCCGATCCTGGCGCAAGAGCACATCGACCAGACTTACGTCGTCGAGTCGACGCTGTTCGCGCGCAAGCCCGACTACCTGCTGCGGGTGCGCGGCATGAGCATGCGCGACGCCGGCATCATGGACGGCGACCTGCTGGCGGTGCAAAAGGCCAGCGACGCCAAGCACGGCCAGATCGTCGTCGCCCGGCTGGGCGATGACGTCACCGTCAAGCGGCTGCACCGCAGTGGCCACGGCATCAAGCTGCTGCCCGAGAACCCCGATTTCCAGCCGATCGTCGTGACCGAGGGCGACGGTTTCGAGCTCGAAGGCATCGCTGTCGGGCTGATCCGCAACAACATGATGATGTAGCGATGGCCCGCGCCGACCTGCCGGGCCCGCCGATGACGGGGCTGGGTCTCCCCGGATCATGCGCCGGATCGGGCGCCGGATCGTGCGCCGGGTCGTCCACCGGTTCCGCCACCTCGGCGGCAAAACGCCGTCCGATGGCGCTGAAATCGCCCAAGGCGCCCTCGGCCAGCGGCTGTCACCGGCTCGAAGACCTGCCCAACATCGGCCCGGCCATGGCGGCCGACCTGCGCGCCCTGGGCATCACCCACCCGCGTGAGCTGGCGCACCGCGACGCGTTCGTGCTGTACCAGTCGCTCTGTGTGCTCAGCGGCAAGCGGCAAGACCCCTGCGTGCTCGACACCTTCATGGCCGCCACCGACTTCATGCGCGGCGCGGCACCGGCACCCTGGTGGGCCTACACCGCACAGCGCAAGCTGTTGTACGGGGCGGTCTAGGAGGCTGTCGGGCTTGGGGACGGGCCTGCGTTGAAGCTGGAAATGGGCTCAGCATAGGCGCCAAGCACAGCCATGCCTGTCGGCATGGCGCGCATTGGCAACGACGGATCAGCCCATTTCCAGCTTCAACCCGAAGGGCCAGGGCG